>CALKFO010000096.1 GCA_938084765.1 Candidatus Bipolaricaulota bacterium | reverse complement strand
AGGAGCTGGTTCACGATGCGTTCGGTGACGTGGGGTTCCCCGATGGCGGTGCCGCGCCGCGGCGCCAGCGCATCGAGCTCATCCAAGAAGATCACGGCCGGGGCCACCTGTCTTGCGCGCCGAAACACCTCGGCGATCCGCTGCTCGCTCTCCCCGTACCACTTGGAGAGGAGATCCGAGCCCTTGGCGGTGATGAAGTTTGCTTGGGACTCGTTGGCCACGGCCTTGGCCAGCATGGTCTTCCCCGTGCCCGGCGGGCCGAAGAGGAGGATCCCTTTGGGCGCGCGGATCCCCAGCCGTCGGAAGGCTTCAGGCTTGGTCAAAGGCAGCTCCACCGCCTCGCGCAGAAGCTGCTTCACCTCCTCCAGGCCCCCGATGTCCTCCCAGGTCACGGTGGGGATCTCGATCATGATCTCCCGCATGGCCGAGGGGCGCACCTCTTTCAGGGCAGCTTCGAAGTCCTCACGCCGCACCACAAGCTCGTCCAGAACTTCTTTGGGGATCTCTTTGGCGTCGAGGTTGATTTTGGGCAGTACCCGGCGCAGGGTGTTCATGGCCGCCTCGCGGGCCAGGGCAGCCAGGTCGCTTCCCACAAACCCGTGCGTGCGCTCGGCAAGCTCGTCCAAATTGACGTCCGGAGCAAGGGGCATACCGCGGGTATGGATCATGAGGATCTCCTTCCGGCCCTCGCGATCGGGGACGCGCACCTCGATCTCCCGATCGAACCGGCCAGGGCGGCGCAGCGCAGGATCAATGGCCTCGATGCGGTTCGTGGCGCCGATCACGATCACATTGCGCCGCTCCTTGAGGCCGTCCATGAGGGTGAGAAGCTGGGCCACCACCCGCCGCTCCACCTCGCCCGTGACCTCGCTCCTTTTGGGGGCGATGGAGTCCAGTTCATCGATGAAGATGATGGCCGGCGCGTTCTTTTGCGCTTCCTCGAAGATCTCCCGCAGGCGCTGTTCACTTTCCCCGTAGTAGCGGGACATGATCTCCGGGCCGGAGATGGCGATGAAGTGGGCATCGGTCTCGTGGGCCACAGCCTTGGCCAGGAGGGTTTTCCCGGTTCCTGGCGGGCCGTAGAGGAGCACGCCTCGGGGAGGCTCAATGCCCAGGCGTGCGAAGAGTTCAGGCTTTTTGAGGGGTAGCTCCACCATCTCCCGAATCTTTTGGATCACGTCCCGCAGCCCGCCGATGTCCTCGTAGGTGACTTCGGGGACCTCCCGGCCCCGCTCCGCCACCTCCACATACTCAGGAAGGAGCTCAATCTGGGTCTCCGGGGTGATGCGCACGATTCCGCCCGGCTGGGTCTCCACCACTTTGAGGAGGAGTTCCCCGAACCCGAAGGACATGGGGGCCATCATCTCGAAGAAGTCCCGGAAGATGCGGTCGGTGAGGAGCTCGCCGCCGAAGGGGGAGCGCTCGGCCCGGCCCGCGGTGGAGACCACATCGCCGGCCCGCACCACCCGCCCCACCAAAACGGCCCGCAGGCTTTCCGGAGGGAGGATGAGCCGTAAGCCCTTGCGCGCGGGCGCCAGAGTGACGTGGTTGGCGGGCTTCCATTTGGCCTTGCGCACGGTGACGGTGTCACCCACGCTGACGCCGGCGTTGGTACGGATGAGTCCATCGATGCGGACGATGTCCAACCCCGCGTCGGCTGGGTAGGCCAGGGCCGCCACAGCGCCGGTGAGCCTCTGTCCTTCGATCTCCACCGGCTCACCGGGCTGAATGCCGATTTGTTCCAGATATTGCCCGGCGATGCGGGCAATGCCCCGCCCCACGTCCTGCTGTAGAGCCTCGGCCACCTTCAGCTTTACCTCGGGAGCCTGGTCCTTGGGCATCTTTCCTCCTCGCTGCGGGGACATCTTACCCCTCCTTTCCAATTTTCCAAAGGATCGAACACGCGCAGAGCTAGCCCAAATGGCGTTCACGGGGGGCCCTTTGCTCCCGGTGGGCTCCCGATGTGTCTTGCTTTTGCCCCATTCACACCACCTTACCCCAACGCCTCTTAAGCGCTTCCGTGTCCCCCAGCGAGTTCCAGAACCGCTGGAACGTCTTTTCGCCGCGCCCTAGTCACCCCCTTCATCGCTTGTTTTGGGTGGACCAACTTAGGCAGTCATGGCCCAAGGTGTGAGGCAGAAATTAGGGTGGGGACAGATAGGCCAAGAGGAAAAAGCACCACTGGCTCCTTGAGGTGGAAGGCGGGTAGGTTCCTTAAGGAAATCTGCCTCGTCAAGATCATCGGACAGGGATCGCTTTCCTGACGAAGGAGACACATTAGGGATCCACCAAGCCGAAGGGGAAAGGAGGGCCCTAGTTGGAGCTTCGTTCCTGAGGATTCCCGCTGCTCTTTTCGGGCTAAGGCAGAGGTTCTTACCACTTTCTTTCGCTTCCGGTTGCTATAGGTGCATTATGAACGGGTGAGGGCGTTTTACCTAAGTTTGTGAGGCCTCAACAGGACCCCTGTTTGGTCCTGTGTGGACGCGCCTGGAGCGACGCTTGCCCAGGTGGTCTAGGAAATCCCTCTCTTTTCTTTTCGGTTGTTCCCTTTGCACGCGGACTCTTCCGCGGGTGCCCCTGGGATTGCCCTCACTCCGTGATGGGTGAAGGATAGCGACTCTTTTGTCCCTACAGCCTGCGTCAACGGAGCATCCAGAGGAGGTTGATCCGCTCAAGCGCGCGCTTTCCGCCTTTCTCATAAGCAAAGCGCGGTTGGACGCTTGTTCCCTGTGCTCCAAAGCGGCTGTACCTGAGTGGCGACAATTCATCCCGTTCCTCAAAGGGTTAATCCTCCATCCCCTCGCGCACAAGGACCCAAATGCGCTTCAAAGGGAGCTCGGCTTGGATCTCCGGGCTCAGACGCTCATAGGTGCGATAAATGGCCTGGACGATGTCGGTCTGATCCCAAAGCGCGATCTTGAACGCGTGTTGTCGGGCCTCCCTCCGCACTACCTCGGTAAAACCACCCCAGCTCACGAGGAGCCCGTGCGTGGCTCTGAAGGTTGTCATCACCCCCTGAAGGGCGCGGAAAACGTTCACATCCACAGGGGTCTCGCTGGCCTTCACCTGCACGCAAAGCCACGGTTCCTCGAAGCCCAACGGACCGCGCGCAGCCAAGATGTCCACGCCTCTGTCCGGACCAGGGGGTGAGATGATCACCTTGAATCCCTCGGCTTCCAAAACGGCCCCCACAAGTCGTGCCAAGTCATGGCCGACGAACTTCTGGCGTACGAACGCCACGATCTCGTCGTGGGCTAATTGCGCAATGTCGATGCGTGTGTCTGGTGGAAGGGGTTCATCCGACCCTGGGTCCTCTTTCCCTTCGAGTACGGCCGAGACCCTTCGCTCAGCGTTGTTCCGCTGGATGCGGCACACCGTCATGAAGGCGCCGAACGAATAAAGCAAGTCCTGCTTGAACTTTGAGCGCGACACGATTTTCTCCCACTTTACCGGGCGAACGTGCCGTTGTTCGTCACCCACACGGCGGAAGTCGTAGGGCCCGGTGATGCGCCCCAAGGCAATCTCTGAAGGCCGCGTTTTCAGGGGAAGGACAACAATGTCTCCCGTGCGTGCCTCTTCCCGGAAGGCCCAAAGCTGGGCTGCCCGGTTTTGAGCCCTGGACCTTGATCGCTCAGGATCGGCCGCAAGCAGGTGTTCGATGAGGGCTTCTCGGGACGGGAAATTCCTTAAGTCAGGTACATCCTTGAATCCGATAATGGCAAGCCCTTCCTCCAGTGCCACCGTTTCATCTTCACCGCGGGCCCCCGCTCTCATAACCCAAACGCACTTCGGCTTAACATCTGCCATAGCCCCTCCCTCGAATCACCCCAGATCTGCCACCTGGCCCAGTTCCCCGGCCTGGTCTGTTCCGCTTCACCAGGCTTGGTCCTTTCCGGGCGATCGGGATGCGGGGGTCAAACTCCACGGCCAATTCCCGGTCATTTTCACGGCCTCATGCCCATCAAGCCAGGGAGTCGCTTATGAGGCCGCAACTTTCGCTCTCACGCATTCCCGCGCTGGGGAATATCGGGGACCCCCTAAGCCTCCCCGACTCACCCTTTGACCACGCCGATGGGGCGGACCCGCACCACCATGCGGGAGATCCCCGCGCCGTGACAAGCCTCCACCACCTCGGTCACGTCTTTGTAGGCCTCGGGCATCTCCTCCACCAGGGTCTTTTCGCTGGCGGCCCGCACGAGGATCCCTTTGGCCCGCAGTTCCTCCGCCACTTCCCGGCCGCTCTTTTCCCGCAGGGCCGCGGCCCGGCTCATGAGCCGCCCCGCCCCATGGCACGTGGACCCAAACGTCTCCTTCATGGCCCGCTCCGTGCCCACAAGGATATAGGAGAGCGTGCCCATATCTCCGGGAACGAGCACGGGCTGGCCGATCTCGCGGTAGTCCTTGGGCACAGCCGGGTGCCCCGGCGGGAACGCTCGCGTTGCGCCCTTGCGGTGCACACACACTGTGACCTTGCGGCCGTCCACCACGTGCTCCTCGATTTTGGCGATGTTGTGGGCCACATCGTAGATCACGAAAAGCCCAAGCTCTTTGGCGCTCTTTTTGAACACCTGTTCGAAGGCTTCGCGCACCCAGTGGGTGATCATCTGCCGGTTGGCCCAGGCGAAGTTGGCCGCACAGGCCATGGCGGCAAAGTACTTCTTCCCCTCGGGCGACTCCACCGGAGCGCAGACCAACTGTCGATCGGGCAAGTAGATCCCATATTTGCGCACGGCGTTCTGCATGACCTGGAGATAGTCGTCGCAGATCTGGTGGCCGAAGCCGCGGGAGCCGGTATGGACCATGACCGTGACCTGGCCTTTGGCGGTGACCCCAAGCTTTTCGGCGACTGTCGGCTCGTAGATCTCCTCGACCACTTGGATCTCCAGGAAGTGGTTTCCTGCGCCCAAGCTGCCCAGCTGGGGCCGGCCCCGCTCCACGGCCCGACTGGAGACCGTGGCCGGGTCGGCGCCGGCGAGGGACCCGCCCTCCTCGCAGTGCTCCAGGTCCTCCGGCCAACCAAACCCCCGCTCCACTGCCCAGCGCGCGCCCTTCACCATCACCTGGCGCAGCTCCTCCGCGGTGACTTTGATCTTTCCGCCCATGCCCACCCCACAGGGGACGTTAGCGAAGATCGCGTCCAAAAGCGCGGGAAGCCTGGGCTTCACCTCCTCCGCCGTGAGGTTCGTGCGGATGAAGCGCACCCCGCAGTTGATGTCGTAGCCCACACCACCAGGCGAGATCACGCCTTCTTTGACATCGAACGCAGCCACCCCACCGATGGGAAAACCGTAGCCGAAGTGGATGTCGGGCATGGCCATGGAATAGCCCACGATGCCCGGAAGGCAGGCCACGTTGGCCACCTGCTCCGGGGCTTGGTCGTCGCGGATGGTGGGGATCATCTTTTCCGAGGCATAAATGAGCCCATCGGTACGCATTTCGCGCTTGTAGGTCCGGGGGATCTTCCAGCGGAACTCATCGATGCGCTCCAAGGGCCCCTGCCACGCCTGGGACATCGTCGTTCACCTCCTGCATCAAGTTTACTCGATATGGGGCGATGGCTAGTTCTCCTAAGGGGCTGTGTTACTGACGACGGCTGGGAACATACACGGGCAAGAATTTCGCAGGTTGCCGTTTTCGAAGCGACCGGATGGCATAGCCCGTGAGGAAGACGTTGAGCACTGGGGAGCTCCAGGTGGTGGGCGGCCACGTGCGGCCATGGTCACTCCGATGCCTCTGCCTTGCGAACTAGTCCCCCTGGGCTTTCCTCCCCGCGGCGAAGGTTCGACAACTGACTACCGCTTAGCTGGTCTGTACCCTGCAGGGACGTGCTTGGTGGGTGGCATCCAGCGTATCTGGGAAATGGCTGGTGATATGCTCCTGCGCGGACAGGACTGTCGGGAGTGTGGGCCCCTCCCTCGGGCCAGAAGATCCGCGTTTTTGCCATTCTGTCCAATAAAGTGCCGGCCCGTCGTCCTTAAGAACTACGCCCGATGGAAGCGTTCGATGTGGATGCGAAAACACGAGGCCCGTGGGCTCATAGGGCCTCCCCACATCGGCTACGGATGGTTTTCCGCAGAGATGCAAACCATCTGGCTGCAGGCTCCTTGAGTGGCACGATCAAACTGTTGCTCTGCTCCCGCTTGGATCGTCGTTACCTTGCTCCCAGCACCAGACATCGCGCTGTTGGGGTCTGCAACATAGCCGAAGGTCAAGCCACCCATCTTCTTCCTTGCCCCCGTGGGGAATGCGGACAGTGATGCCCAGGTGGATGGTGTGAGCGAATGGGCGGAAGTTCAATGCCTGCCCGTGGTTCCCTTCACTCTTTGCGCTTTTGCTGAGGGGTCTGTTCTGGTCAGCCAAGAAGGGTTGAGGGTCGGGGAAGCAGACTTTGGAACTTGAAGGGGTATTGATGGCGGAGTTCCGGCCGGCCACAGGGAGGGGCAAAGGGATCCGGACAGCTTCGTAAACAGTCGGCAAAGCAGCCGGAAAGAAGTTCGAATTTTCCGGTGCGTGTTTTTTTCGCAAGCCTCCCCTGTGGGGCAGCCTCACAGTGGGGAATCCCCGGGGAGTCCCATTCCCTCCCCATCTCCAAGCAGGCGGCGTAGGTCATTCCCCTCTTCTCCGCCTCCTCCCGCATGAAGCGGTGGAATTTTTGGCGCAGCTCCAACGGAGCCCTGATGACGGCGGAGGTTTGGAAAAAGCCCTCGGCTTGACCGCGCCCATAGATCTTTTGCACTTCCTCTGCTGCCCCTTTGAACCCGGCGGCGCGCAGCGCCTCCAAGAGGCGGGAAAAGGAGGTGCGGTTGAAGTGGCCCATGGCGGAGACGATGTGGCGGGCACCCGCATCCCTGGCGCGGTCCAAAAGCCAGACCTCGTCCTCCTCCCGAACCAGCCCCCAAATCGCCGGATCGGTACGCACGACCGTAAAAATCCCGGCTTTCGCGCATGCCTCCACGGCCAAGAGCCTTTCCCTGACGGAGGAGGCATACGGGCTGGTGACCTTTTGTTTGGCAGGCGGGGCTTCGATGGTGAGGGAGAGCCACCAAAACGGGTACTCGCGGAGGGTGGGCACGCGTCGCAAAAGCCAAAGCGTCCCATCCCCGTTTTTCGTGATGATGTGGAAGGGCACTTGAAAACGAATGGCCACCTGCACCACCTGGGCCGTGAGCTCTCGAATCGCCGGGACGGGTTGAAGGGGGTCCGTGACCTGGCTGATGTACAGGGGCGGGCAAATCTCCGCTTTCTCCAGCTCCGCAGCGAGTTTTTCCGGGGTATTCGCGTAAAAAGCGAGCGCGTCCCGGCTCCACGGGTAGGCTCGGGCATAGCACATGGGGCAAAGGTGGGCACAACTGCCGGCAGGGGTCAGGGATACCAGGGCCCGATGGGGACATTTCCGCCGCTCCGCAGGGTAAGGGAAATCATGGATCACGGTTCCCCGCAATTGCAGAGCCTCAGCCATGGGCGCAAGAGTTTAGCGAAACCAGAGACCTCCAGCCTTATAATCGCTTGTGAGGCTGTTCTTCTGCATCGAGCTGAGGGAGGACGTGCGGTGGGCTTTGGCCGAGGTGGCGCAGGAATGTCGCCGTGTTCTGGGCCCAGGTTCGTGGGTTCCCCCGGAGAACTACCATCTCACGGTGCGTTTTCTTGGGGAAACGCCGGAAGAGAAGCTTCCTCAGCTTTTGGAGGCGGGGAAGAACGTGGCAGCTCGAACGAAGCCGTTCGCGCTGAGGCTGGATACCCTGGGAGGATTTCCTCAGCCCAAAGCGGCGCGGGTCCTTTGGGTGGGCCCTCGCGCCGACGTGCCGGAGTTCCGTGGCCTGTGCCAACAGATGGAGGAAGCCGTTCAGGCCCTGAGCTTCCCGCCCGAAGGAAAAGAGGCGGTGCCCCACGTGACCCTGGCCCGGTTCAAGAGACCCATCGATCTGCGGGAACTTTTGGCCAAGGTGATCCCGGCCATCCCGGAGGTCAAGGTCGCGGCGCTGACCTTGATGCGCTCAGAGCTTCGCCCTGAAGGGGCAAAGTACACCCCCGTGGCGTCCTGGAAACTCGGAGGTTGAGGGGATGCCTTACGAGTTCATCCCTCATCCGTCGGATATGGGTGTGCGTGGGATAGGGAGCACGGTGGAGGAGGCTTTTGCCGAGGCGGCTCGGGCCATGTTTTCCCTCATGGCCGATTTGGGGACGGTTGACCCCCAAGAGGGTGTGCCCTTCGAGGTGGAGGCAGAAACCCTGGAGGATCTGTTTGTGCGCTTTCTAGCTGAACTTCTTTTCCTGCGAGACACCCAAGGGCTCCTCTTCAGCCGCTTTACGTTGCGCATCCACCAGGAGGGCCAGCGTTTCCGGGCCGTGGGACAAGCTTTCGGGGAGAAGTTCGATCCCCAAAAGCATAAAGTAGGGATCGACGTGAAGGCGGCCACCTACAACTGGGTGAAAGTGGAGGAGCGCCACGGGACGTGGATTGCTCAGGGAGTGGTGGACGTGTGAGGGCTGAACCAGCGGGTCCAGGAGTGTCGTAACGCTCGGCTTTCTCGGGTTAAGAGCTTGGCCAGCTTGAAGGGATCATGCTTCACCGTGGGCTTCCCCTCTATCTCCACCACGGTGAGGAGGGGAGCACGGATCACGCGCATGCCGAAGGTTTTGGGGCCGTGGAGATCATCCTTGACCGGCTCACTTCCCTCGGCCCAGTAGCGCTCCCGGATCTCCGGCGGAGGGGGTTCGGTGTTCACAATGACCCCGGTGAACCGACGGAGGTCCAGGTACTGGGAAAGCACCTTCAGGTGATCGTAGGCGGTGTACCCGATGGTCTCCCCGGGCTCCGTCATCAGGTTCATGATCACGAATTTTTCCGCCTGGGAGCGATTGATGGCTGAAGCGATGCCGTCCACAAGAAGGTTGGGAAGGATGCTGGTGTATAAGCTTCCAGGCCCGATAAGGATGACGTCAGCCTCAGCGATGGCCTGTACAGCTCGTTCATAGGCTTTGGCTGGTCCAGACAGCCAGAGTCGTTTAATCGGGGTGGGATCCGCCGCGATTTCCGCTTCTCCCACAATGACACGGCCATCCGCGAGCTCGGCCACGAGCTGCACCTTGTCCAAGGTGGAGGGGAGGACCTGGCCGCGAACGGAAAGAAAATAACTGGCCTCCTCGATGGCGCGGTCGAAACCTCCGGTGGCTTGCTCCAGACCCGCCAGGAGGACGTTGCCCAGCGCGTGTCCAGCCAGACCCTCGCCACCGGTGAACCGGTGCTGCATGAACTTGGCCATCCTTTCCTCGTCCTCGGCCAGGGCCAACAGGCAGTTGCGCACATCGCCAGGCGGCAGCACATCCAGCTCCCGCCGCAGGCGTCCGGAGCTCCCGCCGGTGTCCATGACCGTGACCACCGCGGTGAGGTTGGTGGTGTAGTGTTTGATGCCCCGCAAAAGGTTGGAGAGCCCCGTTCCTCCGCCGATGGCCACCACGTGGGGAGCCGCCTTGAGGATGCGGGCCTGATAGAGAGCTTCGGCCACCGAGCCCCCTTTTTCGGGGGCGACCGCGGAAAGGATGCTGCGCACCATCATGCTTGTGCCCACCACAAGGGCGAGGAAACCGCCGGTGGCCAGGGCTGCTCCCACCGCTGGCTGCCGTATGGCGGGAAGAAAACGCAAAAAAAGGTTGTACAGATCGCGCATCCCCGACTCGCCAAGGAGGAAAAACGCGCCAAACACCAAAAGCACCACACCCCCGGCGGCCAGGAAAAACCAGCGCTTCACCCCTAGACCGGGGAGCAGGATCTTCAAGAACAGAGGAGCGCGCATTATTCGAGGATCATCTCTGCGCCCAGCCGTCGCAGGGCTTCCCGGAATTCCGGCGTGGGCTGCACGTGATACCGGGGGCCGGCCAAAATCCGGGCCTCGCGTTCCCCATCCACGACCACCACCCCCAGCGGCAGCGGCCCGAGATGATCCGCGACCACCCGCAAGAACTCCTCCACCTTCTCCTTGCGCAAGCCTTGCAGGGGGAGCCGGACCCAGCAGCGGGAAAGGGGGGCCCGTTCGCTCAACGGCTCCAGGGAGAGGGCGTTCAGACGAGGAACGCCGTTGCGCTCCGTCCACACCGCCTGAATGGCCACCACGTCCTCCTCGTGCAACGTGGGGCACTCCTCCCAAACCCTGGGCCGCACCACGACCTCCGCTTCGCCCGTTTTGTCCTCCACGGTGAGGAAGGCCATGTAGCCCTCCGGCGTGGCCACGGTCCTCAGGTTCTTCACACGACCGGCCACCAGGAACGCTCCGGGTCTGCCCACGGCTTCCGCCAGAGGCACCGCGCCCATCCCTCGGATTTTTCCCGCGTAAAGATCCAACGGATGGCCCGAAAGGTAGAGCCCTAAGAGCTCCTTCTCGAAGCGCAGGAGCTCCTCCTGGGTGTACTCCTCGGGGGTGACGGGCAGGTTGGGAATGACCAAGGTCTCGTCGAACAGGCTGGCCTGTCCGGAGAGCTTTTCCCGGCGTGCCCGTTGGGCCAGGCGCAAGCCCTCCTCCACCAGGGACATCATGGCCTTGCGGGTGAGCCCAAAGCGATCCAGGGCTCCGGCTTTGATCAGACACTCCAGGGTCTCCCGATTCACCCGTTCGGGATCGACCCGGAGGCAGAAGTCCCAAAAATCGCGGAAGGGGCGGGAGCTCCGCGCGGCCAAAATGGCGTCCACCGCGGCTTCGCCCACGTGCTTGATCGCTCCCAAACCGAACCGGATCTTCCCTTCCCCCACGGGGGTGAACCCCACGGCGCTCTCGTTGACGTCCGGCGGGAGGACCTGGATTCCCATCCCGCGGCACTCCTCGATGTACGCGGCGACCTTCTCGATGTTGTCCTGGACGGAGGTGAGGAGGGCGGCCATGAACTCCGTGGGGAAATGGGCCTTGAAGTAGGCGGTCCAGTAGGTGATGAAGGCGTACGCCGCGGCGTGGGCCTTGGCAAACGCGTAGCTCGCGAACTTCTCGATGTCCGCAAAGATGGCCTCCGCCTCGGCCTGCGGAATTCCGTTTTGCACGCAGCCGGCCACGAACCGCGCCCGCATCTCCGCCATCACCTCGGGCTTCTTCTTCCCCATGGCCTTGCGCAGGTGGTCGGCCTCGGCCAGGGTGAAGCCGGCGAGCCTCTGGGCCATGAGCATCACCTGGTCCTGATAAATGGGGAGCCCGTAGGTCTCCTCCAGGATGTCCCGCACGCGCTCGTGGGGGTAGGTCACGGGCTGGCGGCCATGCTTGCGCTCGATGTAATCGTCCACCATGCCCGACTCCAGCGGCCCGGGCCGGTACAGGGCGAGGACGGCGATGAGGTCGCGGAACTCCGTGGGCGCAAGCCGGCGGATGAGGGCCCGCATCCCCGCCGACTCCAGCTGGAACACCCCGGTGGTGGCGCCGGAACGGATGAGCTCGTACGTGGCCGGGTCATCCAGCGGGATCTCCTCCAGCCGGATGTCCAGTCCCCTCCTTTCCCGCAGGAGCTTCTGCACATCGGAGAGGATGGTGAGGTTGCGCAGGCCCAGGAAATCCATTTTGAGGAGGCCCAACGCCTCCAGGTCGTGCATGTCGAACTGGGTCACGAACTGGTCATCGGGGAGACGCAAAAGGGGAACGAACTTCTCTAGCGGCTCCGGGGCGATGACCACGCCCGCCGCATGGGTGGAGGCGTTGCGCAGAAGGCCCTCGAGTTTCAGGGCGATGGAGAAAAGCTTGGGCTCCTCCTCCGCGTACTCCTTGAGCTTGGGGATCTGCTCCAAAGCCTGAGGGAGGGACAGCCCGAACGGGACGAGCTTGGCGATGCGATCGGCTTTCTCGTAGGGGATCCCCAAAACCCTGGCCACGTCTCGGATGACGGAGCGGGAGGCCATGCGGTCGAAGGTGCCGATCTGAGCGATGTGGTCTCGTCCGTATTTCTCCGCCACATACTCCAGGACCTCATCGCGACGGCGCATGCAAAAGTCGATGTCGATGTCCGGGAGGCTCACACGCTCCGGATTCAGGAAGCGCTCAAAGAGGAGGCCGAACCGGAGGGGGTCCACCTGGGTGATGCCCAGACAATAGGCCACGAGGGAGCCTGCGGCCGAGCCCCGGCCGGGTCCTACGGGGATGCCGCGCCGCCGTGCGTAGTCCACGAAATCCGCCACGATGAGGAAATAGGGGGCCAACTCCATCTTGCCGATCACGGAGAGCTCGTAGGACAGGCGCTCCCGCACCGCGGCGGGGATCTCCTCCCCATACCGCAGGCGTGCTCCCTCCCAGGCCCGCCGCTCCAGCTCCTCCTGAGGCGTGCACCCCTCCAGGGGGAACCGGGGGAGAAGCCGCTGGTTGAAGGAAAGGGTGAGTTCGCAGCTTTCTGCGATCCTCACGGTGTTCTCCAGCGCGGCCGGGATCTCCCGGAACTTGGCGGCCATTTCCTGTGGGCTCAGGAAGTGGTAATCGGTGCCCTCAAAGCTCCGCGCATCGGGATCGCTCAACTTCTTTCCGGCTTGGATGTTGATGAGGACCTGATGAGGCTCGGCGTCCTCGGGGCGGATGAAGTGCACGTCAGCGGTGGCGACCACCGGAAGCCCCAGCTCCCGGGCCAAGGCCAGCTGGGCTCGGATGAGTTGACGCCCCCGCTCGAGGTTGTGGTCCTGAAGCTCGACATAGAAGCGGCCAGGAAAGATCTGGGATAGGCGCGCCGCGGCTTCCCTGGCCTCCTTGGACCGTCCTTGAAGCAGGAGTTTTTGCACCTCGCCGGACTCGCACGAGGAGAGGGCGATCAGCCCGCCGCTATGGTGCGCGAGAAGCTCGAAATCCACGCGGGGCTTGTAATAGAAGCCTTCGGTATGGGCACGATTGACGAGCACGAGGAGATTGCGCCAGCCCTCCTCGTTTTGGGCCAACACGACAAGATGGTAGGGGGAGCGGTCCTGCACAGGGTCGCGGGAGAAGCGAGACCCAGGGGTCACATAGAGCTCAGCCCCTAGGACCGGCTTGATCCCCGCTTCCACGCAGGCCTGATAGAACTTGACCGTTCCCGAAAGGGTGCCGTGGTCGGTGAGGGCCAAGGCCCGCATGCCATGGGCTTGCGCGGCCTCCACAAGCTCGGGAATCCGACACATCGCGTCCAGAAGGGAATACTCGGAGTGGACGTGGAGGTGAACAAACTCCATGCCCCTCACCTCCGCCGGATGAGGATCACCAATTCCTCCTCCGGGTAACCCCAGCGCAGCACCTCCCGGGCCAGGCGTTCCACCGTCTCTGGTTTCTCCGCGTCCTTCACGGCCTGCTGGAGCTCCAGGATCTCCGCCTGCAACGAGGCTTGTTTTTCCCGCAGAGTCCAGACCCGCTCCTGAGCTTTCTGGATGGCATAAAGCCTCAACCCGAACAGGGCGCCCAACCCTAGAACGACGACTAGGGCCACCGCCAGGCCGAGCTTAGCGCCCTGGCCAGCGCGCCATGGGCGGCTCATAGAGGTCCTCAATGCGCAAGAGCTCGTTGTACTTGGCCACGCGCTCCGAGCGGGAAAGGGAGCCCGTCTTGATTTGGCCACATCCTGTGCCCACCGCGAAGTGGGCAATGGAGACGTCCTCCGTTTCGCCGGAACGGTGGGAGATGACGCCGCCGTAGCCGGCCCGCTGGGCCAGCTCCAGGGTGGCCAAGGTCTCGGTGACCGTGCCGATCTGGTTCAGCTTGATGAGGATGGCGTTGGCCACCCCTTTTTCGATCCCCAGGCGCAGCCGCTCCGGGTTGGTGACGAACACATCGTCGCCCACAAGCTGGATCCTTTTGCCCAGCCGCTCGGTGAGGAGGATCCAGCCCTCCCAGTCCTCTTCAGCCATGCCGTCCTCGATGGAGAGGATGGGGTAGCGCTTCACCCACTCTTCATAAAGCTCCACGAGCTCCCGGGCGGTGCGCTCGCCCGAAAGGGCGTAGGTTCCGCGATCCGGATCGAAGAAGGAGGTGGCAGCGCAGTCCAAGGCCAGGGCCACGTCCTTTCCCGGTTCGTACCCGCTTTCCTCAATGGCCCGGACCAGGAATTTCAGGGCTTCCTCCTCGGAGGGAAGGCGGGGAGCGAATCCACCTTCATCGCCCACGGCCACCGAATGGCCCTCCTCCTTGAGGAGGTGGCGCAGGGTGTGGAAGACCTCCGCCCCGTAGCGGAGGGCCTCGGCGAAGGTCTCCGCGCCCACGGGCACGATCATGAACTCCTGGATGGCCAGGCCGCTGTCGGCGTGCACCCCGCCGTTGATCACGTTCATAAGGGGGATGGGCATACGGCCGGAGCGCGCGCCCGCCAGGTACTTGAACAGGGGCAGGCCCAGGGAGGCCGCCGCCGCTTTGCACACGGCCAAAGAGACGCCCAGGATGGCGTTGGCGCCCAAGCGGCTCTTGTTGGGGGTCCCATCCAGCTCGATGAGCAGGGCATCGATGTCCTCTTGCCAGAGAGGATCGAGGCCCACGCTCTCGGGGGCGATGATCTCGTTCACGTTGCGCACGGCCTGAAGCACGCCTTTGCCGTGGTAGCGCTTGTCTTTGTCCCGCAGCTCCAAGGCCTCATAGGTGCCGGTGGAGGCGCCGGAGGGCACGGCCGCGCGGGCCTCCGTCCCGTCGTCCAAGACGACCTCCACTTCCACCGTGGGGTTGCCCCGGGAATCCAGGATCTCTCGGGCCCAAACGTCCTCGATGATCGCCATGGCATCACCTCAACCGGAGTGTACCGACCCAGGGGGAAAGGGGCCAGGGAACGTTGTCCGCGCCTGCGCCTCTCGTGGGGCCGACCCGGGAAAAACCTCATCGGAAAGAAGGGCGTTGAACGGGGTTGGGGCCAGCAGCTCCGGCCCACACTGGGCAAAAAAGGGCCCGGGCTTGACCCGGGCCCTCCCGAGGAAGGAGGTCTAGGGCTCAGAGTCCCTCGAGGGCGCTGATCGTGGTCTGCCAGAAGATGATGCGCACGGTCTTGGTGTAGGCCAAAGCTCGGCCGATGCGGAAGTTCACGCTGGGCACAAACGGCCCGGTGTAGCCCTCAGGAAGCCCGACCACGAAGGGGTTGGTGGGCGGGTTGACCATGCGCTGGCGCAGCCGCACGAGGCTGGGCGCGGCGTCCAGATTTCCGTCGCCGTCCATGTCCAAACGCAGGTCGAAGTAGATGCTCGTGGCATTGCGCACTTCAAAGGAGTAGGTGACGCTGCCCGTGCTCACCGTGCCTTCGCGTATCACTTGCCAGCCAGCGCTCACCGGCTCCGGCACAAGGCCCAACGGTGCAGGCCCAGTTTCCTCGGTGAACCCCACGAACTCGCCATCTGTGCGGAGCTCGATGCGGAACGCCCGGGGCGTGGTCCAGGTGGGTGCGCCGTTCACCGTGATGTACCAGCGGTCCGTGCCCCACACGAAGATCCCGGGGATCCCGTACATGGGGGGCATCCCGGGGATCCCCACGGGAAGGACCACCACGGTTTGGCTGGTCTGCCCGCTGGCCCCCAGGTTGTCCACCACGGTGAGGGTCACGGTGTAGGCGCCCGGCGCAGCGTAGACCCAGGCCACCACCGGTCCGCTCTGATCCGGAACGCCGTCGCCGTTCAGATCCCACTGATAGGCCACAATGCTTCCGTCCGGATCATAGGAAGAGGTGCCGTTGAAGATCACGCTCTGGCCCACTTGGGGGTTGGTGGGGGTATAGGTGAACTGGGCCACTGGCGGTTGGTTCACCACCAGCGGGCTCACCACCACCGTCTTCGTAGCAGAGCCTGTGGCGCCCTTGTCGTCGGTGACCACCAGCCGCACGGTGTACGTGCCCGGCGCGGTGTAGCGGAAGAACACCACCTTCCCGGTGGCATCAACCACCCCGTCGCTTTGGAAGTCCCATTCGTATTTCACGATGGTCCCGTCCGGATCGTACGAGGAGGAGGCGTCGAACTGGATCCAGTCCCCGGCCCGTGGGGATGCCGGAGTGAACACGAACTGGGCCACCGGAGGTTGGTTGATCACCAAGGGGGTCACCACCACGGTTTTGGTCAGGGAACCCGTGGCGCCCTTGTCGTCGGTGACCACGAGCCGCACCGTGTACGTGCCCGGCACCGTGTATCGGAAGAACGCGACCTTGCCGGTGGCGTCGAAGATCCCGTCGTTCTGGAAGTCCCACTGGTAGTTCGTGATGGTCCCATCGGGGTCGTAGGAGGCCGAGGCATCGAAATAGATCCAGTCGCCAGCGCGTGGCGCAGCGGGAGCGAAGGTGAACTGGGCCACCGGCGGCTGGTTCACCACCACCGGAGTCAGGTTCACGTTCAGGGTGCGGGTCCCGCCCGGCAGGATGTACACGGTGGTCGTGAAGTCCTGATAACCGGTTTTGCGGATGAGGACCGTGTGGGATCCGGCGGTCACCGTGAGGGTGCGCGGGGTGTAACCCCGGAAGACCCCGTCCACGTAGAGCTTGGCCAAGGCCGGGTTGGTGATGACCTGGAGGGTTCCGTATCCCGGGGCCGCGCCGTACACGATCTGGAAGCAGGTGAAGTCGAAGGCCCGCTGGGTGGGCTCGGGCACTACCCCCAACACCTGGGCCTCCAGCTGTTCCTGCCAGCTCTGGGGGTCTGGCCCCAGGAGCGGGAAGGGTTGTTGCGGCCCATATGCCTGGAAATAAGGGATGGGGACGGTCGAGGCCATGATCTGGAGCCACTCCGTGCCCGTGGGCGGCTGGACGGTGAATTGGTAGCCCTTGCCCGGGCTGGGGATGCTGTGCACCCCCGCCGGGAAGTAGTTTTGAGGCTCGTATTGGTTGGGGAAGATCTGCTGCACCTTGCCGTCGGGCATGATGTCCCAGATGTAGACGTACGCGGCCATGCTGAGCTCAAAATGGATGCGGATCGTTTCGCCCACGGCGTAGACGGGCTTGTCCACCCAGATGCGCACCTTGAGCTCGCCCGCTGGGGGCTCAATCACGATCCCTAAAGGAACGGCCTCCTCCTGGGCTATGGCTATAACGCCCAAGACGAGGCCCACCAGAGCGGCGAAAAACTTAAGATGCTTCATGTCCTACCTCCTTTCCGGCTGGAACGCGAGCCGCCCGATTTCCTGGAACATCTCCAGGGTCAAGGCCGTCGCGCTCCAGGAACATTGCTCCGCAGAAAGTACACCCACGGCGCACAGCTGGTTCAACCGGGTTTGCACGAACGTGCGCAGCCGGGGATCCGTCAGGGTTCCGCCCTCCCAAAGGAGGAAGTCGCTCACCCCCCAGGCCACTTCCAGAACGAACCTTTCCTCGGGCGGCAGGGGCTTGTCGGGGGGAAGGGGCGGGGCGTGCACCAGCCCATACCGGGTGAGGACGCTGCGGGTGGCCAACAGCATGGCCAACCGCGTCTTCAGGACCCCTTCGATCTCCTCGGGGCGGCGTCCCAGGACCAGGAGCTTGCGCACCTCGTTCATCATGGAGGATCCGGTCAAGCCGGTGTCCACGATGAAGCCCTGGGCCAGGGCGAAGCGGATGGGCTCAAGCAGGCGCTCCGCAGCCTCGCGGGGAAGGGAGGAGAGGTCCCGCAGCAAAAGAAGGCTCACGGTGGGGGTGGCCCGGCCCGTGGCCAAGCCCGCCGCCAACACGCTGGCCAAAGCCCCACGAAACTCCGGGGAGAGGTTCATGCCCGCCAGGAACTGCAGGACCTCCTCGGGCGTTGGGCAGGGTATAGTGGGCACCACCACCGGCTGGGCCAAGGCCACAACGGCCACCAGGCTAAGAAGAGCGATCCGCACCGCTTCCTCCTACGTAGCGCACGGACACGTATTCCCCGAAGGTGCGCAGGTACTCGTGGGCCAGGGGGTCTTGCCCCACCCATTTCCCGTCCACGAGGAAGGCGTACTCGTACCGGCCCGGGGGGAGGGGGATGACCGCCGTCCAAATGCCGTCCCCATCGGGGTCAGAGAGGGGGATCGGCTGCCAGGCGGAGAAATCGCCCACCACTGCCACGGCGCGCGCTCCCGGCGCGGCGATGACGAACAGGTTGGAGGCGTACGCAGGAATAGGTCGGGGTGCGGTGAGCCGCCCCAAGGCAAAGCCCAAAAGGAGGGCACACGTGGCGCCCACCAGGGCCCAGCGGGGCACGGGTTGGGCGAAGAACGCGCGGAGCCTCTCCAGGAAGCTTCGGCGCAGCGGGCGGCGCGCCAACGCTTGGATCACCCGTGTCTCCAGCCCGGCAAGCCCGGCCGACGCTTCCTGCACCTCCCTGGTCAAGGCCGCGCGCACCAGTTCCTCCACCTCATCCCACCGCATCAGGGATCACCCCCTCCTCCACGAGCCTGGCGCGGATCATGGCCCGCGCCCGATGCAGCCTGGTTTTCACCGTTCCCTCGGGCAGCCCCAGGATCTCCGCGATCTCCGCCACGCTGAGCCCATGCCAATAGTAGAGGAAGACCGGGCTGCGGTACTCCTGGGGCAATTCGTGCACAATCTTGCGGACCGCGGTCAATCGGAGATCCGCGTGCACTTCCTCGGCGGGGTCGCCACTGTGCTCCTCCAGGGGCGGGTCCTTCTCCCGGCGCCTTTTGCGCAACGCGTTTTTGGCCACGTTGGCGGCCACGGTGAAAAGCCAGGTGGAGAACTTGCGGGAAAGATCGTAGCGCCGCAGGTTTTCGTAGGCACGGATGAACGTGTCCTGGGTGGCATCCTCCGCATCGGCGCGGTTGCGCAATATGCTCAACGTCACAGCGAACACCGCCTCCTTGTAGCGGGCCACAATCTCCCCCCACGCTTCCAAGTCGCCATTCAGGCTGCGTTGGATCAACTCCAGCTCCTCTGCGGGCAAGGCGGCCGCTCCTTTCCCCGCAGCCAATATACACCCGGCCCGGGAAGCGGGTTTGCCCTGGACATTTGTCCAGGGGCGGGTGGACACACCCCCCGCGGGCCGCGCCCCCTATTCCTCGACGTGCTCCTCCGGAAGGCTACGCTTGAGGTGGAATCCCATGAAGGCAAGGAGGTCGGTTATGCACAAGGCGAAACGGTACCTCTGGGTAGCGTTTGTGTTCGGGGCTCTGGTCCTGGGGGGATGCGCTTGGCTTGTCCAGCCCCTTACGGCCAAGCTTACGGCGAATCCCACCTCTGGCCCGTCCCCGCATGACGTGACCTTCAGCGCCGCCGGCTCCACCGGCCCCATCGTCTCCTTCACCATCGACTTCGGAGATGGCTCCCCAGCGTATACCGGCACGGATCTCAGCGAGAGCGTACTCCATGAGTACCGGAGTCACGGGACCTACTTTGCGATGCTCACTGTGCGGGACGCTGCCGGCCGCACGGCCACGGATTCCAAGACCATCACCGTCCTTCGCGGCACCACCGCGTCCCTCTCAGTTTCTCCTAACCCGGTTACGCAGGGGAATACCGTGACTTTTGGTCTGCAAGGTTCCGCAGCTACAGGGCGTTCATTGACCGTGTACCGGCTGTGGTACGCATATACCAGTGGAGCACTTCCGGACCTTTCGGGCAGCATTAGTGGTTCCACGTTTTTCCTTATACACACCTAT
>CALKFO010000095.1 GCA_938084765.1 Candidatus Bipolaricaulota bacterium | reverse complement strand
GATCGGGTGGTGCGGTTGCGCTTTCCGGAAGCGGACCTCGTGCTGGACCTGCGGCCCAGGCGCGGAAACCTCTTTCTCTTTTTCCGCAGCGGTCGTTCCGCCGCCCTCCATGAAGGCCAATTCCAACCCGTGGAGTTTGGGAAAGGCGAACTCCTGGAGGGCCTGGGCCCGGAGCTGCGGCGGGCGCTGGCTGCCCGGCTGGGCCATGCCCCCAGCGCCGAGGAACTCAGCGCCTGGGCCCACGAGCTCTGGAACCTTCCGGCAAAAGGGTTCCTGTATGCCTCCCCCCAGGGACTCCGCGCCTCGTTCTTTCCGCGTCCCGATTTCGGTACCCCCTTGGCGGAATTTCCCGAGTATTGGCAGGCCCTGGACCGCCTCCTGGAGGAGCGGGTGTTCGGGGAGCTGGCGGAGGAGCGCCTCGCCGCGCTGGAGCGCGCCGTGGAAAGGCGAAGACGGGCCCTCGACAAGCTCGCCGAGGCCGAAAAGGAAGCACAAGCCTGGCCCGCCCTCAAGGAGAAAGCCGACCTCATTTTGGCCCGCTTGGGCGAGATCCCCAAAGGGGCCTCCCGGGTCACCGTGGAGGGCTTCGATGGAACGCCGGTGGAATTGGAGCTCGATCCTGCTCTTCCCCCGGCCCGCTTTGCGCAGGAACTGTACCGCCAGGCGGGCAAGCTGCGCCGCCGAGCCGAGGAGATCCCGGCCCGCCGCGCCCAGCTGGAAAAGGAGATCGCCGAGCTCACCGAGGAGATCGCCCTTTTGCAAGCCCGGCCAGACCTCGCCCCCTATTTGGTGGCCGAAGAGGAGCCGGCCAAGGGGGAACGGGAACCTCCCAGCCAGCCCCGGCTGTATAAGGTGGGCGAGTTCACGGTGCTCGTGGGTCGCTCGGCCAGGGAGAACGATCTCCTCCTGCGGAGGGCGAGCCCCAACGACACCTGGCTCCATGCCCGCGGCCTTCCCGGCGCCCATGTGCTCATCAAGAACGGGGGAAGAACGGTGCCCGAGGAGGTCCTGCGCCGGGCAGCGGAGCTGGCAGCCTGGTTTTCCAAGGCCCGTGGTGCAAAAAAGGTGGAAGTGAGCTACACTGAGGCCCGCTATGTGCGCAAACCCAAAGGGAGCCCGCCGGGAGCGGTGGTCCTCCTCAACGAGAACGTGATCGTGGTGTCTGGGGAGCGTGGACCATGACGTTTTCAAGCGAAACCCTCTTGCAGGCCGTCTTTGCCATTGTGGCCCTGTTGTTGTGCGTGATCCCCCACGAGGTGGCCCACGGGCTGGTGGCCTACCTGTTGGGCGACCCCACCGCCAAACGGGCGGGCAGACTGTCGCTGAACCCCGTGCGCCACCTGGACCCCATTGGGTCGGTGGCCCTGCCCCTGGCCCTTCTGTTGATCCGGCGGTTCACGGGCGTGCCCTTGGTCGTGTTCGGTTGGGCTAAACCCGTGCCCATCAACCCCTACTACTTTCGGGATCCCTGGCGGGGGATGGTGTGGGTGGGGCTGGCCGGGCCGACCACGAACCTCCTCATCGCCGGCCTGGCCACCGCCGTGGGCCGAGTCCTCCTCGTCTTGGGGCTGCGCCAGCGCTACCTTTTCCTGTTTTTGGCGCTCTTGGTGCTCATCTCCCTTGTCATCGCCCTGTTCAACCTTCTTCCCGTGCCGCCCCTTGATGGCTCCCGCATCCTCGGTTACTTCCTGCCCCTGCGCTTGCGACTACAGCTTGTCCGGCTCGAACAGTTCGGGATCCTCATCGTGGCCGCCTTGCTCCTTTTGGGGCTTTTGGACGTGGTCGTGCGCGGCGCGGAGGCCCTAACTCTCCGCTTGATCGGCCACGACTGGGCCCTGCTTTCGGGCATTTGGTGGTGAGCCAGTATAATGCCGGCGAAACCGTGAGCCGCGAAAACATTCAAGTGCAAAGAGAAGGAACCCTGGTGCGGCTGGAGGTGGCCGTGCCCAAGGAGGCCATCCGCGCCAAGGAGGAACAGATCCTGCGCGCCCTGAGCCGGGAGCTCCACATCCCCGGGTTCCGGCCGGGCAGGGCCCCCAGGCACCTCCTCCTTCGCCGCTACGGCGAGGAGGCCTTTTGGAAGGAGGTGCGGGACCACCTCGTCCAAGATTGGCTGGATCAGGCCATCCGCGAGCTTTCCCTCCACCCCGTCACCGAGCCCAAGGTGGAAAGCGTGGAATTCGTGCAGGGCGAGTCCCTGCGGTTTCGCGCGCAGTTCGAGGTCCTCCCGGAGATCCGTGTGCCGGAGGGGCTGCGCATCAGCGTGGAGGAACCCCCGCCGGCGGAGGTGAAGGAGGAGGACGTGGCGGCGGTGTTGGCTGACCTGCAACGCGAGGCGGGCACGCTCATCCCCAAGGATGGGCCGGCGGAGGAAGGCGACGTGGTGCACATCAAACGGGGTGAACGGGTTTGGGAGGGAGTGGCCTCTTCTCAGCGCCCCATCGGCCGCCAGCTTCTTGGGGCCAAAGCGGGAACCCGGGTGATCCTCACGGATGAAGAGGGGCACGCCGAGGAGTTCGAGGTGGTGGGCGTCTACACCTTGCACCTGCCTACGGAGGAGGAGACCGCCCGGCACTACGGAAAGACCTCCTGGGCGGAGCTCCGGGAGGAGGTGAGGCAGGAGCTTCTGCGGCGGGCGGAGGCCCAGCGCCGGGATGAGCTGCGCCGCCGGGCCCTGGATGCGTTGGCGGAGGC
>CALKFO010000094.1 GCA_938084765.1 Candidatus Bipolaricaulota bacterium | reverse complement strand
GTTCTTTATCTGGAAGGTTTCCGAAAGAGAAAAGGGGTAGCCGATGGCCGTGAGGTTGGGGGCCGTAAGGGCCCTTTCCAGGCCCTTCTCGTTGGCCACGATGGCCAGGTAGGTGCGGTCCTGGGGTGGGGGCAAGGCGGCCAAGACCTCCTCGGCATCCGCCATCTGGGGCACCCACTTGGGGGAGACGAAGCTGGTGAGGTCCAGGTGGCGGAAGCCCGCTGCCAGGAGCTGGTACAAAAAGGCCACCTTCTCCTCCGTGGGGATGAAGCGGCGGAAGCCTTGCCAGGCATCCCGGGGGCATTCAACCCATTTAACTTGTGGAGGAACTCTCATCTCTGCCTAAAACGTATCGCTTGAATAAAGACTCAAGCAAAAGCCCAGTGGCTAGCAAGAGTTTAAGGTCTTCATTCGTCAACCACTTACTTATGTCAGATTGGCCTGCATGTTGGAGGGGATTTCTAAAACAGCTGTAGAAACTTGCGAGTAGCTTGCCAAAGTTGTTACGGAATCCTTTTATAACGTCTGGATGAACATGTTGGACCCGGATATAGTCTGGGCTGGCTACATACTCTAAAAGTTGAGCTCCTTGTTTGCCGGGTTTTTCCGTCCCGACCTTTTCCCTGGCGAGTGATTCCAAGCGTCCAAAGGAGTCTCTTATTGCACCCATGTAATCGCCATTAGGTACAACACCATATTCCAGAAGATTCACCTCAATGCGTGATTGCTCCTTTAAGAAATGCATCGTGTCCACTAATTCTTGCAGCAACTCTTTGTTTCCCTGCGGCAGTCGTTTGCCCGTATTATAAAAGTTGACGTTGCACTTTCTACTTTTGTTTTCGTCTTTTATGATAACTTGCACTCCATCTTGAATAATATTTTCCGTGGCGACGAAGCCTAGATATTCTGCCGCAGCCTTGAGGTCTTCTTTTCTTACAGCCTTGAGCTCTTCTTTTATTATGCTCAAAGGATCCATCTCCCTATCTATATTACCGGGTAACTATCAAGGGGCGCACTTTAAACTTGAAATACACCGATGCGGAAGGGCTCCCGCTCGGGGTTGAGGGCACAGGCCTCGAGGGCCCGGATGAGCCACTTACGGGTTTCGTGGGGGAGGAGGATCCCGTCCACCCAAAGCCGGGCGGCGGCGTAGCGGGGGTCTAGGGTCTCCTCGTAGCGGCCCTTGATGCGCTGGTAAAGCTCCTGGAGTTCCTCATCGGAGGGTTCCTTCCCCTCCCGCTTAAGCTTTTCCACCTCCAGCTCCAAAAGGGTCTTGGCCGCCTGGGCCCCGCCCATCACCGCGTACTTGGCGCTAGGCCAGGCGAAGATGAACCTAGGGGCGTAGGCCTTGCCCGCCAGGGCGTAGTTCCCCGCCCCGAAGGAGCCCCCCAGGATTAGGGTGATCTTGGGCACCACGGAGTTGCTCACCGCGTTCACCAGCTTGGCCCCCCGGCGGATGATGCCGGCTTGCTCCGACTCCTTGCCCACCATGAAGCCGGTCACGTCCTGGAGGAAGAGGAGGGGGATGTTCATCTGGTTGACCTCGAGGATAAACCGGGCCGCCTTGTCCGCGGCCTCCGCGTAGATCACCCCCCCCACCTCAATCCGCCCCTTCTTCTTCAGGATGAGGCGCTGGTTGCCCACGATGCCCACGGGAAACCCCCCGATGCGGGCAAAGCCGGTGACCAGGGTCTCCCCGTACCCTCCCTTGTACTCCAGAAACTCGGAGCCGTCCACCAAGCGGGCGATCACCTCCCGGAGGTCATAGGGGCGGCTGCCGTCGGGGGCGATGAGGCCGTAGAGGTCCTCCGCGGGGTAAAGGGGTTCCCGTGGCTCCTTGCGCCCTTCCGCCCAGGGGGCGAGCCTGGGAGGCGGGTAGAGGGCGATCAGCTGGCGGATCCTTTCCAGGGCGGCCTCGTCGTGGGGTTCGTAAAAGTCCACGGTCCCGGAGGCCTCAAAGTGCATGCGGGCCCCGCCCAGCTCTTCGCTGGTCACCTCCTGGCCGATGGCCGCTTTCACCAGGGCAGGCCCCGCCAGGTAGAGCCCGCTTCCCTCGGTCATGATGAGGACATCGGTCATGACGGGAAGGTAGGCCCCCCCGGCCACGCAGTTGCCCATGATGGCGGAGATCTGGGGGATGCCCAGGGCGGACATGCGGGCGTTGAGGTAGAAGATGCGGCCGAAGTCGTCCTGGTCCGGGAAAACCTCGTCCTGGAGGGGCAGGAAGACCCCGGCGGAGTCCACCAGGTACAGGGTGGGGATGCGGTTTTCCAGGGCGATGGTCTGGGCCCGGATCACCTTCTTGGCGGTGATGGGGAAGAAGGCCCCGGCTTTTACCGTGGCGTCGTTGGCGATGATCATCCAGTCCTGGCCCTGGATCTTGCCAATGCCGGTGATGACCCCTCCTGCCGGGGCCCCGCCCCATTCCTCGTACATCCCCCACCCGGCGAAGGCCATGAGCTCGTAGAACTCCGTTCCCGGGTCCAGAAGCCTGGCGATGCGCTCGCGGGCGGTGAGGCGGCCCTTCTTGTGCTGGCGCTCCACGGCCTTGGGCCCACCCCCTTGGCGCACCTTCTCCAGGCTTTCCTTGAACTCCCGCACCAAGGCCACCCAGGCGTCCTTGTTGGCCTTGAAGGCAGAGCCTTCCCGTTCCTCTGGGCGGAGCTTGCTCTCCAGGCGGGCTTCGGGACCCATGGCCTTACTATAACGTTTTCTTGCCTAATCGGGAAAAAGCGTAGTCTCAGGGGGCGGGCAAGGGCTTGGGGTCTGCGCCTTTTGGGCCTGGGCCTGTCGCCTGGCCTCCCGGTCCACCCGTTCGTTCTCCGGGTGGCCGTTATGCCCCCGCACCCAGTGGGGCACCACCTGGTGCCGCACGAGTTCTTTGCTGATGGCCTCCCAGAGGTCCTGGTTTTTCACCCCGCGGAAGCCTTTCCCTTGCCATCTAGGTAGCCACTCCGCAAGGGCCTTCACCAGGTACTGGCTGTCCGAGAACAGGTGCACCTCGCAGGGCTCCTTCAGGGCCCTTAGGCCTTCCAGCAGGGCGGTGAGCTCCATGCGGTTGTTGGTGGTGCAGGCCTCACCCCCAGAGAGCAGGCGTTCGTGCCTCCCATAGCGCAGGAGGGCCGCCCACCCACCGGGGCCGGGGTTTCCCAGGCAGGCGCCATCGGTGTAAAGCTCCACCCGCTTCACCAGCAGGGGATGGGGCGGTCGGGGTGGGCCAAGGGGGCTTTGGCCTCGCCGGGGAAGACCCGCTCCTTTGGGCGGCCCTGGTCCCCCTTGGGGTAGGGGTGGACCTCCAGGGCCCCCTCCACAAGGTGCACGCCCC
>CALKFO010000093.1 GCA_938084765.1 Candidatus Bipolaricaulota bacterium | reverse complement strand
AACCGGAGAGAGGGTCGAGAGCTCTTCTCTACCGGCCGGCTTCGAATGGTTGCTCATCCATTTTCAGGGTTGGTCCCTGGAAGTGACAGTGGATCTGCCGTGGGAACAGCGCAAGGAAGCCGTGATCGTCTGGCACGTTTCACCGCTGATCCCGATCCTAAGGTGGCCTCTGCCCGCCTTATTCGTTGTGCACCACGACATCCTTTATCCTTTTCTGCGGATCGCGGCCACGGTGGGGATTCCCCGAATGTCCGAGGGATCAGCCGTTATGCTGCGGGAGCTCCAAGGCCCGACGGGCGAGGCCATCCCTGTGCGGATCGAGCTCGTCGTCAACCAAAGAAGCGAGCGGAGAAGTGTGTCGCGCGGACTACGAAGCTCACGCCTGGTCGAGAGTGCACCGTGGCACCGCTAGGTGGAGCAACTCGATGCAAGGTTGGGTGTACGCCGAGGGAGAGGTAGCCGAGCTCGGCGCCCCTGTCCTGCGCTGTCGCATCGAGGTTAAGGACTGGTGGAGTCGGTAAACCCAGGGCAAGAAATTTCGTCCGAACTTGAGCCTCGCTTGAAAAAAGTAGGTGAGCGAGATGCAGCGGCCAGCCCGGGTTTCCCAGGAAATCCCCAGCGCCGCCTCCCGTCGGAGCGAAAAAGGGGCACGTCCTTTTTGGGCCACAGCGGAAGCTGATCCCATTGGGTCAAAGCGAACTTGTCCCGCCAAGCACCAAGAGGGGCACGATGGGTGGGGGATCATGGGGGAGATCCGCTTCCGGCCTGGGTTGGGCCACGCAGACCTCGTGGGCCTGGCACAGACAAAAAGCTTAAGGAAAGGGCCCCAGGATTTGCTTGGCCAAGTTAGGCTCGACCTCTTCTGATAGATGGGGCCAAGCTTCGGTGCGTGCGAGATTCAGCGCGCTTTCCACGTCCAGGAAGCGCTCCCCAACCACTGGACAGGCTTTTCACCCAATACACGTCCAGCGCCAAGGAAGGCGTTCGTCGCCCACAGCCAACACGGACCACGCAAAAACTAGGGCAGCCCGTGATCCGCGGCATTGGAAGGTATTACCCGGTGTTGGGCGAAAATTCCTCCCACACCACGATCTCGGAGAGGGGCAAGCGTTCTTTGGGCTCCGGTTCATAGGCGGGCTTTCCCAGGGGAAGCAGGGCCACCACCCGCATGGACCTAGGGATCCCCAGGAGCTTTTTGACCTCGCGCTCGACCTCGCCTCTTCCGGCCACGCCCGCCCAAAACGAGGCATAACCCAAGGCATGGGCCATGAGGGCCATGTTTTGGGTCGCGGCCGCGCCCGCCTCCCGGTAATGCAGGGGGTCCCGGGCCGGGTCAACCACCACCGCGATCACCACCGGGGCCTCGCCCAGCCCCGAGGACGAAAGGGCGACCCGCCCTGGCCGAAACACCAGGATCCGCTCCACCAAAGCCCCCAAAGCTTTTTTCTTCTCCTGGTCGCGCACGACGACGAACCTCCAAGGCTGGGCGTTGGCATACGACGGCGCCCAGCGCCCCGCCTCCAGAATCTTCTCCAGATCGGCATCCGGAATGGGATCCGGCTTGAACCGTAGCACACTGCGCCTTCCCCTCATCGCTTCCAACAGCTCCTTCATGCGTCCTCCTTGGGTAAGCCATTCCAGCCCGCCACCGAAGAGAGGGGCTTCCGCACCCGCGGGCCAAGCTCAATCTCCCGGTGCTTTTCGCTGAGTTCCCCGGGATCGCCCGGCCAGCCCAAGACCACCAGGGTGATGAGCACCCAGTCCTCGGGGATGCCTAGGGCCGCCTTCACCGCGAGGGGATCGTACCCGGCAATGGGATGAGCCACGAGGCCCATTTGGGTGGCCTGGATCATCAGGAATCCCACGGCCATCCCGCAGTCGAAAAGGAAATAATCGCGGTGATCGGAAAGGCGGCAATCGAGCTCCGGATGAGAGGCCACGGCCACGATCGCCGGTGACTTCAACGCCCAATAGTTCCCACCCGGCAGCGCCTTTTTCACCGCTTCAAGCTTCTCGCCTTGGGCCACCACGAACCGCCAGGGCTGGTTGTTGAAGCAGGAAGGCGCCAGGTGCGCAGCTTCCAGAAGCCGCATGATGTCCTCGTCCGCGATGGGATCAGAGCGCAAGGCACGCTTGGCCCGCCGAACCCGAATGAGGCCGTTCAAACCTTTGTCCGCCTGGACCAGGCTGGCCAAGGTCCCCAGGACCTCCTCCACATGGCCGGGCACCCGCACCTTCCGCCACGCCCAACGCACCACGCCGGCCCGATCCAGTAAAAACGTGGACCGCTCGATCTTACCATGGTCGCGCACCCCGTAGGCCTCCGCCAAAGCGCCCTCCGCATCGGAAAGGAGCAGGAATTCCAAGCCTTGGGCTTGGGCGAAGCGGGCCAAGGCCGCGGGCTTGTCCGGGGAGACCCCCACCACCACCGCGTCCAACGCGCGAAAGCGGGGAAGAGCCCGCTGAAAGTCCAGCGCCTCCTGGGTACAGCCCGGTGTCCCCGCCCGCGGGTAAAAGTAGAGCACCACATACCGCCCAAGGAGCGAGGACAGTTCCACAAGCTTTTCGTCTTTGTCTGGAAGGGAAAAACCTAAGCCAAATCGAAAAAGCATAACTCACCTCTGCGCCATTATACTTGACGCGGAATCTTCGCCTAGGGAGGGATGGCGATGCGCGCGATGGGAGCTTTGCTGGCGATGTTGGTGGGCTCGTGGGCGCTTTGGGCGGCGCCCAGGCTCGCGGTGCCCGCGCCGGTTTACGATTTCGGCGAAGTCAAAGAGGGGTATCTCGTGGTGCACCGGTTCCTTCTGCGCAACGTGGGCGATTCGGTCCTCACGTTCACCCGCCCACCCGGGGTCTCCTGTGGATGCACCAGCGCCCCTCTCCCCAAGATGACCTTGGACCCCGGCGAGGGGGTGGAGCTGGAGGTGCGCTTTGAGACCACAGGTTTCGGCGGGCATCGGACCGTTAAATACGTGTACGTGTATTCCGATGACCCCGTGACCCCCACGTTCACCTTGGCCCTGCAGGGGTACGTCGCTCCTCACGAGCCCTACGAGGACACGGCGTACATGCTGCGGTATCGCTACCGCCTCATCCTGGATGTGCGGGATGCGGAGGCCTATGCGCGGGGGCGCCTTCTGGGCGCGGTGAACGTGCCGGCAGCCCGGTTGGCGGAGGCCGTGGCCTGGCTTCCTCAGACCACGATCTACGTGTACGACGAGGCCGGGGAGACCGGGGTGATGGCGGCGGAGTTCTTGCGGCGCCAGGGCTTCTGGGCGGTGCGCGTGCTCTCCGGAGGGCTGGCCGGTTGGGTTCAGGAGTTCGGCTCCTCTTTGCTTGTGGGGGAAGCGCCCAAAGTGGCCCCCTCCATGTCTCCGGCTGCCGTGCCCCCTGCCCGCCTAGCTTCGGAGTATGTGCTCATACTGGATCTCCGTGCTCCCGAAGCGTACGCGCAGGGACACCTGGTGGGCTCGGTTCACGTGGGGTCGGACGGCTTGGAAGCCCTGTTGGAGCACCTTTTGCCCCTGGCCTCTCGCCCCAGGGAACTTCAGCCCTTCATCTACTGTGTGGACGAAGGGGAAGGGGTGGCCCAGGAAGCGGCCCGATTCCTGCAGGCTTTAGGCCTGCAGCGGGCTTATGCTGTGGTGGGCGGACTTCCCCAGTGGCGGGCCCGCTACGGCACGGCGTTCATGGTCGGTCCTTAATCCCCCAAAGACGCGTTAGGCACCCCAGTCGGTGCGGGGGCGGGCCCGCCCCCGCACAAAGAGCTCAGCCGAGAGGGCAGCCTGGGCGCCCTCGGCAGCGGCGATCACCGCCTGGCGGAACTGTTGGCAGCGCACGTCGCCCGCAGCGAACACCCCAGGGACAGGCGTGCGCATGAGCTCGTCCACCTTAAGGCAACCGCCCTCGCCCAGGGGCACCTCCCCACCCAGGAAATCCACGACCGGCGCTGTTCCCTGCAGAAGAGGAAATACCCCGGCCACGGGGATCAATTCCTCGCCGCCCTGGGTGATGATGCGTACACCCTCCACTTTTTCCTCGCCCACGATCTCCACAAGGCGCGCGCCAAGCCGCACCTCAACCCGGGGATGCGTGGTGAGCTCCTGCCAGAGGTCTTCAGGCACGAGCACTGTAGGGGTGGGCGCAAGGAAGATCACGCGGGCGGCGTGCTGGGCGAGGGTCAGTGCCTCCTCCACCGCCTCCGCGGTGCTTCCGGCCACGGCAACGAGGGCATCCCGGAAAAATGGAGCATCGCATGCCGCGCAATAGCTGACACCGCGGCCGATGAGGCGCTCTTCGCCTGGAAGGAACTGGCTTCGCCCCATGGCGCCCGTGGCCACGATCACCGCTTTGGCCTTGTACAGTCCGGCTGCGGTCCAGACCTCTTTGGGATCGACGCGGACGTGCGCCCGCAGGACCTTCTCTTCGCGGAACTCCGCGCCAAAGGACTCAGCCTGGGCGCGGATGCGCCGCACCAGCTCCGCCCCAGAGATTGGCCCAGGAACGCCCGGGAAGTTTTCAATCTTTTGGGCTCGGCCCGCGGCACCTTCATACACGCCCTTGTCCAACGCCAGGGTCTTCAGTCCCGCCCGGGCCAGGTAGAGCGCGGCCGTGGCGCCCGCTGGCCCAGCACCGATCACAACCACATCATGGACATCCATGTCCTGCCTTTTCCCATCCCCCAGGTGGAAGCCCCAAAAGCTCAGCCCTCTCCCCAGAGCTCCACCATGAGCTCAAAGGCCCGGCGCAGATGGGGGATGACGATCGATCCCCCGACCACAAGCCCCACCGCCAGGGCCTCCACCACCTCTTCTTTAGTCACCCCGCATGCCTTGGCCTGGATGAGGTGATAGGCCACGCAGTCATCGCACCGCAGCACAAGGGAGGCCACCAAGCCCAGAAGTTCCTTGGTGCGGCGGGGAAGGGCACCGTCCGCATAGACGTCGGAGTCCAGGGCCCAAAATCGTTTGATGGTCAGGTTGGCTTCCCCAAGCACCAGGTGGTTCAGTCGTTCCCGCTCGTGTTCAAACTGTTCCTTCCGGGCCATTTCCTACCTCGCGCAACTCTCTTGCCCCGGTGAATCGGCTCAAACCGGTAAATCAGAGAGCCCGCTGGGCGAGGCCCTATGCCGAATGACCACCGGGTTCCCCTTCGTCCAACAGGCGCTTTTCGCCGGACAGCTGCCGAACACGGGTGATGTCCTGGGTAACCTCCAGGGTGCCCAGGTACTCGCCGTTTCGGCCCCAAACGGGGAAGTAGCGGATGTACACAAACCTGCCTTGATAGTGGATCCAGAACTCCGCCACCTCCCGCTTCCTTTCCCGGAACTCCCGGAGGATGCGCTCCACCACAGGGAGGCTCTTTTGGGGATGGCAGTTTTGCACCTTTCTTCCGATCACCGCCGGCGTGCGCACAAAAATCCGATCCTTGGAGGCGTTGAAGTACCGCACAGTGTCGTCC
>CALKFO010000092.1 GCA_938084765.1 Candidatus Bipolaricaulota bacterium | reverse complement strand
CTCCACGATATCGGCAAGCTCCTCCAGCGGGCCCGTTGGGGCGAGTGGGGGGAGAACGCCCACCACCCCGCCTTTAGCGCCCGCTTTGTGGAGCGGTATGCGGACGTCTTTGGGGCGGTAGGGGTTAACCCGGAATGGCTTAAGCGCACGGTCCAGCGTCACCATGAAGGCTGGAGGAACCCCCAGTACCAACCGCAAACCCCAGAGGAGTGGTGCGTGGCCTTGGCGGACACCTTTGCCTCCAAGGAACGGGAGGAGGCGGAAAGGCCAAGCGGGCGGGAGGTTCCCGAGACGCCCCTCTCCTCCCCCTTCTCGCGGATCTGTCTCGCCATGGGCACGGAAGAGGCCAAGGAGGAAGCCGTGGGCTTTAGCCCCGTCCACCCGCTAGGGGAGGGGCTGAGACGAGGGGCTCCATACCCCACGGAGCGTCCCAACATCCATAAGGATGTGTATGGCCGCCTCGAGGACCGCCTCCACCAGCGCATGGCAGCCTTGCAACAAAGCCCCCCCAAGAGCCCCCACGCCCTTCTCCTTTCCTTGGCCACCGTCTTACAGGAAACCGCTTCCCTGATCCCCGCCGACACCCAGGCCGAACCTGACGTCTCCCTCTACGACCACCTGCGCCTCACCGCGGCCATCGCCCATGCCCTTTGGCTCTACCACGGGGGGAACCCCTCCGTGGAGGACCTGCGCCGCGACTGGGAGAAGTTCCTCTTGGTGGTGGGAGACCTCGGGGGCATCCAGGGGCACATCTACCGGGTGGCGGGAGCGGAAACCGGGGTGGGGGGCATCGCCAAGCGGCTTCGGGCGCGGAGCCTCGAGGTGAGCCTGGCCGCGGAGGCCATGGCCCTGGGCCTCCTCAGTGAGGTAGGCCTGACGCCCCTAAACCGCATCATGAGCGCTGGGGGAAAGTTCTACCTGCTCCTACCCCATACCCAAGAGGCGGAGGCGGCCCTCCAAGCCCACCTCGAGGACTGGGAGAAGTGGGCCTTCAACAACGGGGCTAGCCTCCTCCCCTACCTGGCCTGGGCCCCCTTTGCCGGGAAGGAGTTCGCCCAGTTTGACCAGGTTTTCCGTAGGGTGCACCAGGCCCTCGCCGAGGCGAAGCTTCGGCCTTTACGCTTTCTCCAATCCACCCCCGCCACCCTCCGCCCTGCCCTGCGGCCGTGTGCGGCTTGCGGGCTAAGGCCGGCCCTCCAGGACGAGCCCGGTGCCCTTTGCCGGGAATGCCAACGAGAACGGGACGTGGGTGGCCGCCTCCCCCGGGCCCAGGGGGTGGCCTTCCACCTAGAAGGCGCCCCTCCGCCCTATTTTAGCTTTCCCGGGCTGCAGGTGTCCCTTTGGGACGGAACCGGTCCGGCCGGGAGTCCTTTCCATGTGCAGCGGGGAAGGCCCGACTTTAGTCCGAATGGCCTTTCCCTGGAGGTGAAGCCCCTCTTGGGGCACCTGCCCACGGTGGCGGATGCCCTGGAAGCTGAGGGAAAGAGCCTGGAAGAGTACCAGGCCTGGGTGGTCCAGGAGGGCCTTTTCGAGGAGGAGGAAGAAGTAACCCGCGAGCGCCCCCTCACCTTCAGCGAGCTGGCGGCCCTCTCAAAAGGGGTTCCGTACCTGGGTGGACTCCTCCTGGACGCGGACCGCATGGGCGAGGTTTTCGCCCGGGGGCTGCGTTGCCAGGAACGGGACCTAGCTACCCCTAGCCGCATAGCCGCCCTTTCGCGTTTCCTGGAGTGGTTCTTCACCGTGGAGGTGCTAGGGCTCATCCAGGAGGCTTCTCTTTACCAAGGACGCCTGGGCTGGAGCGGCCTCGAGGCCCAGAACAAGGCCCGCCGCTACCGCCTCATCTACAGCGTCTACTCCGGGGGCGATGACCTCTTCCTCCTGGGGCCTTGGGACGTGCTTCTGGACTTCGCTCTGGACCTGGAGAGCCTTTACCGTCACTACGTGCGCCACCCCGCCCTCACCCTGTCCGGCGGCTTTCAGCTCTTTGGTGGCAAAGTCCCGGTCCCCTCCATGGCCCAAGCCCTCCAGGAGGCGGAGACCGCCGCCAAGAATGCGGGGCGGGGCCGGCTTTTCCTGTTTGGCCGGGCGGTGCCTTGGGACACCCTAAGGGACCTGCGCCAAAACTGGGTGGAACCCTTGAGGCGGCACCTGAGGGACAAACGGGTGAGCAAGGCCCAGGTGTACCGCTGGCTTGGGCTATGGCGCCGCTTCTGGGACGGGGTTTCGGAAAGGCCCCAGGCGTTCGAGGAAGGATACGGGGAGAGGATGCGCTACAAGCCCCTGCTGGCCTACGCCCTTAGGCGCATCAGGGAGCAGGATGAGTCCGCCTGGAAACAGTACCTGAGGCTCCTGGATCACCAAGAACCGGCCTGGCATCACCTGCCGGTTTGGGTACAATGGGCGCTATACAGGGAAAGGGGGGATTAGATGGCAGAGTTGGTATTTTTTCAGGACAGGACGAAGGAGCTCTTAGACCCGACGGTATTCGCAAGGGCGGAACAGCTGGCCCAGGAAATCGCCCAGGAGGGCAAGGTGAAGTCCAGCCAGTTCCGCAACTACTTCGCTGAGCTGCGGGCCCTGGAGAACCGCTTCCTCAAGGAGAGGCGCCACGACCCGGACAAGGCCTTCCGGAGGCTGGTCCCGGAGCTGGAGCTCCTCAAGGCCAAACTGGCCTACAACACCCGCAGCAACGGCCCGCTGAAGGGGGCCACCACCTTCGTCAACTTTCTCAACGAGGCTATAGACGCCGGCAAGAGGAGCCCTGAGGACTTCCTGGCCATGATGAAGTACGTGGAGGCGGTGCTGGCGTACTTCTATGCCCATGGGAGGTGAGGTATGAGGCTTAGAGCCATCAAGCGCATCCGGGCCATTCTCCTGGCCAAAACCGGCCTAAGGATCGGTATGAGCCGGGACCAGATGGCCATCGGCGACCTGGATAACCCCGTGATCCGTAACCCCCTCACCGACGAGCCCTACATCCCGGGGTCCAGCCTGAAGGGGAAGCTCCGCTACCTTCTGGAGTGGAGCCTGGGCGGGGACTACATCCTAAAGGCCCAAGAAAGGCACGTCTTCGCTTCCAGTAACCCAGACGATCCCGTGGCCCGTATCTGTGGCTTGGCGCCAGAAAATGACGAAAAGGCCCTCAAGGTGGCCCGTGAGCGGGGGCCCACCCGGCTTCTGGTCCGGGACGCCTACCTGACCCCAGACTCCAAGGAGGAGCTGGAGCGGACCGTGGCCCGGGGGGGGTACCTCACGGAGATCAAGCAGGAGGGGTTTATCCCAAGGCTAGGGGGCAACGCCAACCCGCGCACCACGGAACGGGTACCCGCAGGAAGCCGCTTCGCCGCGTCCATGACCTACCGGGTTCTGGACGACAAGGATGAGGTGTATTTCCAAAAGTACCTGATGCGGGCCCTAGAGCTTCTGGAGCTGGACGGGCTTGGGGGGCACATTAGCCGGGGGTATGGCCAGGTCTTCTTTTTGCACCCGCAGAAGCCCCTCGAGGAGCAGGAAGGCCTTCCCCTTAACGAGCGCCTGGAGATTGAAACGCTCTCCTTTGATTCCCTATGAGGGTTAAGGCCTATTACCTTCGCTTCCAAGGGGGCTTGCGGAGCCTGCCCCGGGCCCCAACCCTCATGGGCCACCTGTTCTGGTGGTACCGTTACACCCATGGCCGCCAAGCCTTGGAGG
>CALKFO010000091.1 GCA_938084765.1 Candidatus Bipolaricaulota bacterium | reverse complement strand
GACGGGGAGTCGGGCTGGCTCAAGTTTCGGGCGGTGAAACCCGATTTGGTGATCCTGGACCTCATGCTTCCTGGGATGAATGGGCTGGAGTTGGCCCAGAGGATTCGGCGGGAGTCAGCGGTGCCCATCATCATGCTCACCGCCCGGGCTGAGGAGGCCGATCGCGTGGCGGGCTTGGAGATGGGCGCCGATGACTACGTGGTGAAGCCGTTCAGTCTGCGGGAGCTGGCGGCGCGGGTGCGGGCGGTGCTGCGCCGGGTGGAGGGCGCGGTGGGCGGCGAGGTCCTCCATGCGGGGCCGCTCACGGTGAACCTCGCGGCCCGGGAGGCCCACTTCGCCGGAAAACCCCTGGAGCTCACCCCCACGGAGTTCGACCTTCTGGCGGTGTTCGCCCGCCACCCCGGCCGGGTGTTCACCCGGACCGAGCTCCTCCAGGCCCTGCGTGATCGCACGTACGCCACCCTGCCCCGTACCGTGGATTCCCACATCAAAAACCTGCGGCGCAAGATCGAGCCCGACCCAGAAAATCCCGTGTACATCCTCACCGTGCACGGGGTGGGCTATAAATTCCATCCTGCGGGAGGTGAGGGATGTCCTTCCGCTGGAAACTCCTCGGGGCGTTGACCCTGGTGGCCACGTTGGCGGCGGTGGGCACGTATTTCCTCACGGCCCAGGCCCTCGGGGAGCGGTTTGCCGCCTATCGGCTCCAGGAGCGGCAGGTTGCCGGGCAACAACTGGCCCGCCTCCTCGGCCAGTTCTGGGAGGCCCGGGGCAGCTGGGCCGGCGTGGACCAGCTGTTCCGCACCCGCGTGGACGTGTTCCTCCTCCGCCAAGGACGGGTGGTCTCCGTGACCGGGTTCTTGGCCCAGTACATCCTCTTGGATCGCGAGGGCCGCGTGGTGGCCTGCGCCGAACAGAGCATCCTTGGCCGCTGCACCGCGGACGACCCGGACTTACGGGAGCGGGCTCAGCGCTACGGCATCCCGGTCTTGGCCGCCGGAAGACAGGTGGCGACCCTGGTGCCCATCGATCCCGCGATTCTCACCCCTCTGGAGCAGGAGTTCCTCGCCTCCGTGCGCCAAGCGGCCCTCGTGGGCGGGGCGGTGGCGTTTGCTGTGGCCCTCCTTTTGGGCACCCTCCTGGCCACCCAGCTTTCCCTCCCCCTGCAGCGGCTCATCCACGCCACGGAGCGCGTCGCCAAAGGGGATTTGTCCCAGCGGGTGGAGGTGCGGACCCGGGACGAGATCGGCCGGTTGGCCGAGGCCTTCAACCGCATGGCTGAGGCCCTGCAGCGTTCGGAGGCCGCGCGCAAACAGTTCCTGGCCGACGTGGCCCATGAGCTCCGCACCCCACTTTCCGTGATCCAAGGAAACTTGGAGGCCATCCTGGACGGGGCGTTCCCCCTCAGCCCGGAGTCCCTGGCCCCCGTGTACGAGGAGACGCTGCATTTGGGCGAGTTGGTGGAGGACCTGCGGACCCTCACCTTGGCGGACACCGGGCATCTGCCCTTGGAGAAGGAGCGGGTGGAGATCGGGGAGCTGGTGGAGGGGGTGGTGGAGGCCGTGCGGCCGGTGGCCAAGGAGGAGGGGGTGGAGATCGTCCTGGAGCGGGCGCCCAACCTTTGGGCCCAGGTCGATCCCCGCCGGATCCGGCAGGTCCTGGGGAACCTCCTTTCCAACGCCCTGCGCTATGCTCCCGCGGGCTCGGTGATCACCGTCTCCGCCCGCCGCGAGGGGGAGGAGATCTGGGTGAGCGTGCAGGACCAAGGTCCGGGCATTCCCGAGGGCGACCTTCCCCACATCTTCGAGCGGTTCTATAAGGCCGACAAATCCCGGGCTGAGGGCGGCACCGGCTTGGGCTTGGCCATCGCCAAGGAGCTCGTGCAGGCCCACGGCGGCCGCATTTGGGCTGAAAACCGAAACGGCGCGCGCTTCACCTTCACCCTGCCTGCTCTCCCCTGATCCCCCGGGGCCACGGCTTTCCGCGGCGGCTCCTTCTTTTCACCCGACCTCGCCCAAGACCGGACGGTTTGCGTTTTCGGCTGAGGGATCTAAAATAGAGGCCGTATGGCCACAAAGGATGAGGTGTACTACAGTCCCAGTCTGGGCCGCCTTCTCTTCCCCGAGGTGATCGACGAGATCGTGGCCATGATGGCCCACGCCGAGGATGACACGTTCTCCATCGTGGTGGGGACGGATTCCCAAACCTACTACGGGGACGCGGAGTACGTGACGGCCATCGTGGTGCATCGGGTGGGCAAGGGCGGTCGGTACTTCTGGCGGCGGGTGGTGGAGCGCAAGCCCAAAACCCTCCGCGATCGCATCTGGCGCGAGGCCTGGCTCTCCTATGAAACCGCGCAGGCCCTGATCCAGGCGTTCAAGGAGCGGGGCATCTTCGACTGCCGGCTGGAGATCCACGTGGACATCGGCCGCGGGGGCCGCACCCGGGAGCTGGTGGAGGAAGTGGTGGGCGCCATCCGCGGCAGCGGCTTCTATGTCCGCACCAAACCCGAGGCCTACGCGGCCTCCGTCGTTGCCGACAAGCACACGAAGTAACCGCCAAACGGCCTTCCCCCGCGTTCCCTTTGTCCCTCTCCTTCGGCTTCCTGCACCTTACCCTTGCCCCTTGTGCCCTACCTTGCGGAGCTCCTCGGCGGCGGGGACTTGCCCCGGGTGTGGGTGAGCGGGCTGGCCTGGGACTCCCGCCGCGTTCGGCCCGGTGACCTCTTCTTCGCCCTTCCGGGAACGAAGCACGATGGGCATGCCTTTGCCGCGGAGGCGGTGCGGCGGGGCGCGGTGGCCGTGGTGGCCGAGCGCCCTCTGCCCGGACTCTCCGTGCCCGTGGTCCTCGTGCCCAAGGCCCGCGCGGCCCTGGCCCAGGCCGCCTGCGCCTTCTACGGACACCCCACACAAAAGCTTTCCACCATCGGCGTCACCGGGACCAACGGCAAGACCACGGTGGTGCACTTCCTCGGACAGCTCCTCCCCCAGTGCGAGACGCTCACCACCGTGCGGGTCGAGGAGGAGGGCCTGTCGTGCGTGACCACCCCGGAGGCGCCTGATCTCCAGCGCATCGCCGCGGAGGCCCTAAGGAAGGGGTGCAGGTTCTTCGCGTTCGAGGCCTCCTCCATTGGGCTAGCCCAGCATCGTGTGGATGGGGTGCACCTTAAAGCCGCGGTCTTCACCAGCTTTGCCCGCGACCATCTGGATTTCCACCGCACGCTGCAGGCCTATTTGGACGCCAAGCTTCGCCTCTTTCGCCTGCTTCCCCCGGGGGCCTGGGCGGTGGTGAACGTGCGGGCGCCGGTGGAGGCGGTGCGGCAGGCCGCGCCCCAGGCGCGCCTGCTCACCTATGGCCTGGGCCGCGGGGACGTGCGGGCCACCCGCTGGGTGGAGGGTCCTCAGGGGGTCAGGTTTGGCGTGGAAGGTCCGTTCGGCCGGGGGCAGGTCAGCCTCCCCTTCCCCGGCACCCACAACGTGGAGAACGCCCTAGCCGCGCTGAGCCTGGGCTGGGCCCTTGGCTTCTCCTGGCGTGAGCTGGAACCGCGCCTGACCGCGCTCTCCCTTCCCCCAGGGAGATTTGTGCGATTCCGGGCGCCCCAAGGGGCTGAGGTCGTCGTGGACTTCGCCCACAACCCCGAGGCGTTGGCCCGCATGCTCAAGGAGCTGCGGCCGCGGGCGGCGCGCCTCATCGCGGTCTTCGGCTGCCCGGGCGAGGCCGACCAGGGCAAGCGCTCCCTCATGGGCCGGATCGCCGGCCAGCTCGCGGACCTGGTGGTCATCACCTCCGATAACCCCAAGAGCGAGGACCCCCGACACATCGCGCAGGAAGTGGCCCGGGGGGTGTGTGAGGTGGGCGGCTGCTTCACGGTCATCCTGGACCGCGCGGAGGCCATTCGGTTTGCCTTGGCTCTGGCCGGGCCAGGCGACTGCGTCCTCATCGCCGGCAAAGGTCACGAGCGCCGGCAGCTTTTGGCTCACACGGCCCTGCCCTTTTCCGATCTGGCGGTGGTTCAAGAGCTGGTCGGCGCGGCCTGAAAGTAGCTTTGGATGACCTGGAGCACGCGCTGGGCCACCTCCGCCGGCGAGCCGATGCCGTTCACCACCAGGAGGTTGGGGAGAAGCGGGGGCACGAGATCCGCCTGAGCGGAAAGCCTCCTCTCGATGGCGTGCTCCGGAAGTCCGGCGGCGCGCAGCCTCCGACGTCGCTCCTCTTCCGGCACGGAAAGCCACAGGAAAAGGTGAAAAAAGTTCCGGTCCACGTGAGGGGAATGCAAAAGAAGCGCGCCCTCCACGAGCAGATATTGCGTTCCCCTTCGTTTCTCCTCCGCGGCCCTTCGGCGCAGGGCCTCCATGACCCAGGGATGCACGAGATCCTCCAGGTCCTTGCGGGCGCCGGGGTCCGCGAACACGAGCGCGCCCAGCTTTTCCCGGTTCACCGTGCCGTCGGGGTGGAGGATGTCCTGGCCGAAGCGGGCCAAGAGGCCCAAGTAGGCGGGTCCACCGGGGCGATAGGTGTCCCAGGCCAGAGCGTCGCAGTCCACGTGAGCAAAGCCGGGGCGGCGGGCCAGCATGCGGGCCACCGTGGATTTGCCCGTCCCTGCCGGCCCGGCGATCCCCACCACCCTCATGCCTCGTAGTCCCCCGGCCAAAGGAGGTGCCGGTTGCCCACGTGAACGCGAGCAAGCCCCGCCTCCTCCGCGGCGCGCACGCAGCGCTCCATGTGCGCTGAAGACGTGCAGGGAAGGTCATCCATGAGGCAATGGGGGTGAAAGGCGAGGAGACTCAGGGGGATCTGGGGGTTGAGGCGGGCGATGAAGCGCGCCAGAGGGCGCACTTCCTCTACATCCACGTAGCCGGGCACAAGGAGGATGCTTGCGACAAGGAGGGGCACCTCTGGCCGCAGGGTGAACCTCTCCGCCACCCACGCGAAGTTGTCGAGGGTGCGGTCATTGGGCGCACCGGTGAGGGCGTAGTGCACAAGGGGGTTCCAGGCTTTGAGGTCGAACTTGATCACCCCGCCGGAGGCCAGGCTCAATTCCACCATGCGCGCCAAAAGGGCCCGGTTCATGCTCCCGTTTGTTTCGAAGCAGATGCGCAAGATCCGCTGTTGATTGGCTTCCAAAGAAAGCTCCGCGGCCCTCAAAGCGTGGGGAAGCTGCGGGGTGGGGTCGCCCCCAAAGAAACAGATGCAGGAGGTGCGGGCATCCACGGCCTGGGCCAGGGCCTCCGGCCCCACCGGCGCCCGTCGGGGTCCGTCCACCCGGTAATGCCAGTTTTGACAATACAAGCAGTCGAAGGAGCAGGCCTCATAGAAGACGGCGAGGTTTTGGTAGCCGTATTCCGGGCCGGGCTTGTGGGCATAGCGGGGGAAGCCCGCGCCCGTGCCGCCCGGACACACAAAATCGGCCACGCAGTTCGTGGGCAGGGGATCGTGGTACCAGCTCACCTTGGCCTTGTCCCGCCCTCCCCAGGGAAGGCCGCAGTAGCCCAGGCCGTCCAGGGGGATGCGGCAGGCGTGCACGCAGAGGGTGCAAGGTTTCCCCTGCGGATCCCGGGGCGGGGATTCCGGAAGGCCGAAGGTTCGGCGGGAGCGGATCCGCGCCCGGTCCACAAAGGGTTTGGCTTCCTCCGGACGTTTGCGGAGACATTCCCCGCACACGCCGATGGCTTTGGAGAAAAGCCTTTGCTTCCCACAGACCGGGCAAGGGGAGGTCATGCGCGGGCCGCCTCCGTGGCCAGCTCATGGGCAAAGCGCAGGGGCGTGGGAAGTTCCTCGTTTCGGGTGAGGGCCATTGCCAGGTCCACGCTGGTGGGGAGGTCCGCCCGGTGCCCGGGCGAGACGAAGAGGGTCCGGTTTCGGCCGGTGCGGAGGGCTGCCCCCACCACCTCCTCGCCCAAAAGCACCGGACGCCACTCTCCGACCATCATCCCTTCGGTATTCACATCGCCGCAAAGGTGTCCTTTGGCCACGCCCACGCTCGGGAGGTCCAAAAGCACGCCCAGGTGGGTGGCCACCCCTGCCCGGCGCGGATGAAGAATGCCGTTTCCATCCACCAAAAGGACGTCAGGCCACATCCCCGCCCGGCGGGCCTCCACCAGGACCGCGAGATACGCGGGAAGCTCGCGATACGAGAGGTAGGTTCGGATGTAGGGGAACCGGGCGGGCGCTTGGGCCACGAGGTAGTCCAGGGGTTCGCCGTCGGAGCCGGCCCAGACATAGGCAGCAAACGCCACATCCCCGCGGTAGGCCACGTCCACCGCCCCGATCCTGCGCGCCTCCGGCAAGGGCAGAAGCTTGGCCCTCTCCCCGATCCTTTTCTGTTCCTCCTGGAGGCGGGCCAAAGGGCGCTCCGTGCGGAAGGAGTCGAAGAAATAGCGCAAAAGGGGGTCCACGCGGTCTCCCACCACCCGCACCCCTTCCGCCACGAGCTTTGCCGCGGCCCAGGAGGGATCCTCACCGAACGCTCGTCCCACCGCGCCGGAGCTGTGCACCACGCGATGGATCGGCCAGGTCTTCGCCTCCTCGCTGGCCAAGAAAGCGGCCACGAAACGCACCGCTTCGGCATCGCCCAAGGCTTCGGCCAGGGCGCGATAGGTGCTGACCCGGCCCGGCGGGATCTGAAAGACCAGATCCCGCAAAACACCGATCACATCGGGGATCCCAAGCTCAGGGACAGCTTCCACAGCCCTTGGGCACCACGCGGATCCTCAAGAGGGCCGGCTCGGAGCGATCGCCGTAGTCGTCCTGGACCACGAGCTGAACCCAGTACTCCCCGGGCCGGCTGTAAACGTGGCTGATCTGAGGTGCGCTTGTCTCCGTCCAAAAGCCGTCCCCAAAGCTCCAAATGTAGCTCACGACGTTCCCATCAGGGTCAAAGGATTGGCTGGCGTCGAAGGACACGGGCTTTCCCTCCTGCACCTCGGGGTAGGGGTCGGCGCTGACCTGGGCCACCGGGGCCTTCGAGCGCACATCCACGTCCACGAACGCCTGGGAGAAGCTTTGCCCCTCGGAGCGCACCGTGAGGTAAACGCGATAAACGCCCGGGGTTTCAAACACGTGCTCGATCACCGGCCCGGACAGGGAAAGCCCCAGGGGCACCTCCTCCGTCCCCTCCAGATGGAAGAACGTCCAAACCCATTCCGCCACGTTTCCCCGGGAACTCGTGCCGTCGAAGGTCACGGGGAGGGGATAGGGTCCGCGGGGAGGGGTGGGAACGGTGCTGATCACCGCCCGCACGGAGCCGCTGTGGTCCAAGCATCCCACAAGCCCGAGGGCAAGCAGGCTCAGCCCCAACCATCTCCAGCTTATGCGCGTCATCTCCACCTCCCGGAAAGAATAGCTTCTTTGGCCGGCGGGACCAAGGTACACTTGGAAGTCATGGCTGAAACAGCGGTGGTGGTGATCGGTGGAGGGCCAGCGGGGTATGTGGCGGCCCGCCGGCTGGGCCAACTGGGCGTGGAGACCGTGCTCGTGGAGCGCGATCAGCTGGGCGGTGTCTGCCTCAATCGTGGCTGCATCCCCACCAAAGCCCTGTACGCGGCCACCTCCCCCTTGGGCAAAAGGGAGATCTATCGCCGCATGGGGCTCGACCTCGAGGTTCAGGTGGACCTTCCCCGGCTTCGCGCCTTCCTGGGGGAGGTGGTGGGGAGGCTGCGGCAGGGGGTGCACCGGGTGCTTTCCGCCGTCCATGTGGAGGTCCTGCACGGGGAGGCGCGGCTGGTGGGGCCCAGGGAGGTGGAGGTGACGGGCGCAACCGGGACCACCCGCATCGCGGCCCGAGCGGTGGTCCTGGCCACGGGGTCAGCGCCCGTCGAGCTTCCCTCCCTTCCTTTCGACGGCGAGCGGGTTTGGTCCTCAGATCACGCCCTTCAGCTTCCCCGGGTGCCGGAGAAGCTGGTGGTGGTGGGCGGCGGCGTGGTGGGCCTGGAGCTGGCCACCGTCTATCGGCGCCTGGGGGCCCAGGTGATGGTGGTGGAGATGATGAACGGCGTCCTGCCTGGGCTGGGTCTTTCCGCCCGGGCCGAGGCCTTCCTCCGCCAAGCCCTGGCTCGGCAGGGGATCGAGGTGCGGCTGGGGACGACCGCCGTGGGGCTCACCCCCCGCGGGATCAGGGTCCGTGGGCAAACGGAGGAGGAGCTTGAGGCCGAGGCGGTGCTGGTGGCCGTGGGCCGCCGGCCCCAGCCCGCTGGGCTGGGCCTGGAGCAGGCCGGCGTGCGGGTGGATAAGGGTTTCGTCCAGACGGATCCAGGTTTTCGCGCCGCTCCCGGTGTCTACGCCATTGGGGATCTTCGGGGCGGTCCGCTTTTGGCCCACAAGGCCAGCCATGAGGGGCTGGTCTTGGCCGAACTTTTGGCCCAGGAGCTGCGGGGACAGGCCCCGGCCGTGCCGGAGACCTCTCCCGCGGTGCCCTGGGCCGTGTTCACCCAGCCCGAGGTGGCGGCGGTGGGGGTTCCTGTGGACACCCCGGGCCTGGTCCTCGGCCGATTCCCGTTTTCCGCGTTGGGCCGGGCCTGGGCCGAGGGCGAGGCCGAGGGCTTCGTGACCCTGGCCGCGGACGCCTCCGGAAGGATCGTGGGCGCAGAGATCGTTGGGCCCCATGCCTCCGAACTTTTGGCCGAGGTGGCGTTGGCCGTGGAAGCAGGGCTCACCTTGGACCAGGTGGCCCAAACTGTTCATGCCCACCCCACCTTTGCCGAGGCTGTGTGGGAGGCGGCCTTGGTGGCGTTGGGGCGTCCCTTGCACATCCTTTAGGAGTTCGCCGTGCTTGAGCGCTACGCCCTGAGCCCCATGAAGGACCTCTGGACCCTGGAGGCCCAGTATGGGCAGTGGCTGCGGGTGGAGCTCGCCGCCCTCGCCGCCCTGGAGGAGTTGGGGGTCGTTCCCCAGGGCGTGAGCGCGGAGGTCCAACGCAAGGCCAGGATCGATGTGCAAAGGATTCAGGAGCTGGAGAGGGAGATCGGCCACGATCTGGTAGCTTTCCTGTGGGCATTGGAGGAGCAAGTGGGCGAGCCCGGGCGCTGGCTCCACTTCGGCCTCACCTCCTCCGACGTGAAGGACACCGCGTTGGCCCTTGTTCTTCGGGAGGCCTTGGAGATCCTGTTGGCCAAGATCTCTCGGCTCAGGGCGGTCCTGGCGGACTTGGCGCAACGCCATCGGGATACGCCCCTCGTGGGCCGCACGCATGGGCAATGGGCTGAACCCACCACGTTCGGCCACAAGGTCCTCGGGTGGTACGACGAGCTGGGCCGGGTGGAGGCTCGGTTCCGCCGCGCTTGGGAGGAGATCTCGGTGGGGAAGCTCTCCGGAGCGGTGGGCACGCATGCCTATTTTCCCCCGGAGGCGGAGGAGCTGGCCCTGCGGAGGCTGGGTCTGCGGCCCTGTCCTGTGGCCAGCCAGGTGATCCCGCGGGATCGCCACGCGGAGGTGGTGTTCGCCCTGGCCACGGCTGCCTCGCTCGTGGAGAAGATGGCCTTGGAGGTGCGGCATCTTTCCCGGGCGGAAGTGGCGGAGGTGGAGGAGGGCCGGCCCGAGGGCTCCTCGGCCATGCCCCACAAGCGCAATCCCATCCTCTCCGAACGGTTGTGCGGCTTGGCGCGCATCGTGCGGGCCGCGGTGGCGCCCATGCTCGAAGACAACGCCCTCTGGCATGAGCGCGACATGTCCCACTCCTCCGTGGAGCGGGTGCTCCTGCCCCAGTGTTTCCTCCTTGTGGACTACATGCTGGACCGGGCGGAGAAGCTCCTTAAGGAATTGCAGGTCCATCCGGAAAGGATGCGGAGGACGTTGGAGGCCACGTTGGACGTTCCTTTTTCGGAGGGGCTGCTTTTGGCGTTGGTGCGCAAGGGGATGGGACGGCGGGAGGCGCACGAGCTTGTGGCGCGGCTGAGCGCGGAGGCGCTGCGCCGCGGCCGGAGCCTGGCGGAGGTGGCCCGCGCCGAGCCCCGCGTCCGGGAAAGGCTCACCGACCCCGAGCTGGCGGAGATCTTTAACCTTTCCTTCTCCCTGAGGAACGTGGGGGTTTCCTTCGCCCGCGTGTTCTCCTCCGGCTATAATGCCCCTGGCCATGGCTGATGCTTTCCGGATCCGCTTGATCATCCTGCCCCGTCTGGGGCAGGGGTGAACCCATTCCGCGCGTTCTGCACGGCGACCCAGGAAGAAAAAGCGGGTTTCTCTGGAAAGGAGGGCTCATTGGCATTCCGGAAGCTTGAGGCGGATCCGAAGAAGCGCGAGCACGCAATTTTAGAGTTTTGGCAGAAGAACGAGGTGTTTGAGCGCTCGGTGCGGGCGCGGGAGGGCCGCCCTCGGTTTGTTTTCTACGAAGGTCCGCCCACGGCCAACGGGCGCCCCCACTTCGCTCACCTCTTGGCCCGCGTGTACAAGGACCTGTTCCCGCGCTACAAGACCATGCGCGGCTACTACGTGCCGCGAAAGGCGGGTTGGGATTGCCACGGCCTTCCGGTGGAGCTCGAGGTGGAAAAGGAGCTGGGCCTCTCCACGAAAACCGAGATCGAAACGCTTGGGGTGGAGAAATTCGTGCGTGCCTGCCGCGCCTCTGTGGACCACTACATCCGCGAATGGGAAAAGATGATGGTGCGCCTGGGCTTCTGGATCGACCTGGCCCACCCCTACATCACCTACACCGACGAGTACATCGAGACCCTGTGGTGGATGCTCAAGGAGATCCACAAAAAGGGCCTGCTCTACAAGGGGCACAAGATCCTGCCCTATTGCCCGCGGTGCGGGACGTCCCTTTCCTCCCATGAGGTGGCCCAAGGGTACAAGCGGGTGGCCGACCCCTCGGTGGTTGTGCGCATGCCCCTTGTTGCCGATCCGTCCGTATCCATCCTCGTTTGGACCACCACGCCCTGGACCCTGCCGGCCAACGTGGCCCTGGCCGTGGCCGAGGATGCCCCGTATGTGGAGGTCCTCTTCCGCGGGGAAAAGCTCATCCTGGCCAAGCCCAGGCTCGCTGCGATCCTGGGCGAGGAAGCCCAAGTCCTTCGGGAATTCCCAGGCCGGGAGCTTTTGGGACAGCGTTACCTTCCCCTTTACCCCTTGGCCCAGGATGGCGCCTACCGGGTCGTGGCCGGCGAATTCGTGTCCATGGAGGAGGGGACCGGGATCGTCCACATCGCTCCCGCGTTCGGTGAGGAGGACTACGAGCTGGGGAAGCGGGAGGGGCTCCCCTTCCTTCAGCCCGTGGATCGGGCTGGCCGGTTCACCCCAGAGTTCCCCCTTTGCGCCGGGCTTTTCGTGAAGGAAGCCGACCCCAAGATCGTCGAGGACCTGCGGACCCGGGGGCGGCTGTTCCGCGCGGAAACCTATGAACACGAGTACCCCTTCTGTTGGCGCTGCGATACCCCGCTCCTTTATTACGCCATGGACTCCTGGTTCATCGCCACCACCCAGGAGAAGGACCGCATCCTTGCGGAAAACGCGGGGATCCGTTGGCACCCTGAGCATGTGGGGAGCGGGCGCTTCGCCGATTTTTTGGAGTCCATGCGGGATTGGGCGCTTTCCCGCGAGCGCTATTGGGGCACGCCCCTTCCCGTTTGGTCTTGTTCGTCTTGTGGGCATCAAGAGGTGATCGGGTCGCGGGCGGAGCTTTCGGCCCGCGCCCTGGACCCCGAGCTCGCCCGCACGGTGGAGCTCCATCGCCCCTACATCGACCGGGTGGAGCTGCGCTGCCCCTGTGGGGGGCGGATGCGCCGCGAACCCTACGTCCTGGACACCTGGTTCGACTCGGGGTCCATGCACACGGCCCAGTGGCACTACCCCTTCGAGAACCCCGAGCTTTTCCGGGAAAACTATCCTGCGGATTTCATCTGTGAGGGTCTGGATCAGACGCGGGGCTGGTTCTACACGCTCCTTGTCACCGGGGTCCTCGTGCACGGACGCACGCCCTATCGCCGGGTGCTTGTGACCGGTTTGGGCCTGGATGCCCAGGGCCAGAAGATGAGCAAATCCCGGGGCAACGTGATCGATCCCCTTCCTTTAGCCGACGAGCACGGTGCCGATGCCATCCGGTGGTATCTCCTTTCCGAGGCCGCGCCCTGGCTGGAGCGGAGGCTGTCCCCGGAGGGCGTGAAGCAGGCGCGGTTCGGCTTTTTGGAGACCGTGCGCAATTGCCACGATTTCTTCGCCCTCTACGCCGCCATCGATGGATTCAATCCCGAGAAGGGGTTCGTCCCCTGGGAAGAGCGGCCCGCCCTGGACCGTTGGTTGGCCGCCCGGCTCTCCCGGGCCATCGCGGAGGTGACCCAGGCCCTCGAGGCCTACGATGTGGTGCGGGCGACCCACGCGCTGGAGGATTTTCTCGAGGATCTGTCCAACTGGTACATCCGCACCTCCCGGCCCCGCTTTTGGGCGGAAGGCATGGGGCAGGACAAGCTCTGCGCCTACCACACCCTGTACGCGGCCCTGAAGAACCTGAGCCTCCTCCTTGCGCCTTTTGTGCCCTTTTTGGCGGAGGCCATGTGGCTCAACCTCCGCACGGAAAAGGACCAGGGATCCGTGCACCTTGCGGATTGGCCGGAGCCCTTCTTTTGGGATGAGCTCCTGGAAAAGCAGATGGCGCGGGTGCGGCGGGTGGTGGAGTTGGGGTTGGCCGCGCGCAATCGCGCCAAGATCAAGGTCCGCCAGCCCCTGCGCCTCCTGCTGGTGAAGGCCCAGCCGGAGGATCTCGCCATCCCCTCCGAACTTTGGCTTTTGGCCAAGGAGGAGCTCAACGTGCTGGAGTTGCGGCTCGTGTCGGACTGGGGGGAGGTGCGGGTGCCCCGCCTCCTCCCGGACTTTCGGCGTCTGGGACCGCGCCTGGGCGCCAAAGCCCAAGCCGTGGGCCGCCTCCTGCGCGAGGCCGATCCCTCTTGGGCCAAGCGCCTCCTCGAGCAGGGGCAGGCCGAGCTCCTCCTGGCGGAAGAGAAAATCCTCATCCTCTCGGAGGACGTGCAGGTGACCTGGGAGCCCGCTCCGGGCCTGGTGATGGAAGAGGACGTGGATGGCGCCGTGGCCCTGGACGTTCGGTTGGATGAGGAGCTCCGGGCCTTGGGGGATCTGCGGGAGCTCGTGCATCGCCTGCAGCTCTTGCGCAAGGAGGCGGGGTTTGAGGTCACGGATCGCATCGTCGTGGGCTATAGCGGTGAGCTGGTTGCGGTGTTCGCCCGCTTCCCCGACAGGATCAAGGAGGAGGTCCTGGCGGTGGAGCTCGTTCCCGGCGGGCTTGCGGACAGCGACTACCAAGGGGAGCTCGAGGTCCACGGAAAGCGGGGGCAGGTTTGGCTCAAACGTGTGCGGAGGGGCTGATGCCGGCGATCGCGGTGATCGGGGCCCAGTGGGGGGACGAGGCCAAGGGGAAGATCGTGCACTTCCTCGCTCGGGACGCTGACCTTTGCGTGCGGTTCAACGGTGGTCCCAACGCGGGTCACACCGTGGTGGACCGATACGGCGAGGCCCGGCTTCATCAGGTGCCCGCCGGTGCGCTCCATCCCCACTGCTTGGGTGTCCTGGCCCATGGCATGGTCCTGGACCTTTGGGCCTTGGCGGCGGAGCTGACGGAGCTGGAGAAACAAGGGCGTCCGCGGCCTAAGCTCCTCATCTCCGAGCGGGTCCATTTGATTTTGCCTAGCCACCGGGAGCGGGAGTCCCAAGAGGGGACGGCCGAGCGGCTGGGCACCACCAAACGGGGCGTGGGGCCGGCCTACGTGGACCGCGTGGCCCGGCGAGGCCTGCGCCTTGTGGACCTGAACCATCCGGAGTACGTGGAGGCACGGCTGCGTGAAGAAGCCCCGGAGGCGGCTTCCCGCATCCTCTCGGAGCTGGTGTTCCTTGGGGAGAAGTTTGCCCCGCACATCGGGGATGCCCGCGCTGTGCTCGCCCAGGCCCTGCAGGCGGGGAAGACCGTGGTGTTCGAGGGTGCCCAGGGCACGCTCCTCGATGTGGATTGGGGGACATATCCTTACGTGACCTCCTCCCACACCACGGTGCACGGGATTCCCTGGGGCACGGGCGTGTGGCCGGAGCTGAGCGCGGTGGTGGGGGTGGCCAAGGCCTACACCACCCGGGTGGGCGCGGGGCCTCTGCCCACGGAGGAGCCAGGTCCTGCGGGCGCGCGGCTGCGGGAGGTCGGCCGGGAGTATGGGGCCACGACCGGCCGGCCGCGCCGCTGCGGTTGGCTCGACCTCGTGGCCCTTCGCTACGCCCATGCTGTGAACTCTTTCACTCACCTGGCCCTCACCAAGCTGGACGTGCTCTCCGGGCTGGCTGAGCTGAAGGTGGCCGTGGCCTACCGCATCCAGGGCAGACGGTACGAAACCTTTCCCGCCTTTGCGGGGGATCTTTTCCATGTGGAGCCGGTGTACGAAACCCTGCCGGGCTGGGAGAAAGGGATCACCGGCGCCCGAGACGTCGCGGATCTGCCGCGGGAGGCCAGGCGCTACATCCAGTTCGTGGAGGAGGGGGTGGGTGTGCCGGTGGCCCTGGTGGGCACTGGCCCCCGGGCCGAGGATGTGATCGTGCGCGCCGAAATCTTCGGCTATACTTGGACGTAAGGAGGAGGACCATGCCCAAGTCTCCGCTTCCCAAGGCCATGTGGGCCAAGCAAAAGACGTACATGGCCAAGAAAGAGGACGCTGGCAAGACGTTCGAGCGCCAATGGTACGTGGTGGACGCCACGGACCAGCCTCTGGGTCGTTTGGCCTCGAAGATCGCCCAGATCCTGCAGGGCAAGCACAAGCCCACGTACACCCCTCATTTTGACGTGGGCGATTACGTGGTGGTGATCAACGCGGTCAAGGTCAAGCTCACGGGGAACAAGTGGGACACGAAGATGTACTACCGGCACTCCGGATACATTGGGAACCTCAAAGAGATCCCGTATCGGGAGCTTTTGGCGAAAAATCCGGAGTTGCTCATCAAGTTGGCGGTGCGGCGGATGCTTCCCAAGAACGAGCTGGGTCGCCGCATGCTGCGCAAGCTCCGGGTCTATCCTGGGCCGGATCACCCCCATCAGGCCCAGAATCCCCTCCCCCTCGCCCTCTGACCTGGGACGCGGGTCACCCCAGCCCCGGACAAAAGGGGGCTGGGGTGACCCCCAGGGTCTTCCCTCCGGCGGAGGTCCCGCGCTACCCTAAGCCCCACAGCTTGGGAAAGCCGGGGCAATGCGGTGTGGAATCAAGGAGGGAAGGATGAAGTGGAAGATCAGCCTGTTTTTGGTCGTGGCCCTGCTTGGGGAGGTGCCCCTGTTGGCCCAGGGGTACTTTGAGGTGGTCCAAGGGGCCACCAAGGTGGCGGTCACCCCGTTTACGGGCACTCAGCCGGCCACAAATTTTTACGATTACGACTCTGGCCAATCCCGGAGCCGCAACCCCCTCGGAGAAGCTAACACTGCCGTCCTCTTCCTCTATCGGGAGCCTGCAGGCCAGCTTTACCTCTTCTTCATCCTGGGTAAGGCCGAGGCCGGCACTGGCGGCAACGCACGCTTCACCATCCGCAACCTTCCCATCGGCGCGGATTTTGTCCTGAAAGACGATGAGCCCATCCCCTTTCTGGCCCTGTTCTTTGAAGAGGTCAGGGACACCTATGCCCTCACTGATGGGATATACGAGGTGACGTGGACGTGGATGGATGGGCGCACGGACGGCGGGGTGCTGGGCCCCTTGGGCGAGGAGTTCTCCCTGGAGGTCGTGCCCCAGGCCCTTTCGGGCGTGCAGCGCATCGTGTTCAAGCACGGCGATATCACGCGGCCTGCGCGGGTGGAGCTGAACACCCTTGACCCCATCACCATCCGGGGGATGCGGAATCAGCCGCCGGTGGCGAAACTGGTGATCAGCCCCGCCGCGCCCCGGGCCCGCCAGGAGGTCCTGTTCGACGCCTCCGGAAGCTATGACCCCGATGGCACCATCGCCCGATACCGCTGGGACTTCGACGGAGACGGCAAAATCGACCTCACCTCCACCGAGCCCAAGGTGCGCTACATCTATCCTGCCGGCGGCTCCTTCACCGTGCGCTTGGAGGTGGTGGACAACACCGGCTTGGCCACGACGTTCACCACCCCGCTTTACGTGTCCCCCGTCACCGTGGAGGTGATCCGGGAGATCTCCACCACCACGGCCCTGCCCGGGTCCACCTTCCGGGTGACCGTGACGATCAAGACGGATCAGGACTTGATTGGAGCCGGTCTGGACGAGGACCCGCCCGTCAACTGGGAGGTCATTCCCATTCAGAACGCGGGCGCCATTTTCAAGCGGCCCACGGTGCAGTGGGTGTTCACCGAGCCCATCCGCGCCGGAACGCAGCGGGTCATCGTGTACGACCTAAAGGTCCCGCCCAGCGAACAGCTTGCTGCCCTGCGCCTGCCCCAACAGTTCTGCATCACCGGCGTGTTCCAGGCCAAGGTGCCCGACCTGGAGCTGGAGGTAGGCGGTGAAAGCTGCCTCATGGTCAACGACTGCCTCTCCATCTTGGAGGCCGTGGCCCACCTCGTTCCGGCCACCCTGCCCGGCGAGTCCGACCGCCTCGACCTCCGGCTTTCCGAGTCCATCACCGTGGACCAGCTGGCGCGGGTGGGCGAGCTGTGGCGCACGGACCAGCCCCTGCCCGGCACCTGTGGCACCCTCCTGAATTTGGAGGACCTCAAGATCATCGCCGCCTACGCGTACTCCTGCACGCCCGTGGACGAACCCCTGCCCGCCTATCCTGCGGCCAAGGTCACGGCCAAGCGCACCATCCTCGCCCCCATTCCCTGCGAGGGCGTGGTGCTGGGCTTCTACGACACCCTGGGCAACGCGCTGGGCAACAAATTCACGGTGAAGGTGGAGATCTGGACAGACCGTGATGTGATCGGGGTCGGCTTGGATGAGGATCTCCCGGTGGGTTGGAAGGTCACGCCCATTCAAAACGATGGGTTCATCTACAAGCCCGGCGTGCACCAGTGGGTTCTGCTGGACGTGCTCCGGCCTGGTCGGCCCAAGACCATCATCTACGAGGTGACGGTGCCGCCGACCCTGGAGGTGCGGCCGCCGCGGCCTGGCCCCTGCCCGGAGCGGGACTTCCAAACCGTGGTGGGCAAGGTGGACACCGGACTTCCCTGCGTGGAGGTCGAGGTGGGTGGGCAGACCCGGGTGGAGCTGGCGGACTGCCTGACGGTCCTCACGGCCATTGCCAAATGGGACGTGACGCGGGACACCATCGATCTCCGGCTGTCCGACAAGATCACGTTCCCTCAGGTGCAGCGGGCCATCGCCTTCTGGCTGGAGGGGACGCGCGTGCCGCGCACTTGTGCGCCGGGGGTCGTGGACTTCGAGCTCATGAAGACGATCATCGCCTACTGGCTCACGGGGACGCCCATTTGTGAGCCGCTTCCGGGGCAACCACCCTCCATATGCGCGGGCCGCTAGAGCCAACGCGGGCTGATCTTCCCGGGGCAGCGGGCCAACCCCGCTGCCCCTTGACCCTTGGAAAAGGAGGATCGCTGTGCGCGCAATCCTTCTGAGCGTGTTGTTGGGATGGATGGGCTTTGGGGCCACGCTGCAGTGCTCCAACTTCATTCCCAATCCCGGGGAGAGCGTGACCCTCACCGTGGTGGGAGCCCCGGCGGGAGCGGTCTTCCGCTGGGACCTCGACGGCGATGGCCGCTTCGAGACGAGCTCCGTTGAGCCGTACGCCACGGTGAGCGTGGCCGCGGGCCTGCGCCGGGTGCGGGTGGAGGTGGTGAGCGCCGGCCGGGCTGAACTCTTGGTGGCGGCCATCGTCGCCGATCCCTACCTAGGAGCGGTCCGCACGCTCAGCGTGGAAGGCAATACGTTTTTGGTGCAAGTGAAGGTGCAAAGTAAAGTCCCCCTCATCGCCCCAGGATTTGTGGAAGAGATCCCCAAGGATTTTGCTCTGGAGGTGGTGGCCGAGGGCGGGGCGTTCTGGCGGCGGGCCGAGAGGCTAGAAGTGTTGTGGCCCCTCATCCTCGAGCCCGGGATGACCCTGGTGTTCACCTATCGTCTCTTTCCCCCCGCTGGGCAGACGTTCCAGCTGGCTGGGCGGGTGAGCGGCTACGTGGAGGGACGACGCGTGGAGGTGCCTATCGCCGGGTTCTTCCAGCCTTAAGGAAGGGCCCGGCTGCGTCTCCACAGGTCCTGAAACCTTCTGGCCAGAAGGCCAGCAAGGTCGGGTATGCCCCAAAGAAGGACCCCGGCCTCCACGTTCTTCGTGAAGCTCGCATAGGTCCAATTGGCTGAGGTCACCAGCACGTGTTGGCCGTCCACCACCACGGCCTTGGCGTGCAGGGTGATCTCGGGGGGGTCAAAGCGCACCTCCGCTCCCTGGCTGGAGAGCCAGGCCCCGGAAAGCCTGTTGCTGTCCGCAACCTCCTTTGCACCCTCGCCCCCCTCCAGGAGGGCTTGGACGCGCTGCCCCCGACTGACCCCCTGGGCCAGTTGCTCCACAAGCCGAGTGGAAGGGCTGTCCGGGTATTGGGGGTAATAGGCGAGCTGATAGAGGAGGACCAAGGTTTCCCTCTGCGCCCGCTCCAGGAGCACGGTAAGGGCCTGGGCGTGGAGGAAAGCCTCCGGCAGTTCCAACAGGGGGAGGATGGCCGGGGTGGGCCAAGGTCCGGGCGGCAGCTGAGCGCGGGCCTCCAGGCGCCCCTCCCATAGCCGGAAAAAGAAGGAGCGAAAGACGCTGGCCAGTTCTGGGCAATCGAAGATCAAGTCCACCTGGACGCTGCGGGTGAGGGCGGTCTTCGTCCAGTGGGTGGAGCCCACCACCACATACCGGCCGTCGACGACGATGAACTTCGCGTGCAGGGTGACCTGAGGACTGTCCGGCTGCACCGCGATGCCCCAGCTCCTCAGGAGCTCCTCCGCTTCCCTCTGTTCGGGGGCCCCGGCGCCCAAGCCCCGTTCGATCAGAACGTACACCTCCGCCCCGCGTTCCTTGGCCTTCCTCAGGGCCAAAAGAAGCGGGTTCGTGGTGCCGTCGGCGTACACGCGCAGGTCCGACAGGGCCAGAAGGATCTCGGTTTGGGCGGAGGCGAGGAGCTCGGGCACGTGCTGGAGGTAGGCGGGTTCCTCGGGCGCAGTCCAAAGGAGCCACACGGGAAAAGCCCACAGGCAGAGCTCCCAAGCCCAGATTCCAAGGATAGCGGCCGCGCGCATCCCTGGTTATGATAACGTGTGGTTGAACGATTGCCTGCGGAAAAGCTTCGGCGCGTTTGTGATCCCCGCATTTTTCCATTTCGCACCACGGCGGAGCTTGAGCCCCTAAGCGGCATCGTGGGCCAGGAGCGAGCCCTGGAGGCCTTGCGCCTGGGCCTGAGCCTGCGGGCTCCCAAGCACCGCCACAACGTCTACGTGGCGGGCGAGCCCGGACTGGGCAAAACCTCTGCGGTGACGCAGTTCCTGGAGGAGATCTCCCGGGACCAACCCACGCCGCCGGACCTCTGTTACGTCCACAACTTTTCCGTCCCCCACATGCCCCGCTACCTCCTCCTCCCCCCGGGAAAGGGGCGGGAGCTTCAGGCGGACATGGAGCGGTTCATCACGTTTTTGGAGCGCGAGCTTCCTCGGGTGATGGATTCCGAGGAGATCAAGACCCGCATTCGGCGGGAGCGGGAGGGGTTGGAGGCCCAAAAGGAGGCGGTCTTTCGCGAACTGGAGGGCCGGGCCCGGGCCCTGGGGTTCGCCCTCCAACGCACCGCTTTCGGCCTCAACACCATCCCCCTCAAGCCGGACGGCTCGCCCTTCTCCCACGAGGAGTTCCAGAGCCTGTCCGAAGAGGAGCGGGCGGGGATCCTCAAGCGCCAGGGCGAACTCCAGGAGCTGGTGCGCCAGGCGTTTCAACGGATCGGGGAGCTTGAGGAAAGCTGGCAGGAGCGGCAGCGGCAGGTGGTGCAGGAGGCCACGCGATTTCTCATCGCGCCACGGTTGGCCCAGCTCCGCGCCAAATACGCGGACATCCCCAGGGTCGTGGAGTTCTTAGATGCCGTGCAGGAGGACGTGGTCACCAATGCCGAGGCCATCTTGGCCGGAAAAACCAAACCCCAGCTGCCCCTGCCCCTGCCCGAACCCGATCGGTTCCTGCGCTATCGGGTGAACGTTCTCGTGGACCGGGGCGGCTTGCGGGGTGCACCCGTGGTGGTGGAGGAGAACGCCACCTACATCAACCTGTTCGGCGCCATCGAGCGCCGGGTGCAGTTTGGTGTGGTCACCACGGATTTCACCCAGATCCGGCCCGGTGCCCTCCATCGGGCCAACGGCGGGTACCTCGTCCTCTCCGCCCTGAACCTTTTGCAGTTCCCCCTTTCCTGGACGGCCCTGAAGATCGCCCTCAAGACGGGGGAGCTCCGGGTGGAGGATCCCGCGCAGATGCTGGGGTATGCCTCCACGGAAGGCCTGCGGCCGGAGCCTGTCCCGCTCCAGGTCAAAGTGGTCCTCATCGGCCCCCTTTGGCTTTACTACCTCCTTTACTTCTACGACGAGGACTTCCGCAAGCTCTTCACCATCCGCGCGGACTTCGACACGGAGATGCCCTGGACCGCGGAGACAGCCGGGAAGATCGCCCGGTTCATCCGCGCCCGGGAGCTGGAGAACCCTGAGCTTCTCCCGTTCTCACCGGAAGCGGTGGCGCGGGTGGTGGAGTACGCGGCGGAGCTCGCCGGCGACCAGCGAAAGCTCTCCACCCGCTTTTCCGCCCTGACCGCCCTCATCGAGGAGGCGAGCTTTTGGGCCAAAGCGCAAGGCGCGCACGTGGTGGGTGCGGAACATGTCCGGCTCGCCATCGAAAAGGGGCGCCACCGTCAGTCCCTCCTGGCCGACAAGGTGCGGGAGTGGATCCGGCGGGGAAAGTACGTGGTGCGGGTGGACGGCACCGCCGTGGGCCAGGTGAACGGCCTGGCTGTGGTGGAGCTGGGCGACTTCGCCTTCGGCCGGCCCCAGCGGGTCACGGCCAATGTGTTCGCCGGCAAAACCGGGGTGGTGGACATCGAGCGGGAGGCCGAGCTCGGGGGAAAGATTCACACCAAAGGGGTGATGATCCTCAAGGCTTATTTTGGGGAGAAGTTCGCGCTGAAGGCGCCCCTGGCCTTCTCCGCCACCCTGGCCATGGAGCAGGCCTATTCCGGGGTCGAGGGCGATTCCGCCTCCGCGGCGGAGCTGTGTGCCCTCCTGTCCGCGCTCTCCGGGGTGCCCTTCCGGCAGGGAATTGCCGTGACCGGCGCCATCGACCAAAAGGGAAACCTTCAGCCTGTGGGCGGCATCAACGACAAGATCTACGGCTTTTTCCTCGTGTGCAAGGAACACGGGCTCACCGGGGAGCAGGGGGTGGTGATCCCCACAAGGAACGTGGACGAACTCATGCTCCCCGAGGAGGTGGTGGAGGCCGTGCGGGCAGGAAAGTTCCACGTCTGGGCTTGCGACACTGTGGAGGAGGTGGTGGAGATCCTCTCCGGAATGCCCGCGGGGCAGCCCGATCCTGAGGGGAACTATCCCGAGGGCACCCTCTTTCATCTCGTGCACAAGCGCCTGGAGGAGCTCCGAGCCCGCGTGGAAGAGGCCGAAGAGGAAGAAGACTAGGATCACTCCCCGCCTGGCGTGGGCAGCACGTCCTTTCGCAAGAACCGGGGGAGCACCTTGCCCCAGATCACGAGCGGCACACGATTTTCTGAGCCAGGGCTCACCACGAACCCCAGGCGGGTGTTCTCCCTGGCGAGGGAGCGCGGGACGAGGGCCATGCCCACTTGGCCGTCCTCGAGGACCACGCAGCTTGTGACCTTGCCCACCACGGTGCCCGTGGAGTCCACCACGGGGGCGCCGGCCCGGATGGGTCTCTGCCCAGGCTCCACCCCGAAGCGCACCACCTCTCGCGTCCAGTTCTGGAGGGCCCGCAGATAGGCCTCCCGTCCCACGAAGAACGGTTTGTGCACCTTCACATACGGGGCAAACCCCGCCTCGTGGGGGAGGATCTCCAACTCTCCGGCCAGTTCGTGGCCATAGAGGGGGAGGCCGGCCTCGGTGCGCAAGGAGTCGCGCGCGGCCAGGCCACAAGGGACCACGCCCTTATCTCGGCCAGCCGCAAGCAGGGCCTCCCACACCGTTTCCACCGCCGGGCCCGGCACCAAAAGCTCGTAGCCCAGGGGTTCGCCCGTGTAGCCGGTGCGGGCACACAGGACCTCCTGGCCGGCTAGCCGCAGCTCCAAAAATTCTGTGCGGCGCAGGGCGACCAACCGATGCCGATCCCGCGGGGAAAGGAGGCGAGAAAGCACGGCCCGAGAAGCCGGCCCCTGCAGGGCCAGGTCCACCACCCCCTCCTCCTTCTTCAGGTTGCACAGGGTCACAGGGCCATCGGGCTCGATCCAGGGGCGCTCCCCATCCAAGAGGGTCCTTCCCTCGTTGACGGCGCACAGCCAATCCCAGTCCTTCTCCTCGTTGGCGGCGTTCACGATGAGCACGAACTCCTCGGCGCTCAGACGGTACACCATGAGGTCATCGATGACCCTCCCCTCGGGATCCAGCAGGTACCCGTACTGGGACTGGCCGGGCAGGAGCCAGCCCGCGTAGTTCGTGGTCACGAGGTTCAAAAAGCTCTCCGCGTAGCGGCCGGAAACGGAGAAGACGCCCATGTGGCCGAGGTCGAACAGGCCGGCGGCGGTGCGCACCGCCCGGTGCTCGGCCAAAGCGGAGGTGTACCAAAGGGGCATCTCGTACCCGGCAAACTCCGTCAGGCGTGCCCCTGCCCGCACATGCCAGGAATGCAGGGGCGTTTTCTGGAGGGGGCGCTCCTGCGCTTGGGGCACATAACGCGCGCGCTTTCCCTCCCCCCTCAAGCCCGTGCTTCCGACGAAGTAGGGTTTTACCAAAGAAAATAGCTCTGGATGGGCTTTTTGGACCTCCGCAGCCGGGCCCGCGACGCCCAGGAACGACACGGAGGCCCGCCCTTCCCGAACTTCCAGGATCTCCCCGTCCAAGCGCAGCTCCGCCTGGCCCAGGAATTCCTCCACCACCGCCGGCCCCTGCACCTTGCGCAGGATGTCCTTTGGGTCGAAAAGCACATACCCATCGGAAAGGGCGGAGAGCCACTCTTTCAGGGCTGCCACGTTCTCCTCGGGCGCCACCACCAAAAACCGCTTCCTCCCCAGGGGATCATCGGGAATCCTTCCCAACACGGCCTCGCTCAACACCTCACCCTTCTCATCCAGGAACAGGGCCCGGGTGGCCTCTCCCGGCTCCAGGCGCAGCACGTGCACGGTGGAGGCCTCGTGCAGGAGGTGTTCTGCGCGCCCGCCCCGCACCAGCAGGACTTGGGCCTTCCCCTTGGGATTGGCCACGGCCACGGGTTTGGGGGCCTGCACGCCGAACCGGGAAAGAAGCGCCTCCACGCGGGCCTTGGCCTCCCGCAGGGCAGGGAGCGGGATCTTGCCGCGCGGAAGGGGACCGCGTACCCCCGGATAGGTGAACGGCCGGATCTCGGTGAGCACCAACCTCGTGATCTCCGCGATCTCCTTCATCTCCCGTTCCCCCATGCCCCGCTGGGTGACCCAGGGCGTGCCGTACCGGATCCCCCGGGCGTCGGCTGCGGAGGTGTCGCCCGGGATCGTGTTCTTGTTGGCCACAATTCCCGCCAGGTCCAGGATGCGCGCGGCCACCTCGCCCATGAGGGGGTTGCCGTTCCGGGTGGGCACGGCCCGGAGATCCACGACCAAAAGGTGGGTGTTCGTGCCGCCGTAGCAGACCCGCAGCCCCTCCTCGGCGAGGAAGCGCGCCAGGGCCTTGGCGTTTTCCACGATCCGGAACATGACGCGCTTGAACTCCGGGGTCTGGGCGAGGGCGAAGGCCACGGCCATGGCGGCGAACTTGTTCACGTGGGGGCCGCCCTGGGCGCCCGGGAACACCGCCTGGTCGATCCGGGCGGCGATGTCGGGATCAAAGGAGAGGATCACCGCGCCCCGCGGGCCACAGATGGTCTTGTGGGTGGTGAACATCACCACGTCGGCGTAGCCCACGGGGGTGGGGCAGGCGCCGGCGCTGATCAGGCCTGCAGTGTGGGCCACATCGGCAAAGAGGAAGGCGCCCACCGACGAGGCGATCTCCCGAAACGCTTGCCAATCCGGCGACCAAGGGTAGGAGGTGTAGCCGGCCACGATCATCTTGGGCTTTTCCCTCTTGGCCACATCCGCGATGTGGTCGTAATCGAGCTTTTCGGTCTTGGGGTCCACCCCATAGCTCACGATGCGGTACCGCCGGCCGGAGACGTGGAACGGGGAACCGTGGGAGAGATGCCCGCCCTGGGTGAGGTCCATGGCCATGAGGGTGTCGCCGGGCTTGAGCAGGGCTTCGTAGATGGCGAGGTTTGCGGCAGCGCCGGAAAGGGGCTGGATGTTCACGTAGATGGCCTCCGGCGGGACGTCCGGGGTGGCGAAGAGCTCGGCGCAACGCCGACAGGCCAACGCCTCCACCAGGTCGGCCAGCTCCACGCCCTTGTAGAACCGGCGGTCACTGTAACGCCGGTAATACGCCAGCTGTTCAGAAAAATCCCGAAGCCGCTCCTCCCCAAGCCTCAGGGTCTCCTCACGGGGGTAGCCCTCAGCGTAGATGGAGGTGAACGCCGAGCCCAGAGCCTCTCGCACCGCTTTTGGCGTCAGGGATTCGGAGGGGATGAGGATGATCTTTTCCCGTTGACGGCGCTCCTCGGCCTCCGTGAGCTCCGCCACGACCCGGTCCAGCTCCGCCAACCCCAGCTCCCAAATGGTTCGCTCCACGCTCATCACCCCGATTATCCCGGAAAGGGAAGCGGTCGAAACCTGGGCTCGCGCTCATGCCCCTGCCAAGCCAATTCCACCGCCAAGTACATCCCGCCGGACACCAGGGAATGGCCGCCCAGAAGAAAAGGGGTAGGGCTCTCTTTGCAGGCTTGTACGAGCTCTCGCAGCCGGGCCTCCCGGATTTTCTCGATCTCCAGGAGATCGCAGGCGTAGCGTTCCTCAGCCGGCGGCCAGACGCCGTAATGGGCCATGATCACTCGGATGTCCCACACCACCACGTCGCCCAGGCGGCTTAGGGCCCGCACGAGCCCCGCGGGGCCGGTGTGTTCAGCCCACAGCCCCAAAAGGGAGGTCACGGCGCCCCGCTCGGCCCGGCCGCTGGCCTCCATGCCCCGTTCCTCGGAGACCACGCGGAAGTGGCAGGCCGCCTCCTGGTCCAAAAAACGCAGGAGGTGTCCGCTCACCCGCCCCACCAGCACCACCTCCGCCTCGGGATCCACCAAAGCCTCCAAGAGGGCCTGGGCCCGGGCGGTGGGCACGTCGGCCAGGGCCTCTTGGACCCCCGGGGGAAGGCCGGGATGGAGGGCGAGGATCTGGAGCTCGCCGGGGGTATCGATGTCCAGCTGGGTGGCGGCCGAGCGGGGAAGCTCGTAACACGCGTAGCCCATCTGCCAAAGCCGGAGGCCCAACGGATTGTCGCGGTGAAGGTCGGGGACGGGTACAGGCGGGTCCAACAAGGCAAGGTCTGAGGAATAGAAGTTGTTCAGGATGGCGAAGGGGCGGGGGAGATCGACCTTGAGGATCCGTGCCCAGTCGTTCTCGCTGAACAGGAGCCCGGCTCCGCCGGCGATGTACAGGAGGCGGGAGGGCCGGAGCTCCCGCACGAAGTGCGAGAACTGCGTGCCGAATTGCCACTCCCCCTGGTCGCCGTGGACGAAACAGGGAGCCTCCGCCCATGCCTCGGGCGCGCCCGTGGCGACCACGATCCTTTCCACCTCGGGAAAACGGTGCAGGGTGGCCACCACGGCCTGGGCGGCCGCGGTGCGCACCCGGGACACCACATCCCGTCCTCCCCGGTCGAACAGGAGGACGGTGGTGGGGGGCATGGAGGACCTACGGCAGCTCCTCGTACGGCAGAAGCGCCAGCTTCCGGGCGCGGTCGATCTCGGTGGACAAGACGCGTTGGTGTTTGGCGCAAAGTTTGGTGATGCGCCGTGACAGGATCTTGCCCCGGCGGTTCATGAACTGGCGCAACACCTCAGGCTTCTTGTAGCTGAGCTCCAGCCCTTGCTGGCAGACTCGGCAGGTCTTTGATTTGGCGTTCAAAACGGCACCTCCTCTTCGGGATAGGTTTCCTCAGGTGCGGGGGGCTCGGGCTCCGGGGCCTCCGGCTTCGGCCCCAGGAAATGCACGGACTGGGCCACCACCTCGGTCACGCGGCGGCGGTCGCCGTTTTGGGTTTCAAAGGAGCGCACCCGCAGGCGGCCATCCACGGCCACCTGGCGCCCTTTCCGCAGGTAGGCGGCACACGTCTCCGCCTGTTTGCCCCACACCACCACGGGCACGAACGTGACCTCCTCCTCGGGCTGTCCGGTCTCCGGGTTGATCCAGCGGCGATTGACGGCGATGTCGAAACGCAGCATGGGGCGACCGCTTTGGGTGTAGCGCAAATCAGGATCAGAGGTGAGCCTTCCCGTGAGGATCACCCGGTTTAGGTCGCTCATTTCTTCCCGTCCACCCGCACGACCTGGTAGCGCAGGAACGCGTCGTCCAGGCCCAAGCGCTGCTGAAAGGCCTCCACCCGGTCCGCGGGAAGGGTGAAGGTCACCTGCACATAGTAACCTTCGCGGAAGTGTTCGATCTCGTAGGCCAGGATGCGCTGGCCCCACTCCTCGGTGCTTTGGACCTGGCCGCCCTCCTGGGCGATGAGGGCCTCCACCTTGTGCATTTTCTCCCGCCGCTGGGCCTCATCGAGGTCCGGGCGGAGGATGTATACGACCTCATAGGTGCGCATTTCGCTGCCCACGGGTTTTCCTCCTTGGGGAGAACGGTTAGGGCTACTTTACTGATGGCGCCCACCCCCTTCAACCTCGCCCCCGGAACCCCCAAGGGATCAGCGCCCTACTTGACAGCCCCTTCCCCGTCCCACTATACTTCCGCGAAACCTCAGAGAAAGGAGGTGATCAGGAGTGAACAAGGCCGACCTGGTGGATCGCATTGCGCAGCGGGCCGGGCTCACCAAGAAGGATGCGCGCAAGGCCCTGGATGCCACGGTGGACATCATCACCGAGGCCCTGGCCAACAACGAGCCCGTGCTGCTCACCGGGTTTGGGAAGTTTGAGGTGCGGGCGCGCAAGCGCTCCCAGCGCATCAACCCCCAGACCCAGAAGCGCATCACCGTCCCGGAGAAGGTCGTTCCGGCCTTCAAGCCCGGCAAGAACCTGAAGATGCTCGTCCAGAAGAAGCTCAAGGCTGTGGAGGAGAAGGGCGAGCTGAAGGTGAAGAAGGCTTGAGGTCGGGACGGGGGGTGGGCGGCTGCCTGACTTCGGGCAGCCGCCCTGCTTTTGGGAAAAAATTACGATCCGGTCCGCATTTTCCCCCGCTGAACCGGCCCTCCAGTGTACCCCGGCCCCCGCCCGCCCGTCAAGGATGCAGGCGGTCCAACATCCTGGGGAACGGAATTGTCTCGCGAATGTGGTTCACACCGGTGATCCAGGCCACGGTGCGCTCCACCCCCAGCCCGAACCCGGAGTGCGGGACAGACCCCCACTTGCGTAGATCGATGTACCACCGATACGGCTCCAGCGGCAGGTTCGCCTCCTGAAGCTGGGCCACCAACTCCTCTTCCGTATCCACCCGCTGGGAACCCCCGATGATCTCGCCGTAGCCCTCCGGAGCAATGAGGTCGGCGTTGAGCACCACCGCGGGATCCCGGGGATCCCGCTTCATGTAGAAGGGCTTCACCTCCTTGGGGTAGCGCTCCACGAACACCGGCCGGCCGAAATGCGCGGAAAGCGCGTCCTCCGCGGGCGCACCGAAATCGTCCCCGTACTCGATGGCCACCCCATGGGACCGGATGATCTCCACCGCCTCCCGGTAGGTGATGCGGGCAAACGGCGCCCGCACCTCCCGAAGGAGGATCTCGGGGTCCCGCTCCAGCTCCAAAAGCTCACGCTTGCGCTCGCTCACCACGTACTCCACGATGTAGCGCACGAGGTCCTCTTGGAGCTTGAGGTTCCCCTCGTGGTCCAAGAAGGCGGCCTCCGCCTCCGCCATCCAGAACTCCGTGAGGTGCCGGCGGGTCTTGGACTTCTCCGCGCGGAAGCACGGCCCGATCCAGTACACCCTCCCCAGGGCCATGCACGTGGCCTCCAAGTAGAGCTGGCCAGACTGCGAGAGGTAGGCCGTCTCCCCGAAGTAATCGAGGGGGAAGAGGGTGGTGGTGCCCTCCACGGCGGTGCCCACGAGGATGGGGGCCTCGGTGGCCACAAACCCCCGCTCCTTGAAAAAGGCACGGATGGCCCAGAACACCGCGTCCCGGATGCGCAGGATGGGGACCTGCTTGCGCATGCGGATCCACAGATGGCGGTGATCCATGAGGAAGCCCACCCCGTGCTCCTTGAGGCCGATGGGGAACGGCTCCTTAGGGATGTGGACGGGCTCGATTTTGCGTACGAGGATCTCGTAGCCTCCGGGCGCGCGGGGATCGGCGCGCACCACCCCCCACAGGCGCAGGGAGCTCTCCTGCGGCAGGCGCTCCGCGAGCTCGAAGGTCTGGGGATCAGCATCGGGGGTGACCACCCCCTGCACGATCCCCGTGCCATCCCGCACCAGCACGAACCGCACCTTCCCCGAGGAGCGCTTGTTGTACAGCCACCCTTGGATCAGGACCTCCGCGCCCTCGTGGCGCCCCAGCTCCTCCACGTACACCTGGGTCATGGGCGACCTCAGATCTCCGCGCCTTTGGCCCTCTCCTTCTCCTGGAGTTTGCGCTCGATGTAGGCGATGGCCTCGCCCACGGTCTGGATGCCCTCCGCTTCCTCGTCGGGGATCTCGATGCCGAACTCCTCCTCGAACTCCATGATCAGCTCCACCCGGTCCAAGGAATCGGCGCCCAGGTCGTCCACGAACGTGGAGTCCTCGGTGATCTCCTCCAACTCCACCATGAGCTGCTCAGCGATGATCTCCTTCACCCGGTTTGCCACGTCGCTCATTCCTTCCACCTCCTTTAGGTGCCGGGGAAAAGCCCCCCGTCCACGTAGACAACGTGGCCGGTTATATAGGAAGCCTTGGGCGAGAGCAAGAAGAGGATGACCTCGGCCACCTCCTCGGGTTGGCCGGGCCGGCCCAGGGGGATGCGCGCCAAATACTCCGCCCGCACCTTCTCCGGAAGGCTGGCGGTCATGGGCGTGTCGATGAACCCCGGCGCCACCACGTTGACCCGGATCCCCCAGGGCGCGGCCTCCCGGGCCAGGGTCTTGGCCAGGGCCACCAGGCCGGCCTTGGCCGCCGCATAGTTGGCCTGCCCCACGTTGCCCATGGCGCCCACCACCGAGCCCACGAACACCATGGCTCCCGCGCGGGCCCGCATCATCACCCGCAGAGCTTCCCGCGCGCACAGATACCCCCCGGTGAGGTGAGCCCGCAGGATCTCCTCCCAGTCCGACAGGTCCAGGCGCACAAGGAGCTTGTCGCGGGTGTGGCCGGCGGAGTGCACAAGGAAGTCCAGCCGGCCGGTCCAGTCCAGGGCCGCCTGGACCGCGGCCTTCACCCCCTGCGGATCGCCCACATCGGCCTGCACGAAGCGGGCGCTTGGGCCCAGCTCCGCTTGGGCTTGGGCGCCCCGCTGGGGATCCCGCCCCACCACCACCGCCCTCCCCCCTCGCTCCACCAACAGCTTGGCCGTGGCCAACCCTATCCCCGATGTGCCTCCCGTGATCAGGGCCACCGTCCCCTCAAACATGATTCAGGACCTCCTTGAGGGCGCGGAAGCGGATGCGGGGGGTGATCCGGGGACCCAGGCGGGTGAGGACCTCCCCGGGTCCCACCTCCCAGGCCTCCGCCACGCCCAACCCCGCCAAGGTCTCCACGGCCGTCCACCACCGCACCGGCCGCACCATCTGCTCCTTCAGAATGCCGCGAATTTTCTCCGGATCGTCCTCCGCGTCCCCTGTGGCGCTGGAGACAAAGCGACAGCGGGGAGGACGAAGCTCCACCTCCTCCAACGCCTGGCTGAAGCGGCGCGCGGCCTCCGCCATGAACGGGGAGTGGAAGGCACCGGCCACGTTGAGGCGCACGGCCTTTCCGCCCCGCGCGCGGAGAAGGGCCTCCGCTTGGGCCAAGGCTTCCAAGCTTCCGGCCAGGATGATCTGGGTGGGCGCGTTGTAGTTGGCCACAAAACAGCCGCTTTCTTTGGCGAGGGCCTCCACCTCCGAGGGGGGCAACCCCAAGGCCGCCACCATTCCGCCAGGGTGATTGTGCGCGGCTTCCTGCATCAGGGCGCCCCGCAAGCGCACGAGCCGGAAGGCCTCCGGCCAGGACAAGGCCTCGGCGGCGGCGAGGGCGGCGAACTCCCCCAGGGAGTGGCCAGCCACGGCGTCCGGCTCCCTCTGCGCCCGCAGGACCCGAAACGCGGCCCACTCCACCAAGAAAAGGGCGGGCTGGGCCACGGCCGTGGAGGAAAGCTCCTCGGCGGAGAGCTCCGTCACCGGCTTGGTCCAGCCCAGCTCCCGGGCCTGGGCCACCACCTCCTGGCCCAGGGGGTGGCCGAACACCTCTTCGCCCATTCCTGGGGCCTGTGAGCCCTGCCCCGGAAAGAGAAAAGCTACCACCGCAGGATCACCGTCCCGTAGCAGGCCCCCGCGCCGAAGGCCGTGAGGGCCAAGATCTGCCCGTCCTCGATTTTCCCAGCCCGCACGAGCTCATCCAACGCAATCGG
>CALKFO010000090.1 GCA_938084765.1 Candidatus Bipolaricaulota bacterium | reverse complement strand
CGCCGTGATGGGCCGCAAGGTCGTGATCGTCTCGGACCGGCCCCAGACCACGCGTAACCGCATCCGCTGCATCTACACCACGAACGAGGCCCAGGTCGTGTTCGTGGACACCCCCGGGCTCCATCAGCCGGTGAACAAGCTTTCCGCGCACCTCGTCAAGGAGGCGCTGCGGGCGCTCGCGGGCGTGGACGAGCTCGTGTACATGGTGGAGCCCTGGGGCAAAGTGGACGAATACGACGAGACCGTGCTTCCCCGCATCCAGGCCTTGCCCTGCCCCAAGGTGCTCCTGGTCAACAAAATCGATTTGGCCAAGGGCAACGAGCTTCCCGAGACCCTGTTGGCCTACGAGCGCCTGGGGATCTTCAGCGATCTCGTGCCCATCTCCGCCAAACGCGGGACGAATTTGGAACGGGCACTCCAGGTGATCATCGGCCACCTTCCCGAGGGCGAGCCCCTCTTCCCGCCGGACCTGCCTCTTCCCACCGATCGGCCCTTGGAGTTCCTCGTGGCTGAGCTCGTCCGGGAGAAGATCTTCCACCTCACCTACCAGGAGATCCCCTATTCCACGGCGGTGGTGGTGGAGGAGATCCGGGAGCGGGAGGACAAGCCCTTGATCGAGATCTACGCCACCATCTACGTGGCCAAGGACTCGCAGAAGGGCATCGTGATCGGTTCGGGCGGCCAAAAGCTGAAGGAAATTGGGAGGCTGGCAAGGCTGGAGCTTGAAGCCATGCTGGGAAAGAAAGTGTTCCTCTCCCTGCAGGTGAAGGTGCGGCCCAAGTGGACGGAGGACGAAAAGGAGATCGTCCGCCTCACCGGCGACTGATATACTTCAGCCCGTTGGTGGAGAGCGTGGTGATCGAACCCGTTCGCGATTTTGCGGGTTATCGCGCCTGCGAGCGGCTGCAAAAGGAGGTGTGGGGGTTTGCCGACATCTCCGTCGTCCCCGACCACCTCATCCACATGATCGTGCAGGCCGGTGGGCTTCTTCTGGGCGCGTTTGATGGGATTGGGCCAGGCCGGGAAATGTTGGGCTTCTCCCTGTCCGTGGTGGGCCTCTGGGAGGGCGGAAAGCTCCGCCACCATTCCCTCATGACCGCCGTCAAGCCCGGCCTGCAGGACCAGGGCATCGGCCACAAGCTCAAGCTGGCCCAGCGCGAGCACGTCCTGCGCCAGGGGATCGACCTCATCACTTGGACATTTGACCCCTTGGAATCGCGCAATGCTCACTTCAACCTGAACAAATTGGGCGGGGTGGTGCGGCGGTACATCCCCAACTATTTTGGGGAGGACATGCGGGACGAGCGCAACCGCGGCCTTCCCGGGGATCGGTTCCTGTGCGAGTGGTACTTGCGGGCCCCCCGGGTGGAGGCCCGCCTTCAGGGAGAGGTCCCGTGGCAGGTGCGACTGGGCGAGGTAAAGGCCATCAACCGCACGGTGCGCTTGAGCTCCGGCCAGCGGGCGCCCGCCGGCGGCCGCCTGGGTCTTTCCGACCCCTACCTCCTTTTCGAAATCCCCAGCGATCTTCAGGCCCTGAAGCGCGAAAACCTCGAGGTGGCCAAGGCCTGGCGCGGGGAATGCCGGCGCTTCCTGCAGCCCTACCTCGAAGAAGGCTATTTGGTGACCGGGCTTTTCCGCGAAGGCGACCGAAGCTTCCTCGTTTTGGAACGAGCGACGCTCGAGGAGGTGCTCGCCCGAAGGTGATCCGTTTGGAACGCCTTTCTCTGTTTTTGGTGGAGCTGCCCTTGGTGACCCCGTTCGCCACGAGTTTCGGGGAGGAGCGCACAAAACAGGCCCTGCTGGTCTCCCTCACCGCAGAGGGGGTGATGGGCTGGGGCGAATGTGTGGCGGGATCCGGACCCTGGTACTCCTGGGAAACGGTGGAAACCGCGCGCTATGTGATCTCGGAGCACATTCGCCCGATCCTTTCGAGCCACAAAACCTTCCACCACCCCAGCGAGCTTCCCGCGGTGCTTTCGCCCATTCGCGGCCATGCCATGGCCAAGGCCGCGGTGGAGGCCGCTCTGTGGGATATCTACGCGCGCCTGCAGAAAAAGCCCCTGTTCCACCTTTGGGGCGGGGTGAGGGAGGCCGTCCCCGCAGGGGTCAGCGTCGGCATCCAGCCGGACATCCCCAGCCTGCTTTCCGCGGTGGAGGGCTTTCTGGCCGAGGGCTATCTGCGCATCAAGCTCAAGATCAAGCCGGGCTGGGATGTGGAGCCGGTGCGGGCTGTGCGGGAGCGCTTCCCTGAGGCCCTGCTCTCCGTGGACGCCAACGCCGCCTACACCTGGACGGATTTGCCCGCCCTACGGGAACTCGACCGCTGCGGGCTCCTCATGATCGAGCAGCCGTTTTCTTTCGACGACCTCCTTGAGCACGCGCAACTCTCCCGGGAGCTGTCCACCCCCATTTGTCTGGACGAATCCATCACCTCGGCCCGGCGCGCCCGGGAAGCGCTGGAGCTGGGGGCCTGCCGCATCATCAACGTGAAGCAGGGCCGCGTGGGCGGGGTCACCGAGGCCCTCGCCATCCATCGCCTGGCCCTGGAGCGGCACACGCCCCTTTGGTGTGGAGGAATGCTGGAGACCGGCATTGGTCGGGCTTTGAACGTGCATCTGGCTACCCTGCCCGGGTTCTCCCTTCCCCACGACATCTCCGCCACCAAGCGCTATTTCCGCGAGGACATCGCGGATCCCCCGTTTGAGCTCAAAGACGGCCACATTCCCGTGCCCCAGCGGCCCGGCCTGGGCGTGGAGATCAACTGGGATCGGCTCCTTCGTTCCTGCACCTGGAGCCGTACGTGGAAGCTTTGAGGAGCCAGGCATGCGCAAAGCAGAACTCGCTCGCCTGATCGACCACACGGCCCTTGGGCCTGAGGTGAACCGCGCCCGAGTGGAAAAGCTCTGCCAAGAGGCCGTGCGCCACCAGTTCTACGCCGTTTGCATTCCGCCCACGTTTGTGGGGCTCGCCCGCCAAATCCTGCGGGACAGCGGGGTGAAGGTGTGCACGGTCGTGGGCTTTCCTCACGGCCAACACCGGCCAGAGGTCAAGGCGTTGGAAGCGCGGTTGGCCATGGAGGAGGGCGCGGACGAGGTGGACATGGTCATTCACGTTCCGGCCCTCAAGGCTGGGGACTATGCCCATGTCCTGGCGGAGATCCAGGCCGTACGGGAGGTCCTGAGGAAGGGGCCGCGGCCGCTGGTGCTCAAAGTCATCCTGGAGTGCGCCCTCCTCACGGACGAGGAGAAGGTGGCGGGCGCGATCCTGGCCAAGGCAGCGGGGGCGGATTTCGTCAAGACCTCCACGGGATTTGGTCCCGGCGGCGCCACCCCAGAGGACGTGGCGCTTCTCCGCAAAACCGTGGGCCCGGACTTCGGGGTGAAGGCCGCCGGCGGGATCCGCGACTACGAAACGGCCGTGAGGATGGTGCAGGCCGGGGCCAATCGCCTGGGCGCCTCCCGCTCCTTGGAGATCCTCGCCGGCGCCCCGGACTAGCCTTGCCCGAGCTCGTCCGCGACCAAGGGCTCGTCCTGCGCCTCCAAGACCAGGCGGAAACAGACCGACGGGTCTCCCTTCTTTCGGAAAGCCGGGGGAGGCTGGAGCTCCTCGTCAAAGGCGCGCGCCGCCTGGAGCGCCCGTTTGGCGCGGTCCTCGACCTCCTGAACCTCGTGGAGGTCATCTATTACCGGCGCCGCTCGGGCTTGCACCTGCTGCGAGAAGCCACGTTGATCCAAGATTTTCCGGGGATCCGCCAAGACCTGGAGAGGCTGGAGGCCGCGCTGCTTGTCCTGCGCTGGGCCTGGGAGCTCGTCCCCCGGGAAGCCCCGGATCCGCGGGCGTTTCGGCTCACCCTGGGCTTCCTCTACGCCTTGGAGAAAAGCGCTTCTCCCCGGGTTCTTTTGGCTGCGTACCGGCTGCGCCTTCTCTCCACGTTGGGCTACCGCCCCGCCTTGCACGGTTGCGTCGCTTGCGGAAAAGGGGAGGGTCTCTTCTGGGTTCCGGAACGGGGAGGACTGGTGTGTGGGGAATGTGGCGGTGCAGGCCCGGAGATCCCCCTTCGTTTGCGAAAAGCCATGGATGGCCTTCTCCGCCTGCCCCTGGGGGCCCTGCTGCGCCTGCGCCTTGCCCCCTCGGATCTGGAGGAGATCGAGCGGCTCACCCTGGCCTTTCGGGAGGCCCAGCTCGTCCGCTGACGGACCTTTCGCTATATTTGCGGCCGTGGAGCTGCGCATTGTTTCCTGCGAGCGCCCGGTGTTCTCCTCACCGGTGCAAGCGGTCTATGCCAAAAGCCCGGTGGGATGGTTTGGCATCTTGCCGCGGCACGCGCCGGCCGCGTTCCTCCTGAAGGACGCACCCCTGCGGGCCGTCCTCCCCCAGGGCGAAAAACGATTCGTCGTGAAAACCGGGGTGTTGTACGTGGGGAGGGACAGGGTGACCGTGGTGGCCGACGAGGTGGAAGGTGTCTAGGGTCTTCGTGAGCGGATTTGGTGTGGTGAGCCCCCTTGGGGTGGGGCGGGAGGCGCTCTTTCAGGGGCTACGGGAGGGCCGGGTGGCCATCCGCCGCGTGGACCAGGATCTTGACCTCGCCGGGATCGCGGTCAGGGTGGCCGCCCCCTGCGACGGGTTTGATCCCCTGGGTTTCCTTCCCCCCAAGCGGGCCAAGCGCTTGGGGCGAGCGTCCCAGATGGCGGTGGTTGCGGCCAAACTGGCGGTGGAGGATGCCCATCTGGACCCGCGCCAGGGCACGGGCGCGGTGGTGATCGGAAGCGGCATCGGCGCCCTGGAGATCCTGCTGGAGAACCACCAAACCTTCCTCACCCGGGGGGCGGACCGGGTCTCCCCGTTCTTGGTGCCCCTCATGATGCCCAATGCCCCAGCCGCCGAGGTCTCCATCGAGCTTGGTATTAAAGGGCCAAGTTTCGGGGTCGTCACAGCCTGTGCTTCCAGTGCCCATGCCGTGGGCTTGGCTTTTGACATGATCCGTCAAGGCCAGGTGGACTGGGCCCTGGCCGGCGGGACGGAGGCCGTGATCTTGCCCATCGTCCTGGCGGCCTTTGACCGCATGGGCGCGCTCTCGCGCAACCCCGACCCGGCGCAGGCCTCCCGCCCCTTCGATCGCGATCGCGACGGGTTTGTATTGGGGGAGGGCGCTGGGGTGTTGGTACTGGAAAGCGAAGAGCATCTGCGGCGCCGCGGGGGCGAACCCCTGGCGGAGGTGGCGGGCTTCGGCCAGAGCTCCGATGCCTTCCACATCACGGCTCCACCGGAGGACGGAGAGGGCGCTTATCGGGCCATGGCCGCGGCCCTGGCCTGCGCCCAGATCAACCCGGAGGAGGTGGACTATGTGAATGCCCACGGCACCTCCACCCCCCTCAACGACCGAGCGGAAACCCTGGCCCTCAAAAAGCTTTTGGGCCCCAAGGCCCAGGAGGTGCCGGTGAGCTCCACGAAATCCCAGATGGGCCACCTTCTGGGGGCGGCGGCCGCCGTGGAGCTGGGCGCCGTGCTCTTCGCCTTCCTGGAGGGGCTGATCCCCGCCACGGTCACCTGGCGGAACCGTGATCCCGAATGCGACCTGGACTATGTGCCGGGCTCGCCTCGGCCGGCCCGGGTTCGCGTGGCCCTGAAGAACTCCTTCGGTTTTGGCGGGCAGAACGCCGCGCTGGTCCTGCGCGCCGTGTGAAGGAACCCCCATGCGCGAGCTGGGCGTCGCCCTCATCGGCACCAAATTCATGGGCAAAGCCCATGCCAACGCATACCGGCAGGCACAGGCCTTCTTCTCCCTTCCTGTGACCCCAAAGCTGGTGGTGGCCTGCGGCACGAACGCTCAGGAAACCCAGGAATTCGCCGCCCATTTTGGCTTTCGCCGGACAACGACTGTTTGGGAAGAAGCGGTGTGGGCCGAGGATGTGGCGCTGGTGGACATCTCCGCCCCCAATGACCTTCACGCGCCCATCGCCCTGGCCGCGGCCCGCGCCGGTAAAGCCGTGTTCTGCGAGAAGCCGCTCGCGCGGAATTTGGCGGAGGCCCAGGGCATGCTCCGCGCGGTGAGGGAGGCCGGCGTCCCCCACATGATCTGCTTCAACTACCGGTTCTTCCCCGCGATGCAGCTCGCCAAAAGGCTCATCGCAGACGGCGCGCTTGGGGAGATCCACCACGTTCATGTCCTGTATTTGCAGGACTGGGGCCTGACCCCCGGGCTTCCCCTCACCTGGCGGTTCCAAAAGGAACGGGCGGGCTCCGGCGCCCTGGGAGATACCGCGGTGCACATCGTGGATCTTGCCCGCTTCCTTGTGGGCGAGATCACTGAGGTCACGGGCCTTCTCGCCACGTTTGTCCGGGAACGTCCTTTCCCCAACGGGCCGGGGAAGGGCAGGGTGGACGTGGACGATGCCGCGGCGTTTCTGGCGCGCTTTCAATCCGGGGCCACGGGGGTGTTCGAGACGAGCCGCGTGGCCTTGGGCCGCAAGAACTTCATGCACCTGGAGGTGAACGGTTCGCAGGGAAGCCTCTTTTGGAACGCTGAGGATCCCAACTGGCTCTGGTTCTATTCCCGGGAGGATCCGCCGCACCAGCGGGGCTTTCGACGCATCCTCGTGACCGAAGAGGTTCATCCCTACGCGAAGAGCTGGTGGCCCACCGGCCACATCCTGGGCTACGAGCACACCTTCGTGCACGCGGTGGTGGAGCTATTGCAGGCTCTGGGGGAGGGAAGGAATCCGGAGCCCAGCTTTGTGGACGGGGTGAAGGCCCAGGCCGTTTTGGAGGCCGTGCTCCTCTCCGGGGAAAGCCGGCGCTGGGAGCGCGTTCCCACCTAAAACTGCGACAAGAACCGCAGATCGTTCTGCCAAAATAGGCGGATATCCTCGATCCCGTAGCGCAGCATGGCCATGCGCTCGATCCCCAAACCGAAGGCGAAGCCCGTCACCTCCTCGGGGTCGTAACCCACCTCCTCCAACACCCGGGGGTGGACCATGCCCGCGCCCATGATCTCCAGCCACTTCTCGGCGCCTTTTTTGCGGATGTGCACCTGAGCCGAAGGCTCCGTGAAGGGGAAGAAGTCCGGGGAAAAGCGCATCTTGTAGTTGGGCCCAAAGAACGCGCGCACGAACTCCCCGATCACCCATTTGAGGTGGGCAAAGGTCAGCCCTTTTTCCACCCACAGGAGCTCCACCTGGTGGAACACGGGGGAGTGGGTGGCGTCGGGGTTATCCCGGCGGAAGCACCGGCCGGGGCAGATGATGCGCACGGGAGGCTTGCGCTCCTTCATCACGCGGATCTGCACAGGGGAAGTGTGGGTGCGCAAAAGCACACCCTCGCCAAGATAAAAGGAGTCCCACTCGTCGCGGGCGGGATGATCGGGGCCGATGTTCAAGGCCTCGAAGTTGTAGTATTCCGTTTCGATCTCCGGGCCGCTGGCCACGTCGAACCCCAGACGCAAGAAGATCTCCTCGATCTCCAGACGCACCTGGGTGAGGGGATGGAGCCTCCCCAGCGGCCGCCACTTCCCGGGCAAGGAGAGGTCGTAGCGTTCCTGGGCGAGCCTCTCCCGCTTGGCCCTCTCCGCCAGGACCTCCTTTTTCTCGGCGAGAGAGGCTTCCAGGCGCTCCCTAAGCGCGTTCAAAATCCGGCCAGCCTCCGCCCTCTCCGCAGGAGGAAGCTCCCGAAGGACGGAGAAAAGCTGGGTCACGCTTCCTTTGCGCCCAAGGAGCTGTACCCGCAGGGCCTCGAGCTCCTCGAGATGCTGGAGGTTCTGCTGAGCCCTCTCCCATTGGGCCCAGATGTCCTCGGCCGCCCGCGCCAGCTCCGCCAACGTCATGGCCGCCAAGTGTACTTTGCCCCGCACCCCCTCCCAAGCTCTTCCATCCGGTCCTGTATAATCGAAAACCATGGCCGTCGTTTGGTTCACCGATTTTTCCGCGTCCCCCGAGATGAGCCTCCTCCAAAAGTTCCGGGCTCTCCTCCATGAGGCCGGCTTTTCCCAGATCTTCCGGGCCGGACAACTCGTGGCCGTGAAGCTCCATTTTGGGGAGCTTGGAAACCTCGCGTACCTGCGCCCCAACTACGTGCGCGTGGCCGTGGACGAGCTCAAAAAACTGGGAGCCAAACCGTTCCTCACCGACGCCAACACCCTGTACACCGGCACGCGCTCCAACGCCGTGGACCATCTTCTCACCGCCGCCTTAAACGGTTTTGTGCTGGAGGTGGTGGGCGCGCCGGTGATCATCGCCGATGGGCTGAGGGGCACCGACGAGATGGAGATCCCCGTGGACGGGGTTTACGTACGGCGGGCCAAGATCGGGACCGCCGTGGCCTTGGCCGACGCCCTCCTCGTGCTCACCCACTTCAAAGGCCACGAGCAGGTGGGATTCGGCGGGACCCTCAAGAATCTGGGCATGGGCTCGGCGTCCCGTGCCGGAAAGCTCCACCAACACTCCACTTCCAAACCCAAACCCAGCAAGGACCGGTGCACCTCGTGCGGGGTCTGCGCGCGGTTCTGCCCGGTGGGCGCGATCACCGTGGTGGAGTACGCCGTGATCGACTATGACCGGTGCCAGGGCTGTGGCCAATGCGTGGCCATGTGCATGTTTGGCGCGATGGGGCCGGGCGACGAGGCCTCCGTGGAGGTCCTGGCCAGAAAGATCGCGGAGTACGCGAAAGCCGCGTGGAACGGCCGTCCAGCCCTGTTCGTATCCTTCGTCAACCACGTCTCGCCCGACTGCGATTGCTGGGGCATGAATCGGCCTCCCGTGGCTCCGGACCTCGGCATCCTCGCCAGCACCGACCCGGTGGCCCTGGACCAGGCTTGCATCGATCTCGTGCTTTCCGCCGTGGGACACGATCCATTTCGGCGGGCACACCCGGAGGCCAGTTGGGAGGAGCAGCTTGCTCACGCCGAGCGGATCGGCCTTGGCTCCCGCTCCTACGAGCTTCGCCGCATCCTCACTGGGCTGGATCGCCGAAAAGCCTGAATTACAATGGCTCGCCCATGGGCGAATTCGTTCAACGCCGAAAGGACCTGTGGCAGAGGGTGCGGGCCCAAAACGTGGACGCCTTCCTTTTGGTGAACGTGGAAGGCTCGGACCAGCCCAACCTGCGCTACCTCACCGGGTTCACGGGCACCTTCGGGGTGCTCATCCTCACCGCGCAGGAGGCCGTGTTCCTCACGGACCCCCGGTATACGGAGCAGGCCCGCGCGCAGACGGATTTGGCGGTGGAGGAGGTGCGCGGCCGCTGGATCCCCCAGGTGATGGAGCGCCTGCGCCTTCTGGGCGCCAAGCGCGTGGGCATCGGAAACACCCGCGTGACCCTCCACCTGTTTGAGGAGCTCAAAAAGGCCGGCGAGGGCCTGGAGTTTGTGCCCTTGACCGCCCCGGTGGAGGAACTGCGGCGGATCAAGAGCGCCCAAGAGATCCAAAAGATCCGGGAGGCGCTGGAGCTCACGGAGGCCGGACTCCAGTGGGTGCTCAAGAACGTTCGCCCGGGACAGACCGAGCGCGAGGTGGCCCTGGACTTGGAGTTTTGGTATCGCAAGGAAGGCGCGGACGACGTGGCCTTTGACCTCATCGTGGCGGGCGGGCCCCGCACTTCCCGTCCCCACCACCGCGCCGGCCCGGAGAAATTGAGGGCCGGGGACCTCGTGCTTTTCGACATCGGGGTGCGGCTGGACGGTTATTGTGCGGACCTGACGAGGGTCGTGGCCCTGGGAAGGCCCAGCGCGAAGGCCCTGGAAACGTACAAGGTCGTGCGTGAGGCCAATCGTGCGGGCATTGAGGCCGTGCGGGCTGGTGCCTCCGGCAAGGAGGTGGACGCGGCCGCCCGCCGGGTGATCGAGGAAGCCGGCCTGGGAGAACTCTTCGGACACGGCCTGGGCCACGGGGTGGGCCTGGAGGTCCATGAGGGTCCTCGCCTTTCCCCCGCTTCGGAAGACACCCTCCTTCCGGGCATGGTGGTCACGGTCGAGCCTGGCGTGTACTTCCCCGGGGAGCTGGGGGTGCGCATCGAGGACGTCGTGGTGGTGGAGGAAAACGGAGCCCGCGTCCTTTCCTCCTTTCCCAAGGACGAGCTTTTGCTCCTGCCCAGGAGGTGAGCCATGGAGTTGGAAGGCATTGCCCAAAGGATCAAGGAAAAGCACGGAATTCCGGTGACGGCCAGGGATGTGGCCCGGGTGTTGGGGGCGGCGTTGACCTCCGCGGACATCTGGCGCATTGTGGATCTGGCTGGCCTCCCGGTTTTGGCCACCTGCGAGGGGCTTCAGGCCTTTGCGGAGCGGGGCTGGGTGCAGTTCGTGGACGACCGCGTCTGGATCACCGCGGAGGGCCAGAAGACTGCCCAGGCCCTGGGGATCGGCCCAATCCAGGAGTTGCGGTGTCCCCGTTGCCGGGGACGAGGGTTGGAACTCGAACCCTTCCGTTCGTTGACCCAGGAGTTTGCCCGGGTGGCCAAGGACCGGCCGGAGGCCGCTCAGGAATTCGATCAGGGCTACGTGACCGAGGAGACCACCGTGGCCCGCATCGCGTTGGCGTTCGCGCGGGGAGACCTGGCGGGCAAAGAGATCATCGTTTTGGGGGATGACGATCTCGTCTCCCTGGCTGCGGCGCTCACCCGGCTTCCGAAAAGGGTGGTGGCCCTGGACGTGGATGCGCGCATTGTGGAGTTCTTAAGCCGCACAGCCAAAGCGGAGAACCTGGCGCTGGAGGCGCACCTGCACGATCTGCGCGATCCCTTGCCCTCCGAACTTGTGCGGCGGTTCGACACGTTCTTCTGCGATCCCACCGAAAGTTTTCGCGGTTATTTGGCCTTCGCCCACCGGGGGATCTCCGCGTTGCGCGGGCCGGGCGGCGCCGGGTACCTCGGGCTCACGCGCCTGGAGGCCTCGCTGGCCAAGTGGCAGCGGATTCAAAAGGCGCTTTTGGAGGCCGGGGCGGTGATCACCGATTTGTTCCCGAACTTCCATGAATACGTGAACTGGCCCTACATCGAGACCATGCGGGCTTGGGCCTTTCTTCCGGTGAAGCGCGTGCCCGGGAAATTCGAGCCTTGGTACCGCTCCGCCCTCATCCGCGTGGAGCTCGTGGAGGAGCCCCGGGTGGAGAACGTCCGCTATGCGGGGGACATCTTCACCGATGAGGAAGCGGCCACGACTTGACGGCCGGCCACGGCCGCTATAATTGCCCACGCCATGCCCAAGAAGGTCAAGCCTGCTCCGGCGGTGGCGGAGGCGCCGGCTTTTGTCCCCTGGCCGTTGGTCCCGCGCAAGGTGTTCTTCACCCGCGGTGTGGGACGCCATCGGGACGAATTGCGCTCCTTTGAGCTGGCCCTGCGGGACGCCGGCATCGAAAAGCTGAACCTGGTCCACGTCTCCAGCATCCTTCCCCCGGGCTGCAAGATCATCCCCCGCTCCGAAGGCCTGAAAGAGTTGCGCCCTGGGCAGATCGCGTTCTGCGTGTTCTCGCGCTGTGCGTCCAACGAGCCCCACCGGTTGATCGCTGCCTCCATCGGCTGCGCGATCCCCGCGGACCCCAACGCCTATGGGTACCTCTCCGAATACCACGCCTACGGGGAGAACGAAAAGCAAGCGGGCGACAAGGCCGAGGACCTGGCAGCATCCATGCTCGCCTCGACCTTAGGGATCGAGTTCGACGACGAGCTCGTGTGGGACGAAAAGAAGGAGATCTGGAAGATCAGCGGGAAGATCGTGCGCACCATGAACATCACCCAATCGGCCATCGTGGACAACAAGGGCTACACCACGGTTGTGGCTGCGGCCGTGTTCCTGTTTTAAGAGGAGCGCCCATGGCCAAAAAGGAAGATTACCTGCGCGAACCCATCCGGCACATCGACCCCAAGAGCTTCAACGCCGTGCCGATCGTGGAGGCCATGGCGCACATGTCCTACCAAGCGCGCAACCTGGCGCGCGCCGCCCACATCTACGATCGCATGTTGGCGGATCCGGATTGCACCATCATCCTCTGTCTGGCGGGCTCCCTCATCAACGCCGGTCTCAAGCAGTGCGTGGTGGACCTCCTTCGGTACGACATGGCGGACGTGGTGGTCGCCACCGGCGCGAACATCGTGGACCAGGACTTCTTCGAGGCCTTGGGGTTCAAGCATTACCTCGGCAGTCCTGATGTGGACGACAACGAGCTTCGCGAGCTTCACATCGATCGGATCTATGATACCTTCATCGACGAGGATGAGCTCAGGGTCTGCGATCACACCGTGGCGGAGATCGCCGAGGCCATGGCGCCCGGCGTCTATTCCTCCCGGGAGTTCGTGCGCGAGATGGGGCGGTATCTGGTGGAACGCGGGCTGGGGCAGGACTCCATCGTGCGGGTGGCCTATGAAAAAGCCATCCCCATTTTCATCCCCGCCTTTTCCGATTGCAGCGCCGGCTTCGGCCTGGTGCTCCACCAGTGGCGCCATCCGGAACGTCACGTGGCCATCGATTCCGTGAAGGATTTCCGGGAGCTCACGCGCATCAAGATCGCCGCCAAGGAGACGGGCCTGGTGATGGTGGGCGGTGGCGTGCCCAAGAATTTCGCCCAGGATGTGACGGTGGCCGCGGATGTCCTGGGCTTCCCGGTGCCCATGCACAAGTATGCGATCCAAATCACCACCGCAGATGTGCGCGACGGCGGCCTTTCCGGCTCCACCCTGAAGGAGGCGAGCTCCTGGGGCAAGGTGGCCCAGGGTTTTTCCGAGATGGTTTGGGCCGAGGCCACGCTCGTTTTCCCGCTTTTGGTGAGCTACGTCTACCACAAAGGCACGTGGCGGGCCCGCGCGGAGAAGCGCCTCTCCGCCTGGCTGGATGAGCCTGCGCCTCTGCCCAGACCCTAGCTCCCGCGGGTAGTCACCCCATTTGGCCCCCAGTAAAATTCGCCTGTGACCCGAAATCCTACGGGTGGTCAGACCCGTTTGGGCACAAACCCAAATGGGTTCATTTTTTGGCCCATACGTGCCCGGAAAGGAGGTGAACGATGCGGGAGCTCGGGAGGCACCTCGTGGTGGAGCTGTGGGGTTGCCAGGAGAACCTCAACGATCCGGAGGAGATCCGGAGGGCCTTGGTGGAGGCCGTGCAGCGCGCCGGTGCCACCCTCATCGACGTGCACGTGCACACCTTCAACCCGCACGGCGTGTCCGGTGTGGCGGTCATCGCCGAATCCCACATCTCTTTGCACACCTGGCCGGAGCATGGGTACGTGGCGCTCGACGTGTTCACCTGCGGGGAGAAGGTGGTCCCGGAAGCGGCCTTTGAGGTCTTCCGCACCCTCTTCCGCCCCCAGCGCACCCACCTCATCGAGATCAAACGCGGAATACAGCTATGACCGGCGGTAGACGACCGGGAGAGGATTGGTTAGGTGAGGAGCAGGCACCGGGCGTCTGGTTTTTCCTGGGCGTCCGGAGGTGGCTCGTCCGCCGGAGAACGGCCTACCAGCGGCTGGACCTGGCGGAGACGGAGACCCATGGCCGGGTCCTGGCCCTGGATGGGAAGTTCATGCTCTCCGAGCGCGACGAGTTTTTTTATCATGAGATGCTGGTGCATCCGGCACTCCTTTCCCACCCCCAGCCCCAACGGCTCCTCATCGTGGGCGGAGGCGACGGCGGCGCCCTGCGCGAAGCCCTCCGGCACCCCGTGGAGCAGGCAACCCTGGTGGAGATCGATTCCGTGGTCATCGAGGTGGCCAAGGAATGGCTCCCCTCCGTGCATGCCGGGTCTTTTTTTGATCCGCGGGTTCGCGTGGTGATCGCCCCGGGTGAGGAGTTCCTCCCCCGACATCAAAACGAGTTCGACGTGATCCTCGTGGATTCCACCGATCCCGTTGGTCCAGGGGAAGCCCTTTTTCAAGAGGGGTTCTTTCGGGCCTGCCGTGCAGCCCTGCGCTCAGGCGGGGTCTTGGCCCTCCAGGCCGGAAGCCCCTGGTTTCATCCCCACACATTGAAAGCGGTGGTGCAGTCCCTGCAAAACCTTTTCCCCGTGGCGCTTCCGTACCTGGGAGCCATGCCCCTCTATCCGGGCGGCCTTTGGGCTTATGTGCTGGCCCTGGAGGCCTTTCCCGGTTGGGAAGAGTTGAAGCGCCGCTTCGAGGAACGGCGACTCTCCACGCGGTACTTCAGCCCATCCCTGTTCCAAGCCGCCACGGTGCTTCCGCCTTTGTTGACCGAGCTCCTTTCCCCATGCCCCAACGCCTGAGCTTTTTGGGCACGAACGTTCCCTACGAAGAGGCCCGGGTGGTGATCTTGGGTGTGCCGCTGGAGCGCACCACCAGCTGGCGGGGCGGCCAAGCCCAAGGACCCAACGCCATCCGCTCCGCCTCCGACTCCGTGGAGTTCTTCTCCCCCCATTTCCGCAAGGACGTGCGGGCGGCCCGCATCGCCGACCTCGGCGATCTGGACCCTTACCGCTCTGTGGAGGAGATCCTCGCCGAGGAGGAGGCGGAGGTCGAGCGGATCCTGCGGGATGGAAAAGTTCCGGTGGTGCTGGGCGGGGAGCACACGGTTTTGGTGCCCGCGGTGCGGGCGGCCCGCAGGCTCGGCGCCCTTCAGCTCCTGGCCCTCGACGCCCACTCCGACCTGCGGGACGAATATTTGGGCCTGAAGGTCTGTCATGCCACGGCCCTGCGTCGCGCTGGCGAACTCGTGGAGAACTTGGTCATCGTGGGTGCCCGCTCCTTCTTCGGGGCGGACCTGGAGGAACCGTGGTTCGCCACGCCCACAGGCTTTTCGGAGAGGTTGCGGCCAGATCTTCCCGTCTGGCTGAGCGTTGACCTGGATGTGTTGGACCCCGGCCTCTGTCCGGGCGTGACGAATCCCGAGCCTGGCGGCCTATCCTGGGCCGACTTCCTCGGGATCCTCCGGGATCTCCGGCGGTTCAGGGTTCTGGGGATGGACCTGGTGGAGCTTGCGCCCATGTGGGACCCTTCCGGCGTGTCCGCGGTGTGCGCCGCCAAAATCCTGATTGAAACCATCGCCGCCCTTTGGGTTTGAGTTCTTCCCCCTATAAAATCGTCGGTGCTGAGGGTTCCCATGGACATCCCATGGCTGGAGATCCTGGGAGCAGTGGCCCAGGCGGCGTTGCAGGGGGCCTCGCCCCAGGAGTTCTGTGGGCAAGCGTTGGCTAAGCTCCTCCCCCTTTTGGCCTGGGACGTGGGGGCGATCTACGTCCTGGAGAACCAGGAACTCCACCTTTTGGCGCACCACGGGCTTTCTCCGGCCTTCGCCCGGGCGGCGGAACGTAACCCCCGCGCGCACCCCTACCTGGGCCAGGTCCTCTCCACCCGGAAGCCTTGGTTGGCCCAGGAGTTTCGCGATCCCCTCACCCAGGCCGAGGGGATCAAGCTGGCGGTGTACGTGCCCCTTCTCGTGGCCGGCCAGGAACTCGGGGTGTTGGCCGTGGGCGCCAGGCGGCCGCGGACGCCCACCCCCGCGGATCTGGAGCGTTTGGAAAACGCTGCCGGCGTTCTGGCCTTGGCTTTGGCCTTCTCCCGCCAACAGGCGGAGCTCACCGCAACCCTCCGCAGCCTTCAGCAGTTTGTGGAAAACGAGCTCGTCGGCATTTTCGTGATCCAGGACGAAAAGCTTGTGTTTGTCAATTCAGCACTGGCGCACATCACCGGCTACGGCTGCGAGGAGCTTGTGGGGCGGAACTACTTGGATTTCGTGCATCCCGAAGATCGGGCGATGGTGCAACGGAATTACGAGCGGCGCCGGCGCGGCGAGGATGCGCCCCGGCGTTACCGGTTCCGCGCCGTGCATAAGGACGGCTCACCGCTCACGTTGGAGGTCCAGGCCTGGCCGGTTGTGTACCGGGGGCGGCCGGCGGTACAGGGCATCCTGCGGGACGTGACCTGGGAGGCAGAGGCCGAGCGCCTGCAGCAAAGCTTGCTCACCGTGGCCCAGGAGATCCTGGCTGCGTCGAGTTTGGAAGAGGTGCTGCGGCGCGTGGCCCAGGCGGTGGTGGAGCATTCCCCCTTCCGGCGGGCCGTGGTCTCCCTCTACGACCTCCGCCACCAACCTCCCCTGTTGGGGCCGGTGTTGGCCCTGGCCGCGGCGGGCTTGTCCCCGGAGGAGGAGGAACAGCTGCGCCGCCAGGGCGGTTTGCGTCCAGAACAACGCATGCTCGCCTTTCGGGAGGAATTTCAGGTGGGCCGATCCTATTACATTCCTCATGATCGAGCACCGTGGGGCGAGTCCGTGGGCTTGCCTGGACGTTCCACCTCCGCGGGTTGGCATCCCGACGACTTTTTGCTCATACCCCTTAGGGGAAGGGCCGGGATCATCGGCCACATCTCCGTGGATGAGCCGATCACCCCTAGGGAGCCCACGCTGAGGATGCTGGAGCCTTTGGAGGTCTTTGCCGATCTTGCTGCCCTTGCCGCCGAACGGGCTTTCCAGATGGAGGAGCTGCGCCGCCACAAGGAGTGGCTGCAGGGCGCGTTCAAGCTGGTCTACAAGCTTGTCGGCTTTGAGAGCATTCCCGAGCTCCTGGCCGGGACGCTGGAGGTCTTGCGGCGGGAAGTGCGCTACGAGTTCGGCGCTGTGCTGTTGGCCGAGGGGGAGGAGCTGGTGGTGGCGGCCACCTACTCCGACCTCGCTGGGCCGGGCTTGCGGGTGGGGCAGCGGGTGCCCCTGGGCCGCGGGATCGTGGGGTGGGTGGCGCGGGAGCGCCGGCCGGCCCGGGTGAGCGATGTCCGGGGGGATCCCCGCTATGTGCCCCTACACCCGGACATCCGCGCGGAGCTCGCCGTGCCCATCGTTCTGGGGACGGAGCTGATCGGCGTTCTGGACGTCGAAAGCGTGGAGCGGGAGCGGTTCCGCCCCGAGGACGAGGACTTCCTCCTCGCTGTGGCCGACCTGTTGAGCATGGCCATCGCGAACCTGCGAGCCCAGGAGGCCCTGCGCACCCTGAGCTACCGCGACCCCCTCACCCATCTCTACAACCGTCGCTATCTTTTTGAGGTTCTCTCCCGCGAGGTGCGCCGCGCCCAACGCTACGGCCATCCCTTCGCCCTCGTCCTCCTGGATGTGGACAACTTTCGCCACGTGAACAACGTTTTTGGGCATGTGCGCGGTGACGAAGTCCTGCAGGGGGTCGCCAAGCTGCTCGTTCAACATCTCCGGGCGAGCGACTACGTCTTTCGCTACGGAGGCGACGAGTTCCTCCTCCTTCTTCCGGAGACGGACGAGGCAGGCGCCCGAGAGGCGGTGGCGCGGGTACGGACGAAGCTTCGGGCCTGGAGCCGCGCCCAAGATATGGGGATCGTGCTGGATTTTTCCGCGGGCACGGCCATCTTCGATCCCCAACAGGGCCGGTCTCCCGAGGAGCTCCTGCGGGAGGCCGACGCCCGCATGTACGCGGAAAAGAGGGCTCGGCTGGGCTAAAGGAGGGCGTCCTGGCCGGGCACGCGCGGGAAAAGCCGGGTCTCCGCCACATGAGCAAAACCGCAGATGAAACGCACAAGCCTCTCCACGCCGATCCCAAACCCTGCGGAGGGGAAAAGGCCGTCCTCGGCCAGGGCCAAAAGGGGGCCATAGGCCTCCAAAGATAGCCCCTGCCCCAGGATGCGACGTTTGATCCGGTGCGCCTCGTATTCCCGCTCTCCGCCGGACAGGGCCTCCCCAAAGCCCTCGGGGTAGAGGAGGTCCATATCGCGCAGGATCCCCGGCCGTTCGGGGTCCTCGCGGTCATAGAACTCCCGTTCGCTGATGGGGAAGTCCACGAGCCACACCGGGGTTTTGGCCCGGCGGGAAAGCTCGACCTCGAAGTCCTCGCCGAACTCGCGGCGGGCCTCGTGCCAGCTGATGCGGGGAAAGGGCCGAGGGTAATGGGGAACTTCCCGTCCCCAAGCCCGCAAGGCTTGTCCACAGGCTTCGCGCACCTCCGAAAGCACATGAAGGAGGAGGCGTTCGCCGAGATCCATCACCTCGTCCCGGGTGGCTTCGCGCACCTCCAAGTCCAGTTGGACGAACTCGAAGAGGTGGCGGCCGCTGTGGGCTCGCTCCACGGGCTCCAGCCGCACGTTCGGGGAGAAACAAAAGATCTTGGGGTGCACCCGCACCGCGGCTTGCTTGTGGAAGATCATGCTGCGGGTGAGGTACCACGGCCGGCCGTAGGCGGTGATGGTGGCCCACTCCGGGGTGGTGCGCAGAGGATCGGTGACCGGAGCAAGGACCACCGGCAGAAGCTCCACAAACCCCTCGTTCACCAGGAACTCCCGGCACGCCCCAAGCACCACGCTCGTGACCTCCAACGCCAAGGCTTCGCGCTTCATCCTTCCCTCCTTGGGGAGACAGACGAAAAGGCACACCAAAAGGGCGGGAACGACGCTGCGTAGGGGGAATAGGGTTACGCCCCGGCCGGGGCGTTGGCCGGGCCAAGCGGACTCATCCACCGCTTGTGAACCGGGAGCACGGGTTCTAGATACGACGTTTGCCCTCTCTTGTCAAGGGGGCGCGGATATAATTCCCGGCCATTGCGGGAGGGGTTGTGAAAATCTTGGCGGTGATTGGACATCAGGGGGCAGGGAAGACCACGCTCATCTGCGGCCTCATCCCCATCCTGCGCGCCCGCGGCTATCGCGTGGGCACGGTGAAACACGTGGGCCCTGAGGTGGAGCCCGACACCCCCGGGAAGGACTCCTTTCGCCACCGGGAGGCCGGCGCGGAGCGCGTCCTCCTTTACTCCCCACGTCTCGCCGCCCTCTTTTGGCACCACCAAGGAGACCCGGTGGAGGAATACATCGCTCGCTACATGGATGACCTGGACCTCGTGATCCTCGAGGGCTTCAAGGGCGCGGAGTTCCCCAAGATCGAGGTCTACCGGAGCGGCGAGCCCTTGGCCGGCCGGATCCCGGTCCTGGCGGTGGTCACGGACCGGCCGGCCCGCGTGCCGGATGGAACCCCGGTGCTCCCTCCAGACCCCGAACTCGTCGCGGACTTCCTCGAATCCGCGCTCTTGGCGAGTTGACCCCCTGCATGATCCCCAAGGACGCCCGTCTGTTCCTGGTGAGCTCGGTCTTGGGCAGCTTCGCCGCAAGCTTCAACGGCCTTTACTTCAACCTCTACCTCAAGGATTTGGGGTATGCCCAGGACTGGATCGGCCTCCTCACGGCCATCTCCTCCCTGGTGGTGGTCGGCACAGCGTTGCCCTTGGGTGTGAGCGCCGGTGCGCTGGGCTACAAACGCCTCCTCCTTTGGGGCATGGGGCTCCAAGCGGCCGGCATGGCGTTGCCCGCCGTTCTTCCCGTCCCCCGGTGGCTGGTCACCGCGGCGGTGGTGGGCGGTGTGGGCGGGGCCATGGGCGCGGTGGTGGGTGGGCCACTGCTCGCGGAGCTCGCCGAGGGGCAAAGCCGCACCCAGCTGTTCGGCCTCCAGGCCGGCCTTTCCGTCTTGGCCAGCACCGCGGGCTCAGCCCTGGCCGGGGTCCTCCCCGCCCTGTACGCCTCCTGGTGGGGCCTGCCTCCCCAGGGCGCCCAAGCCTATCGGGCCGTGATCCTCACGGGCTTCCTTCTCTATTTGGGCTCGGTGATCCCCCTTTGGGGGCTGCGGAGCGCCAAGTCCTCCCCTGCCGTTTCGTTGCGGAAATTCCGGGGCTACCAGCGCTTTGCCTGGAACCTCGCGTTGATCAACGGCCTCATCGGGATCGGCGCCGGGCTCATCATCCCCTTCGTGAACCTCTTCTTTCGCCTGCGTTTCGCCCTCCCGGACCACCTGTTGGGGCTGGTGTTCGCCCTGAACTCCCTCCTCATTGGCGTAGGGAACATCGTTTCTCCTCTGTTGGCCCGGCGGTTCGGGCGCATCCCGGTGGTGGTGGCTTGCCAAGCCCTCTCCCTCCCGTTTTTCTTCGTCTGGGGGTATGTGCCCGTCGCCTCCCTGGCCATCTTGGGCTACCTCCTGCGCACGAGCTTGATGAACCTGGCGGGGCCGATGTTCTCTGTGACGGTGATGGAGACGGTGCCCGCGGAGCTGCGCAGCAGCGCTTCGGCGGTGAACATCGTGTTTTGGCAGGGAGGCTGGGCATTGGGAGCCCTGGTCTCGGGGTTCGTCCAAGTGCGCTGGGGATTTGCTCCCCTGTTCCCCTGCACCGTGGTCCTTTACGCCATCGCCATTGTCATCACCTGGCGCGCCTTTCGCGGGTCAGCATGAGGCTCGGGTTTTTTCTTGTCCTGGCCCTGCTCTTTGTGGGGGTGGCCAGCTCCCTCTCCGTTCCGGTGGTCCGTCCGCCGGCGCGGCTCCTGATCCTGGGCCTCCCGGCGCTCGGGCCATCCTGGCTGGAGAAGGAGGGCCAACGGATCCCCGCAGGCTGTGGCCCAGAGGCCGCCCGCCTCCTCCTCTGGTACTGGGACGCCTGCCTTGGCCTCGCGCTCGTCCGGAACGACCCGGAAGGGGCGTTGGCCGCCCTGCATACCTTGATGGGCACCCTAACCGTGCACTGGGAGGGCACAGAGCAAGGGCTCACCTGGCCTTGGAAGTTCGCCCAGGGGCTAGAGGCCTATGTTCGGCAGAAGATCCCCCAAGCCTCCGTGCACGCCCTCAGCGGATCCCTCGGCGAGGTGTTCACCAAGGCCGTGGAGCTCCTCCTGCGAGGCAATCCTCCCGTGCTCCTCTTCGATTGGGAAGGCCGAGGTGGCCTTTTTCCCAATCATTACGCCCTGGTTGTGGGGTACGAGCGAGACAGCCGGCAGCTCGTGGTCAACCCGGGGTGGGGCTACGCCTTCCAAACCGTTCCCCTCGGGGATCCCGCGGTGGGCCCTGTCCAACTGTTCTGGTTGGAGGGGGTGGACTTAAAAGCGGTTCCTGGTCTGTCGACTGCGCCTCCCGCGGACTGTCCGGCCGTGCGGGGCTATGGAAAGGGGGCCACTTTTTCCCCTTGGTGTGGGCCAAGCCGCGCTCGAGAACTAGGGCCGGGCTTGATCCTTCTCCTCTGGGACTAGTTCAGGGAGTTCCGCGATCCGGCCGGAGGCCAAGAGCTCGGAAAGACGCGTCAGAGCGGCCTCCACCTCCGGGCTCAACCCCTCGCCCCACCCGCGGTCCTTGGGCTCCACCCCGATCAGCACCACCTGGGCGACCCCAGAAAGGGAAAGGAGAAGGGCCAAGGGAAGCCCGTGGGTGGAGCCGAGCATGGCGGGGGAGCCCCGAAGAGGAAGGCGGCGGATGCTCCCCGGAGGAAGCCCCATCTCCGCGGCATCCACCACTACGACGAGCTCGGGCTGGAGTTTTGCCACCGTTCCCAGGACGTTTTCCACGCCATAGGAGGGGATGGCGATCCAGCCCGGCGCCTGGAACCGCTCAGCCAGGCGAAAGCCCAGGGCGTCGTCACGGCCAAGGGGGTTGCCGATCCCCAAAAGGACCTTGGTCACAGAAGGTTTTCCCGCAGGAAGGTGCGGAAGGGATGCGCCAGGGTTTGCAGCTCCTCTTTGCGGAGGATGAGGATGCGCCGGCCCGGCAGGGCCAGGATGCCCCGCTCCTTGAATTCCGAGAGGATGCGCACCGCCGTCTCTGTGGACACCCCGGCCATCTCCGCAAGCTCGCTGCGGGGAAGCTCCACCCCGATGTCCAGCCCCTCCGCCGTCTCCCTTCCGAAGGCCCGGGCCAGCTCCAACAGCACCCGGGCCATGCGCTCCTTGGCCGAACGGGCCGTGATCTCGACAAGTTTGTCCCCGAACGCCTTGAGCTCCCGGGAGAGCTTCTCAATGAGCCGCAGGGCCACATCCGGGTACTTCCGGAGGAAGGCCAGGAAATCCTCGCGGGCGATGAACATGAGCCGGGAGGGCTCCAGGGCCTTGGCGTAGCAGGTGTAGGTCTCCCGATCGAACAGGGTCTTTTCTCCCAAGACTTCGCCGGGACCGAGCAGCTTCAGGATCTGGGAATGACCGGGTCGGACCCGCTTGGCGAGCTTCACCTTGCCCTCGCACAAGACGTACAGGCCGAATGCAGGCAGTCCCTCATAAAAGATGAGTTCTCCTGCGGCCACCTGGATGGGGCGCATGAGGGAGGCCAGCTCCTGGCGTGCCGCCTCCGAAAGGCCCGCGAAAATGTAGGAACACGCGTGGGGGCAAGCCTGACACAGCTCGTGCGCCCTAGCGGTTTGGACCCCGAGCTCCCACATGACCATAGCGGTTGTACCGCGCGCGGAGAAGTTCGTCCAGGGGGAGGGCCTGGAGCTCCGCGAGGTGGCGGAGGAGGGCCTGGCGCACGGCCTCCACGGTGGCGGAGAAGTCTGTGTGGGCCCCGCCCGGCGGCTCGGGAATGACCTCATCGATGAGGCCAAGTTCATGGAGGTCGCGGGCGGTGAGCTTGAGGGCCTCCGCGGCCTTGGGCGCGACCTTCGCGTCCTTCCAGAGGATGGAGGCCGCCCCTTCCGGCGAGATCACCGAGTAGGTCGCATTTTCCAGCATGAGAACCCGATCCGCGGCGGCGAGGGCCACCGCGCCGCCGGAGCCGCCCTCGCCCAGGATCACCGCCACCGTGGGCGCCGGATGGCGCAGCATGGTCCAAATGCAAGCCGCGATGGCCCCGGCCACGTTGTGGGCCTCCGCCTGGACCCCGGGATAGGCGCCCGGGGTGTTGAGAAGGGTGACCACCGGAAGCTTGAGGCGGGCGGCAACCTCCATGATGCGCTTGGCCTTCCAATACCCTTGGGCGGAGGCCATGCCGAACCGGCTGGCCCGCTGTTCCTCAGGAGTGGCGCCGCGATGGTGAAAGAGGAGGGCCACGCGCATCCCGGCCAAGCGGGCCAGGCCGCCCCGCAGGGCCGGGTCGTCGCCCACCACCCGGTCCCCTCGCAGCTCGTAAAAGGCCTCGCACAGCGCCTGCACAAAGGGGAGGCCACTGGGCCGATCCGGGCGACGGGCCAGCTGCACCCGCGCCCAGGGCGAAAGGTCGGCGTACACCTGCCTCCGCAGCTCGGCGATCTTCCTTTCCAGGATCGCAATCTCCGCGTGGAGATCGAGCCCGTCCTGCTCGGCCAAGCGCCGCAGCTCCGCGGCCTTCTCCTCCAAAACCTTCAAGCGCTCCTCGTCCGTCATGGCCTCTCCGCCAGCACGCGCAAGACCTGAGCCAGCTCCTCCCGCAGCTTGGCCCGAGGCACCACCTGGTCCACCTGTCCATGCTCCAGGGCGAAACGGGCGGTCTGGAAGCCGGGAGGAAGGCGCTCGCCCGTGGTCTGTTCGATGACGCGGGGCCCAGCGAAACCGATGAGGGCGCCCTCCTCGGCAAGGGTCACGTCCGCCAGGCTTCCCAGGGAGGCCAGGACGCCGCCCGTGGAGGGATAGGTGAGGACGGCGATGTAGGGCACCCCGTGTTGGGCCAGAAGCTCCCGGCCCGCCACCACCTTCACCATCTGCAGGAGGGAAAGCACGCCCTCCTGCACCCGGGCCCCACCGGAGGAAACCACGAACAGGAAGGGGAGGCGAGCTTGGGCGGCATGGGCCTGGGCCGCGTACAAGGCCTCGCCCACGGCCACGCCCATGCTCCCTCCGATGAAGCGAAAATCCAGCACCGCCAGGGTCACACCATATCCAGCGATTCGGGCCACCCCGGCCACCAGCGCTTCGCGGAGCCCGGTCTCCTGACGGGCCCGGGCCAGGCGCTCCCGATACGGCGTTTGGTCCACAAAGCCCAGGGGATCCTCGGGAACCGGGGGGAGGGGCAGCTCTTGAAAGCTCTCGGGGTCAACCAAAGAGGCGATGCGCTCCTGGGCGGACAGGAAGAAATAGGCACCGCAGCGGGGGCACACGTATTGGTTTTCCTGAAGTTTGCGGCGGAAGATGAGCTCACCGCAGGCCTCGCAACGCACCCATAAGGGCTCCCGCGGGCCACTGACCTCCACCTCCACGTACCTCTCCCGCCTATCCTTGCGAATGGGCATGCTTCGCCTCCTGGGGTAGGATGAATCCTCCAGACAGGATCAGGCCCATGCCCTCCTCCACCGTGAGCGGCACGGGTTGCAGGCGCTCCCGGGGGACGAAGAGCACCCAGCCCGAGAGGGGGTTGGGCGCCGTGGGCAGGTACACAACGGACACCTCTTTCCCCAAAGCGGCGCTCACTTTTCCAGCCTGCTCCGCGGTGAGCACGCCTAAAACATAGCTGCCAGGCTGGGGGAACTCCACCAACACCATGTGGCCGTGGGGGGAAGCCTCCGGCCGAAGGACGAGGTGAGCCAGCTGGCGACTGGCCCAGTAAAGCTTGCGCACGAGGGGGATGCGCAGGAACGCGGCCTCCGCGGCATGCACCAAGCGCCGCCCCAGCCAGTGCCGGGCCACCACCCCCACCCCCAGCACCACCACCAGGCTCACCCACACCTCCAGCCCGGGAATGTAAAACCCAAGGGAGCGCCGCATGAGCTGAGCAAAGGGGGTATGGGGGCCCAAGAGGCTGTAGGCCACCCGGTAGATGAGCCACACCACATAACCGGTGAGGGTCAGGGGAAGAAGGACCACCAGCCCGGTTAAGAAGCAATCCTTGACGCCCCGCAACCAGCGCACCTTGACCACCCCCCAGGATTTGTACGCCCTGACCAAGAGGGGAGCAACGCCTGCGTTGAAAGCCCTTCCAAACAGAGTATTATGGAGGTTGGTTTCGTGCAAAGCTCGCGCTAGGAGGTGGTCGAGGGTGAAGTGGGTGCAGCCCGACCCTAAGAGGGAAAACTGGTACTGGCCAACGGAGGCGATGAAGGCCCGCGCCTGGGTCTCCGATCCCCGGATCTACGAGGAAGCCGCCGCGGATCCCGTGGCTTTTTGGGCCAAACGCGCCGAGGAAATCGTGTGGTTCCAGAAATGGTCGCAGACCCACGTGGATGAGCCCTATGCCTACCAATGGTTCGTGGGCGGAAAACTCAACCTTTCCTACAACTCCATCGATCGGCATGTGGAGGCCGGAAAGGGCGACAAAGTGGCGCTCATCTGGGAGCCGGAGCCGCCGCAGGAACCCAACCGCATCCTGACCTACAAGGACCTTCTGGCCGAGGTTTCCCGGCTGGCCAACGCCCTCAAGCGCCTGGGCATCAAGAAAGGCGACCGAATCGGAATCTATCTTCCCATGATCCCCGAGGCCGTGATCGCCATGCAGGCTTGCGTGCGCATCGGAGCCGTGCATACCGTGGTGTTCTCCGCCTTCTCCGCGGAGTCCCTGCGCGACCGGCTTTTGGACTCCGGAGCGCGGGTTCTCATCACGGCCGACGGCTACTACCGGCGGGGAAAGCTCATCGACCTCAAACCCCAGGCGGATCAGGCCCTCACCGGGACCAAGGTGGAGAAGGTCATCGTGGTGCGGCGCACCGGCCACCCAATCCCCATGAACCCTGGCCGGGATCTGTGGTACCACGAGCTCGTGCAGGGCGAGAAGGACTATTGCCCGGCTGAGCCCCTCGACAGCGAGGATCTGGCCTTCATCCTGTACACCTCGGGGACCACAGGAAAACCCAAGGGCGTCATGCACACCACCGGCGGCTACGCGGTGCAGGTCTATACCACGGCCAAATGGGACTTCAACCTCCACGAGGACGACGTGCATTTCTGCACGGCCGACGTGGGCTGGATCACCGGCCACTCCTACCTCAACTACGGCCCCCTCATGAACGGGGTGGCCACGGTGGTGTACGAGGGCTCCCCGGATTACCCGGACTTCGGCCGCATGTGGCAGATCATCGAAAAGCACCGGGTAACCGTGTACTACACCGCGCCCACGGCCATCCGCATGCACGTGAAATGGGGCGATGAGTGGCCCAAGAAGTACGATCTTTCCAGCCTGCGGATCCTGGGCACCGTGGGCGAACCCATCAACGAGGAGGCCTGGCTGTGGTACTTCAAGCTCATCGGTGGGGAGCGCTGCCCCATCATCGACACCTGGTGGCAGACGGAGACGGGGGCGACCTGTGTCCAGGCCCTGCCCGGGATCGGGCCGTTCATCCCCACCGTGGCCGGCCGGCCCTTCCCGGGGATCCGGGCCAAGATCGTGGACGCCGGCGGTGCACCGGTGAAGACCGGCGAAGGCGGGTACCTCGTGCTTGAGCCGCCCTTCCCGCCGGCCTTGACTCGCGGCCTGTACGGCGATCCCGAGAAGTTCAAGGCCACCTACTTTGGGGAGTTCGGGCCCAAGCTCTACTTCACCAAGGACGGCGCCCGCATGGACGACATGGGCAACATCCGCATCACCGGCCGCGTGGACGACGTGATGAACGTGGCCGGGCACCGCCTGGCCACCGCCGAGGTGGAGGACGCCCTCGCTCAGCACCCCTTGGTGAGCGAGGTGGCGGTGGTCTCCCGGCCGGACGACATCAAGGGTGAAGTGCCCGTGGCCTTCGTGCTCCTCAAAGCGGGGGCCTCGCCCTCGGAGGACCTGAAGAAGGAGCTCATCAAGACCGTGGACAAGTACATTGGGCCCACGGCTCGGCCGGCGGAGCTCTACTTCGTGGAGGACGTGCCCAAGACCCGCTCGGGGAAGATCATGCGCCGGGTCCTCAAGGCGCTGGTGCGGGGCGAGCCGGTGGGCGACATCACCACCCTGCGCAACCCCGAGTGCGTGGAGGAGCTCAAACGC
>CALKFO010000089.1 GCA_938084765.1 Candidatus Bipolaricaulota bacterium | reverse complement strand
TAAGGATCCAAAAGCTCCAGGGTGGCCAGGGACAAAGCCATGGCGTTCACCGTGTAATCCCGCCTCTCCAGGTCCTTGGCGATGGGGGCTGGGCGCACCTGGGGCAGGGCCCCGGGGTAGGGGTACACCTCCTCCCGGCTTTCCGCCAGGTCCACGGCAAGGCCGAAAGAGAGGCGCACCCGCGCGGTGCCGAAGGCATAGTGCAGGCCAAAGCTCCCTCCAAAGCGCTCCACCAGGAAGCGGGCCACCTCCCCCACCTTTACCCCCGGTTCCAGAACCAGGTCTATATCCGGCCCAGAACGGCCCAGAAGGGCATCCCGCACCACGCCGCCCACCAGGTACACCCCTTGGGGAAAGGCTTCCTTAAGGGCCAGGACCACCTGCCTGGCCCCCTCGGGCAAGGCCTCCAGAATCCGCTCTCCCAAGGGCTTCTCGGAAGAAGGCTTCTTCCGGTAGAGGTCGGTCCGGGTAAAGATGCCTAAAAGCCTCACTCCCTCCCCATGCCGCTTTCCCACCAGGACCCGCCCTCCTCCCTCCTTCAAGTAGGGCCCCACCTGGGAAAGGGGGGTTTCCGGGGGCAGGACCACGGCCCGGGCCAGAAACCCTTCCACGGGATGCTCTGCCAAACCTAGCCTTTCCGCCTTCCTCAGGTCCCGCCTGCGGGCTAGGCCCAGAATCCGCACCCCTTCGCTCCCCAAGGGCACCACCACCGGCATGGCCCCGTACCCGCGGTCCTCCAGAACCCGGAGGGCCTCCCGCACCGTGGTGGGGCGCAGGGTTTCCACGGGCGAGGTCATGACCTCGCCCAAGGTAGGCTCAGGCTCCAGGTACCGGGGAAGGCTCTCCACAAGGCGCTTCACCGCATTCCGCACCCCCCGCACCCGGGCGAAGGCCGCCCGAGGGTGCCCCCCGCCCCCCACCTGGGAAAGCCAACGGCCCACATCCAGCCGCTCCCGGCTCCGGGCAATGAGGAGAACCTCTCGCCCCAGCTTCAGGACCAAAAGGACCCCATCGGCCTCGTGCAGGTCCAATAGGGTATGGGCGAGAGGGGCCAAAGCGGGCACGTACCCTTCCTCCTTGGCCTGGCACAGGAGGAGGCGGAAGCCTTCCCGCTCCACCACCCGGGCGGTGCGCATCAGGGCCTTGAGCACCTCCCGGGCTTCCTCCCCCATATGGGGCCGCACCCACTGCCGAACCCTGGGGATCTCCGCACCCTGCTGGGCCAGGAAATGGGCGGCCTCGAGGTCCAGAGGCGTGGTGGAGGGAAAGCTAAACCCCCCGGTGTCCTCCCAGATCCCCGCATAGGCCAAGGTGGCCTCCAAAGGCGTAAGCGTCAGGCCCCGCTCCCGAATAAGGGGCACCAAAAGGCTCACCGTGGCCCCCACCTGGGCCACCCTACCCCCCACCGCCGGCACATCCCCAGGGGCCCGGGGGTGGTGGTCAAACACCAGGAAAGGAACCCGGCCCACCAAGGCCTTGAAGGGCCCGATGCGCTCGGGCCGGGCGTTGTCCACCAGGATGACCTCGCCCACCCTCCCCAAGGGGAGCTCCCCAGCCGGGACCAGATCCAAACGATCCTCCAAAAGGGGAGCGATCTCCTTTAGAGGCCCCTCGAGGCCCCCCACCAAGGCCAGAACGCTCCCCGGGAATAGCCTTCCTGCCAGGACCATGGAGCCCAGGGCGTCAAAGTCCAGGTTCTCGTGGGCCACCACCACCCGCACACCACCAGCTTACTTGACGTTAAAAACGGGCCTTGTTAAACTCAGGCTTGGCACTTGGAGAGGTGCCCGAGTGGCTGAAGGGACACGACTGGAAATCGTGTAGGCGGGCTTAAACCTGCCTCGCGGGTTCGAATCCCGCCCTCTCCGCCAAAGGCCCCTTGCCCTCTAGGGCAAGGGGATTTCCACTTGGACCACCTTACGGGCCCTCCTGGCCTCTTCCGCCAAGAAGGTGAGCCGGTGGGCCTGGACCGCCTCGGAGAAGGGCTCCAGGGGGCCTTCGTCACCCCGGATCAGGGCTTGTAAGAAGGCCTGGACCAGCCCAAAGTCCCCACCCCCGTGCCCGCTGCGGAGGGAACCCTCCGCCTCCGTCTCCAGGTCATAAACCCTCTCCCCCTCCCCGAACCGGTAGAGCCTGAGGTACCGCCCGTCCCCCAAAAGCTCCCCCCGGGTGCCAAAGATGCGGGTCTCCCGAAACCGCATCCGGCTCAACCCCTCCACATGCAGGCTGGCCGTGCGTCCGTCCCGGTATTCCAACACCACCACCTGATGGTCCGCCACGTCCTTCTTCCCCAGGTACACACACTCCCCGTAGGGGCCCTCCTTCAAGGCCTGCATCAGGTTCTCCCAGGTCACCGGGTAGGCCACCACGTCCAGGGGCCAGCCGCGCTCCCCCTTTTCGTAGGCCTCCAGATAAATGCGCTTGGCGGAAAAGGGGCAGGACCCCTCCACCTCCTTGGGGCATTCCAGGCACCGGCTGGCCGCCCCCTGAGGCCGGTTCTCGGGGCGGAAGTGGTACAGCCCCCCGAAGGAGGCCACCCGGGCCACCTCCCCCGGCAGCAGGAAGAGGATCCAATCCAGGTCGTGGACGCTCTTGGCCAGAAGAAAGGGGCTAGACTCCGCCTCCTTCCGCCAGTTTCCCCGTACGAAGCTGTGGGCGTAGTGCCAGTGGCCCACCGGCTCCAGGTGCTGGACGGAAACCACCTGGCCCACCGCCCCTTCCCTGAGCCGTTCCCTCAGGGCCCGGGCATAGGGAGTGTAGCGCAGCACGTGGGCCACGGCCACCATGCGCCCCGTGCGCCTCTTGGCCTCGGCCACCCCTTCCACCTCCCGCCAGGTGGGGGCGATGGGCTTCTCCAGGAGAAGGTGGTAGCCCTTTTCCATGAGGGCCACCGCAGCCTCGGCGTGCAGGCGGTCGGGTAAGGCCACCACCGCAGCCTCCCCGAAAAGAGGGGCCTGCAAAAGCTCCCGCCAATCGGCAAAGGTCCTTTCCACCCCGAAGGCCTGGCGAAAGGCCGCCAGGCGCCCCGGCCGGGGGTCCGCCACCGCCACGATGCGGGCGCCCAGGGCGTGGGCGTGACGCGCATAGGCTAGACCCCGGTTTCCCGCTCCTAGGAAGACCAGGCTGGGCCCCATGGCCCCATCCTGCCATGGCCTACCCCCTGGGGGAAGACCAAAAGAACGCCACCCCAGGGATGTCCGCACCCCGGGCCTCCCACCCCGTAAGCAGTAAAAAGTACCCCCCAGCCCTGCTACCGGGGGGCAAAGCATCGTGTCCTGGACTTGGTGGAGCGGAGGGGATTTGAACCCCTGACCTCCCGCTTGCAAGGTCTGCCCCCTCCCCCACTTCACCCCCACCTAACCCCCCAGAAACCGTTGCCTGAAGGCAACAAACCCACTTCGGCGCTTTCGGGAACGGGAACGAAATCGCCCCCACTCCCGGCAGATAAGGGGTAGTCAAGGGGTAGTGACGGAGAAGCGTCCTGGACGGCACTTCCGGGGCCTCCTCCCCCGCCCCTCTAGGCAACAAGGGGAGATCGCTGGGGAAGCAGGTGTTCCTGTGGTATAGTTGCCTCATGACAACGCTAGACCGTGCGGAGGTGGGGGAGGCCCTGAGGCGGCGGCGGAAGGAGCTGGGGCTGACCCTGGGAGACGTGGCGCGTTCCATGGGCACCTCGGACGGGTACGTGTGGAAGCTGGAGCAGGGGCTGATCAACCTGCAGAACGTGCCCTTGCCGAAGATCATAGGGCTCTTGAAGGTGCTCCGGTGGACCCCGGAGGAGTTCACCCTGGCGACCGGGGTGCCTCTCCCGGGCCTCTCGGAAAAGACGGAGGAGACGGTCCCGGGGGTTTCCCTCTACAAGGTGCCCGTCTACGGGGAGGAGGAAGTCTACGTGATCCTGGGGCTTCCGGGCCTCGCCCTGGACCCGGCGGACCTGGTGGCCCTCCGGCACGGCAAGGGGCTGTACCTCTTCCGCCGTGGAGAACCCCCTGAGCCGGGGAGGCTCTGCGTGGCCGAGGGAGAAGAAGGAGCCTTCCCCGGAGAATACATGGGCCTGAACCCCAAGCGCTCCCACCTGGTGCGCACCCTGGACTGCCCCA
>CALKFO010000088.1 GCA_938084765.1 Candidatus Bipolaricaulota bacterium | reverse complement strand
AATCTCCGGCACCTCCTCCCCCTCCCGCACCCAGACCCCCCGCACCCCCGCATGGGGACGGGCCACCACCTCCAGCTCCAGTCCCAGCCCCCTGGCCACCTCCCGCAAACCCCGGTAGCCCCAGTCCACAAAGAGCTTGCGCACCCGGGGGCAGGAGGAGAGGTCCATCCCCAAAAGGGACGCCTGCCCACCCCACCCGTCGTGCCCATGGGCCGGGTGGACGGAGGCCCCCAGGAGACGGCCCCCCGTGTCCGTCAGGACCTGCCGCTTCCTCCCCTTGACCTTCTTCGCCCCGTCGTGTCCCCGGGGCCCCCCTTTTCCCCCGTCTTCACCGACTGGCCCATGAGCACGACGAGTGGGGTGGGCAGGCGTCCCTCTTGGGGATGGACCTCTCCTCCTGGCCCCGGGTGCGCAAGCTCTTTGGGGACTGGGGCTACCGGGGTTTGCGGGAGGGGGAGGAGGTGCCGGGGATGGGGCGGGAGGGTGGGTTCAAGCCCCTGCCCCAGCGGTGGGTGGTAGGGGGACCTTTGCCTGGCTGGGGCGAGACCGAGGGCTGGGGAAGGATTACGCGTACCACCCTGAGGTAACGGAAGCCTGGATGTACCTGGGCCTGATACGCTTGCGGGTGAAGCGGCTGGCCAGGGCCGCGTAGGCTGGTGGAGGGGACTTTTACAACAGTCTCTGAGAAAACCCTTACCTCCCTATGCCCTCCTCACCCCAGGGGGGCAGAGGATATACTTGCCGGACCTCAAGGGAAAGATCCTGGTTCTGCTGCGCGACCTAGGCCTAGCCTGGGCCTTGACCACACGCCAAGAGGAGCTTTCCGCCCTCGAGGCCCAAGCCTTCCTCCTTTCCCAAGAGGCTCGGGAAAGCCCCTTGCCCCTCCTTCTAGACGGGGAAGGAAACCTTATCCAGGCCATCCCAGAACAGGGCGCCTTGATCGCCGACCCCTTCCTGGAGGTCTACCACCTGGGCCCGGTGCAGGATGCGGAGGAACTCCTAGATTGGGTGCGCTTCGTGGGAGCCCAGTGCCCAGAATGTGTCCTGCCGGAGGCGGAATGGCTCTAAAGGTCAAGCGCGTATACGAACCGCCCTCCCCGGAGGACGGGGTCCGGGTGTTGGTGGACCGCCTCTGGCCTCGGGGGCTTAGGGAGGAAAAGGCCCGGGTGGACTGGTGGGCCAAGGAACTTGCGCCCTCCCGCGCCCTACGCCACTTCTTCGGCCACGATCCTCAAAGGTACAAGGAGTTCCTCCAGCGCTACCGAGAGGAGCTAAAGGGCAACCCCGCCTTGGAGCGCCTTAAGGCCCTAAGCCGGGAAAAGACCGTGACCCTCCTCTTTGGCGCCAAGGAAGAACGCTACAACAACGCAAGGGCTCTGCTGGAAATCCTGAGCCAGGAACCTTGAGCCCTTCCCGCCCCTTGACGGGGATAGGATCTCGGTGTATTATTTAGGAGTCCTAAGGAGGTAGCTATGGAGATCCCCGGTTACCGCTACGGCGACCCTGCCCTCGCCCCTTCTCCCTTGAACCTCGAGGAGCTAGACCGGCTCAAAGCCGCCCTAATGTGGAACCCAGAGGACGAGGAAGCACTAAAACAAGCGGGCAAAATCCTAGAGGACCAGGTGGAGGAGATCCTGGACCTCTGGTACGGTTTTGTGGGCAGCCACCCCCATCTCCTGCATTACTTCACCGGTCCCGATGGTAAGCCCATTCCTGAGTACCTGGAAAGGGTGCGAAAACGCTTCGGCCAGTGGATCCTGGACACCTGCCTCCGTCCCCATGACGAGGACTGGCTCCGCTACCAGGAGGAGATCGGGCTTCGCCACCACCGCACCAAGAAGAACCAGACGGATAAGGTGGACTCCGCGCCCCAGGTACCCTTACGCTATCTCATCGCCTTCATCTATCCCATCACCGCCACCCTAAAACCCTTTTTGGCCAAGAAGGGCCACCCGCAGGAGGAAGTGGAGAGAATGTACCAGGCCTGGTTCAAGGCCGTGGTCCTCCAAGTGGCCCTCTGGAGCCACCCCTACTCCAGGGAAGGGGACTTTTGAAGGGAGGTAGGATATGCGGACGAAGATACCGGTTCTCCTCGGCCTTGTGGCTTTGGGTCTATGGGTCCTAGCCCAGTACCAGTACGGTGGGAGCCGGGCTCAGCCTGCCCTTCCCTACCCGGAGGGCTTCCGCCTCTGGACCCACGTGAAGAGCATGGAGCTCAAGCCTGGCCATCCCCTTTACGAAAGCTTCGGTGGCCTGCACCACGTCTATGTGAACCCGGTTGGACTTAAGACATATCTGGACGGCAAAAAGAATCCTTTTCCCAAGGGCACGGTCATCGTCTTTGACCTCCTCGAGGCCAAGGAGGAAGGTAACGCCCTCCAGGAAGGCCCTAGGAAGCTTATCGGGGTGATGGTCAAGGACCCAGAGCAATACGGTGCCACGGGAGGCTGGGGGTACTACGCCTTCGGGCCTGATAAAAAGCCCCTTAACATCGACCCTGCCTCCTGCCACAACTGCCACCAGGGAGCGGCCAACACCGACTACGTCTTTAGCGCCTTCCGACCCTAAGATGAAAGGGTGGAGGCTTCGCAAGAGGAACGCCGCCAGGAAAAGCTTCTCGCCCTTTTAGAGCGCCTGGCCCAGGTGGAGCGGGCCCTCCTCACGCGGGAGGCCTTCCACCTAGGCCTTACGGCTTTGCAAGCCCAGCTTCTCCTGCACCTTTCCGAGAGGCCTTATGGGGTGGTGGCCCTAGCCGAACTCCTGGCCCTCACCCCAGCCACGGTGAGCGAGGCCCTCACCAGCTTGGAGCGCAAGGGCCTTCTGTCCCGGGCCAAGGACGAGCGGGATGGTCGGCGCTGGGTCTTAAAGCCCACGGTGGAAGGGGTTAAGCTGGCCCAGGCTCTAAAAACCTATGCCGCCCCCTTCCGCCAGGCCCTGGCCCAAATACCCCATCAAGAGGAGATCCTTTCCGGGCTCATGGAGCTCCTAGCAAAGCTGGTGCGCCAAGGAGCGGTGCCCGAAACCGGCCTCTGCCTCACCTGCCGTCACCTCGGGCGGGAAGACGGGTTCTTTTGCTCCCTCCTTGGCCTGGCCCTCACGCCTTGGGACCTCCGCCTTGCCTGCCCAGACCACGCACCGGCCTAAGCCAGGCCACCCGTCCCCGTAACGCTGGAGGCTATAGGACCACCGCTCCGTGATCACCGAGCCCCCAGTCCGGCTTCTCCTCGGGATCACCCCCATTTGACCTAAGTCATGGCGTTACAATCCTTTAGGTGCCAGGCTCGGAGGAGTGCGGCGGGACCACCCCCAAAGAACACACTGCGGCCCCCCGTCCCCACAAACACCTTTTAGCCTAGGTAGGCCGTAGAATCCCCGAGGTAGCCCGCTACGCCCTCCCTAGATTCTGCCCTCTCTATGGAGAACCCTATGCGCACGGCCAGCATCCCTCTTAAATCGGTAGCCCTGCCCACGGAGCACGGGGGCTGGGGGTTTACCCTGGAACCCATCCTCTTGGGCCTCCTCCTCTCCCCAGGCCCCCCCACCCTGGGCCTTGCCCTCTTAGGGCTCTTCGGCTTCCTAGCCCGGCATCCCTTGAAGCTGATCTACCAGGACCTTAGAAAGGGCAAGCGCTACCCCCGCACCCACTTGGCCCTCAGGGTGAGCGGGGTTTACCTAACCTTGGCCCTCTTGGGTTTTCTCCTCACCGCCTTCACCGCCCAGGGGCCCTTCCTCCTTCCCCTCCTTTTGGCCTTGCCCCTAGGGGCTTTCATGCTCTGGGCGGATACGCAAAACCGCTCCCACGACCTGTTCCCCGAAATAGCTGGCGCTCTCGCCATGGCCTCCTTGGCCCCAGCAGGGGTACTGGCGGGGGGCTTGGGGCCGGGGATGGCCTTGGGGAGCTTTCTTGTCCTGGCCCTCAGGGACGTGGCCGCCCTCTACTACGCCCGCACCCAGGTGCTAAGGG
>CALKFO010000087.1 GCA_938084765.1 Candidatus Bipolaricaulota bacterium | reverse complement strand
CGCTCCACCGCGCCCTGCGGGCGCCGGATCAGCACCTGGCGGAGCTGTGGCACCTGGCCGGCCGCGAGGATGGCGCAGGATGGATCGCCCGGCTGGAGCTGAGCAAGGTTCTATTGGCGCGGGGTGAGGGCGCGGCCTCTGTGGCCCTGCTGCAGGAGGCCCTGGCCCTCTACGAGACCCAAGAAGCCTACCGGTTATTGGCGCGGGCCTTGGAGATGGCCGGCCGCTCGGAAGAGGCTTTGACGGTGTGGAAAAAGCTCCTCCCCGGTACGGAAGCGGCGGAAGCCATCCTCCGTCTGGAGAGGGACAGGCTCGCCGCTGCCAGGAGCCTGGTGGCCTCCGGCGCCTACGCCCACGCCCTTCTGGCCCTCGCGGGCCGGCCCGAGGCCGAAGCGGTGCTCTTGCGGGCGCGGGCGTTGACCGGATTGGGCCGGAACAGCGAGGCCGCTCAGGAATATGAACGCTACTTGGCCCTGGCCCCCCATGACCAGCAGGCCCGCGTGGAATATGGGCAGGTCTGGGAACGTCTGGGGCAAACGGACAAAGCCCGGGCGGCGTACCAAGCGGCCGGTTCCGCCGGTGCCTTACGCCTGGGCCTCCTTCTGGAGGCACAGAACGCCCGTGAGGAGGCCATTCAGGCGTATTTGCGTTCCCCTGAACCGGAAGCTCACTGGCGCGCTGCCCTCCTTTTGGAGGCGCAAGGACGCGTTGAGGAGGCCGTTCCCATTTACCAACGGTTGGCGCAAAGCTCGGCACGGGTGGCGGACGATGCCGCCCTGCGGCTGTACCTCGCGTTCCTTCGGCAAGGCCGGATCCGGGAGGCCGCGACGTACCGAGCCCTTTTGCCCCCTGCGTTTCTTTGGCTGCTGGGCGAGACGCCCCCGCCGCTTTCTTTCGCGCCGGACCCGCCTTCCCCCGTTCCCGACGTCGTCCTTTTGGCGGACGCCCTGGTGACCAAGTTCTCCGACCTTGGGCGGGCGTGGGCCCAGGTCGCCCTGGGGATGGCCTTGTCCAGCGCCTCGGCAGGGGAGGCCCTGGCCATAGGCGAGTGGTACGCCAAGATGGGCGACTGGCGCCGAGCCCACGCGGTGGGCGTGCGCCTTCTTCCCCTGCTCCCCTGCGCCCGCGGGTATCGGTTGGCCTACCCCCGGGCCTGGGAGGACAGCGTGCGGCGTTGGTCCAGGGCGTATGGGGTGGATCCGTTTTTGGTTTGGGCAGTGATGCGCGAGGAAAGCGGTTTTCTTCCCACGGCGGTTTCCCGCTCGGGTGCCCGCGGTCTCATGCAACTTTTGCCCTCCACCGCCCGCTGGATCGCTGAGGAAAAATTGGGGATCCCCTACGGGGAGGAGCTCCTCTTTGATCCCGAATACAACATAAGGCTGGGCACCTGGTATTTGCGCCACCTTTTGGACCAGTTCGGCGGGAACGTGGCCTGGGCCGTGGCGGCCTACAACGGCGGGCCGGGAAACCTGCGGCGCTGGACCGCCGGGGTGCACGATCCCCGGGATCTCCCGGCCGCCCTGCGCTCCACGGAGACGCGGGAATACCTCTCCAAAGTCCTCAATTCCTGGCTGATCTATCGCGAGCTTTACCGGTAAAATGGAGCCGTGGTTGGCATTGAGCGGGAACAACGTCTCCTTTGGGCGCTGAGCCTTGGCTTTTTGGTGTTCCTTGCGGAGCTTTCGACCGGCCTTCTTGCTGGGAGCCTCGCCCTTTTAGCGGACTCCGCGCACGTGTTCTTGGATGTCGTGGCCCTGGGCCTGGCCTACCTGGGGGCCCGGCTCTCCCGGCGGCCACCCACCGCCCGCTACACCTACGGGTTCCGCCGGGTGGAGGTGCTCACCGCCGCCATGAACGGGCTCACCCTCCTTCTTCTTTTGGTCTTTCTCGTCAAGGAGGCGTTCGAACGCTTGAGCACACCGCGCGTCGTGCAGGCCGGGCCCATGCTCGGCGTGGCCTTGGCCGGGCTCCTCGTGAACTTCCTCATGGCCGTTCTGCTCTGGCAGCACGAGGAAGAGGACCTCAACCTACGCGCGGCCTTTTTGCATGTGCTGGGCGATGCCCTGGGGTCGCTGGCGGCCATAGCCGCGGGCGTCGTGATCGCCCTCACCGGCTGGAACGGGGCCGATCCGTTGGCCAGCCTGGTCATCGCCGCCATCGTGGGGGTGGGAGCGGTGCGCGTGCTGCGGCGCACGTTCCGCGTCCTGGCCGAGGGCGTTCCCGAGGGCTTGAGCTTGGACACCGTGGCGCAGCGCTTGCGGGCGGTCCCCGGCGTGCGCGACGTCCACGACGTGCACCTTTGGAGCATTGGGCCGGGCTTCCCCGCGCTGAGCGCCCATGTGGTGGTGGACAGCCGCTCCATGGCCGAGGCTGATGCCTTGGCCTCCCATCTGCGCCAGCTGCTCCGGGAGGAGTTTGGCCTCGAACACGTGACCCTCCAATTGGAGGGCTCGCTTTGTGGCGCTCCCTGCTGCAACGGCGGGACAAGGGGGCCCTAGGTGCGCGTCGTCATCCTCGCCGGCGGGTACGCCACGCGGCTTTGGCCCATCACCCGGGACCGCCCCAAACCCCTGTTGCCCGTCGCAGGAAGACCGCTGTTGGAGTACATCCTGGAGCTGATCCCTGCCGAGTTTCAGCCCGTGCTCCTTTCGGTGAACAGGCGCTTTGCCCCCGCCTTCCGGGCCTGGGCGGAGGAAAAGCCTGTGGAGCTGGTGGTGGAAGAGAGCGCCTGCGAGGAGGAGAAGCTGGGGGCGGTGCGGGCTTTGGCCTGGCTCGTGGAACACCGCGCGCTTGAAGATGATCTTTTGGTCCTCGCCGGCGACAACTGGCTGCGCCTGGATTTGCGGGCGTTTGTGGCGCAAGCGGCCGGCCAGCCGGCCGTGGCCCTGTTCCCCTTGGACGATCCTGCGCGGGCGCGCCGGCGCTATGGCGTGGCCCGGGTGGAGGCGGGCCGCATTTGCGCCTTCCAGGAGAAGCCCGAGGAGCCCGTTTCGAATTTGGTAAGCACCGCCTGCTACTTTTTCCCCCGCGACGTCCTCCCGTTGCTTTTTGAGTTCGTCCAGGAGGCTCCTTTTGGCCATGACGCGCCGGGCTACTTCTTGAGTTGGCTTTTGGCCCGCCGGGAGATCGTGGCCTTCACGGACGTCCAGGACTGGCTGGACATCGGCGACCGGGCCTCCTACATCGAGGCCAACTTGCGCGTCACGGGCGGCCGAAGCTGGGTCCATCCCGAGGCCGAGCTTCAGGACTCCACCGTGGAGCGCTCCGTCGTCCTTGGCCCTGCCCAAATCCTGCGCTCTCGGCTTTGGGAGTGCGTGGTGGACGAAGGCGTCCGGTTGGAGAACGTGGAGCTTGCGGGCGCACTGGTGGGCAAGGGAAGCTGGCTTCGCGGCTAGATCTCGCTCCAGTTGCGGCCGATCTTCACGTCCACTTTGAGGGGCACGCGCAGCTCCCACACCCCCTCCATGAGATCGCGAATCATGGCCCCGGCGCGCTCAGCCTCACCCTCCCCCACCTCGAACACCAGCTCGTCGTGGATCTGCAGGATCATCTCCGCGGGAAGCTTCCCCTCCTTCCAGGCGCGGTGGATGCGGAGCATGGCCAGCTTCATGAGGTCGGCGGCCGTGCCCTGGATCGGGGTGTTGATGGCGTTTCGCCGGTCCTGGCCGATCCCCCGGCGCTCGGGGTTGCGCAGCCCCGGCAACGGTCGCTTCCGCCCCAACAGCGTCTGGGCGAAGCCTTTGGCCCGTGCCTCCTCCACCAGCCGCTCCACGAACTCCGCCACCTTGGGATAGGCCTGGAAGAAGCGGTCAATGAGGGCCTTGGCCTCCTCTTGAGGGATGCCCACGTCCCGGGATAGACCGTACGGCGTGATGCCATAGATGATCCCGAAGTTCACGCGTTTGGCGATGGTGCGCATGCGGGAATCCACGGCCTCCAGGGGGACGCCGAAGAGGACGGAGGCGGTGCGGCGGTGCAGGTCCTCCCCACGCTGGAAGGCTTCGAGAAGGGCCTCGTCGCCGGAGAGATGGGCCAGGATCCGCAGCTCGATCTGCGAATAGTCAGCGCCCAGGAGGACCTTGCCCGGAGGCGCCACGAACGCCCGCCGGATGTCCACCCCCACCTCCGTCTTCGCCGGGATATTCTGGAGGTTCGGCTCGGAGGAGGACAGCCTTCCTGTAGCTGTGCCGGTTTGGTTGAAGGAGGTGTGCACCCGGCCCGTTCTGGGGTGCACGTGCAGAGGGAGCTTTTCCACATAGGTGTTCCGCAACTTCTCCAGCTCCCGATACGCGATCAATTTGGCGGGGAACTCGTGGTATTGAGCCAAATCCCGCAGGACCTGGGCATCCGTGGATGGCCCGGTCTTCGTCTTCTCCAGCACGGGGAGCCTCAGGCGCTCATAGAGGATCTCCCGCACCTGAGGGGTGGAGTTGGGGTTGAACGGTCCGCCGGCCAGGGCAAAAAGCTCCTCCCGCGTCTTCTCCAAAAGGATCTCCAACTCTTTCCCTTGGGCCCGAAGCTCGTCCACATCCAGGAGCACGCCCCGACGCTCCATCCAAAGGAGGACCTCGATGAGGGGGATCTCCAATTCCGTGAACAGGTGGAGAAGCTCGGCCTCAGCGAGCTTCTTTGTGAGGGGAGCGCGCAGGCGCACCACCATCTCCGCATCCTCCCCGGAGTAGCGGGCTGCCCGCTCCACCGGCACCTCCCGGATCTCCCGCTCCCCGCCCAGGGCCAAAAGCTCCCGGTAGGTCTGAACCTGAACCCCAAGCTCCTCCTTAGCGATGGCCTCCAGGCTGTGGGAGGGCGCATCGGGCTTGAGGAGCCAGTGAGCGATCATGGAGTCGAAGGCCACCCCCCGCACGTCGATCCCGTAGTTCAGGAGGACCTGGAGGTCGTATTTGAGGTTTTGTCCGATCTTGCGGGGCCGCTCCGCGGTCAACAGCGGTGCAAGATGCGCCAACACGTAGTCCAGGGGAAGCTGGTGAGGCGCACCCGGATAACGGTGGCCCACGGGGATGTAGTAGCCGCGGTAGGGCTCCACCGCCACCGCGATCCCCACGATCTCCGCGCTCAGCGGGTCCTCGCTTGTGGTCTCCAGGTCCAAGGCGAATTCCTCCGCCTTGCCCAGTCTTTCCAGAAGCGCCAAGAAGGCGTCCTCGCGGGTGATGACCTCGTACAAGGGGGTGGGAGCCTGATGCTCCTCCAGTTTGAGCTCTGCCAGGATGGATTTGAACTCCAACTCCTCGAGAAGCTGGCGCAGCCCTTGGGGATCGAGGGGACGGGGGGCGCAATCCTCAGGGCCCAAAGCAAGGGGAGCTTCCCGCAGCCTCACCAGTTCGCGGGAGAGCAGGGCCTTTTCCCGGTGCACTTGGAGGGCCTGGGCTACGCGTTTGTTCCCCAGGCGGGGCGCAGCGTTCAGCACCCCCTCTAAGCTGCCGTACTGGCGCAGGAGCTCCGTGGCGGTCTTTTCGCCCACCCCTGGCACCCCGGGCACGTTGTCCACCGAATCGCCCTCCAGGGCGAGCAGGTCCACGATCTGTTCAGGCTTGACGCCGAACAGGGCCTCCACCCCCGCCCGATCCACGAGCGTCAAGCGATCCGAGGGCTTTCGCCCCGGCTTGAGGAGGAAGATCCGGTCGGAGACGAGCTGAGCCATGTCCTTGTCACCGGTAAGGAGGAGGGCGGGGATCCCGGCGGCTTCCGCCCGCCTGGCCAGGGTGGCCATGACGTCATCGGCCTCATAGCCCGGGCATTCCACATAGGGGATGCCCAAGGCCGCAAGCAGGGGCTTGACCCAGGGGAGCTGCCGCGCCAAGGCCTCGGGCATGGGCTTCCGCGTGGCCTTGTACTCGGCAAAGGTTTCGTGGCGCACGGTCTTCCCCTCCGTGTCGAAGGCCACCGCCACGTACCGGGAGGGGTACTCCCGCAAGGCCATGAGAAGGGAGCGCACAAACCCGTAAAGGGCGTTGACCGGCTCGCCCTTGGAGGTGGCCAGGTCGGGGATGGCATAAAAGCAGCGGAAGAGGGTGGAGTGTCCGTCGATGAGGAGGATCCGCTCGGGAACGTCCTTGATGCCCAAGGCCTCGTAGATCGTCATGGTCGGGCGGCAAGAAGGGCGCACAGGGCCAAAGCGGCGGCATCTGCAGCGTGGTCAGAATCGGGCCTCTGGCCGAGAAGATGAGCGACCATGTGCCACACCTGCTCTTTCGACGCACCGCCGTGGCCACAGATCCAGCGCTTCACCTCGCGGGGCGCGTACCGGAACACCTCTCGTCCGCAGGCCAAAAGCAACACCACCCCGGTGACCTGCACGGTGTACAGGGCGGAGGGTGCGTTTCTAGCCAAATACACCTCCTCCAGGGCCACGGCCCAGGGGTCCCAAGCCTCCACCACGTGGGCCAGAGTGCGGTGAATGTGCAAAAGTCGCTCGGGAAGAGGGTCCTGGGCCCGCGTGCGCACCGTCCCCCCACAAAGGAGGCGGAAGTGGCCATCCTCTTCCGCCACCACGGCGTAGCCCGTGGCGGTGAGGCCCGGATCCACCCCCAGCACCCTCCTCATCCCTGTTCCTCCAGGAGCTCGGCGAGCTTGCCCAGCCGCGGATCGCGGGGAAGTCGCGGCCGCTGGCACTGGGGTTTGTGCTCCTCGCGATTGAGGTCCGCTCCACAATAGGGGCAGATGCCCCGACAATCCGGCTTGCACAGGGGCTTGAGGGACAGACCCAGCCTGGCCCCGGCCTCGATGAACGGCCGAAGCTCGAGATACTTCCCCTGGATCTCGTCCGGATAGACCTCCAGCTCTTCCTCCCGATCGAACTCCTCCACCAGGTCGGCCAGGCACCGCGAGCAGTGGCGGTGGGCCCGGCCCCGCACGTGGACGGTCAGGATCACCTGGTTCGTGGCCTCGGTGAAAAAGGCGGAGGCCTCCGCATGCACGGGACCCTCCATGGACACTTGCTCACCGCGCCAATCCAGGACGGGAATGCTTTCGTTCCCCTCCACCCGGAACACCTTTCCCGGTGCGGCGCGCATGGCATCCAAATCCAGGTGCATCGTCGCCTCCTCGGGTAAAGTATAGCTCCGTTGAGCCGGACGTCCGGGCCCTCTACCATTGAACGGAGCTCAAGGAGGCCGTCATGAAAGTGCTGCTCGTCAAAGAGGTTCCGGGTCTGGGCACACCTGGAGATGTGGTCGAGGTGCGCGATGGGTTTGCCCGCAACTACCTTTTCCCCAAGAAGCTGGCGGTGCTGCCCACGCCCCATGAACTCGCGCGGTTTCAAAAGTTGAGGGAGCGGTATCAGGCGGAGGTGGCGGATCGGCGGAGCCGCGCCCAGGCGTGGGCGGAGAAACTGCGGGGGGCGGAGTTCGTGTTCGCCCGACGGGTGCACGACAAGAACAAGCTGTATGCGGCCGTGCGCGCCCACGACCTGGCCCAGGCCATCGCCGAGCGCTTCGGCGTGGAGATCCCTGTCGATCACATCGGGCTTGCGCCCATCCACGAAGTGGGAACTTTCCCGGCGGAGATCCGGCTGTACGAGGACATCAAGGTCACCGTGACGGTGAAGGTGGAGCCCGCGGCCTAGGCCATGGTGTTGGGCCGGGTCGGGCGGGCCGCCGCGGGCACCCTCATCTCCCGCGTCACCGGGTTCGTGCGGGACGCCGCCATCGCCTATGCCTTCGGCGCCTCCGCCAGCTACGACGCGTTTCTCGTGGGGCTTTTCCTCCCCCAGGCCCTGCGGCAGGTGATCGGGGAGGCGGGGTTCGCCTCGGCTTTTGTTCCCGTGTATGCCCAGGCCCGCGCCCGGGGCGAAGGCGCTCCCTTCCTGCGGACCTTCACCCGGGTGTTGCTCCTGGCCCTCCTTCCCCTCGTGGGGATGGGATGCGTTCTAGCCAGGTTTTATGTGCCCTTTCTGGCCGCGGGGTTTCCGCCGGAGAAGATGCAGGAGGCGGCGTCCCTGGCCTCTTGGCTTTTCCCGGTGATCGGCTGTGTATCCGTGTCGGCGCTGGCCGCGGCCGTGCTCAATGTGCATGGCTCCTTCTTCCTGCCTGCTTTGGCTCCAGCTGTGCTCAACCTGGGGATGGCTGCGGGAGCTCTTTTCCTTTCCCTCTGGTTTCGGCCGCCCATCTTCGGCTTGGTGGTGGGCACCCTGGGCGGCGGTGCTCTCTCTTGTGTGCTCCTGCTCCCAGGGTTCCTCCGCCATGTCGCCGGCCCTTCTTCTTCAGGCATTGCCCATCCGCGAATTCGCCGGGATCTGGAGACGGTGGGGCGGAGGCTTTTGCCCGCGTTGGGCGGCCTGCTCGT
>CALKFO010000086.1 GCA_938084765.1 Candidatus Bipolaricaulota bacterium | reverse complement strand
CCCCACCACCCGCCCCTTATCCGTGTGCACCGCCCAATTCTCTTCCTGGGCCTCCAGGGCCTTGGCGGTGGCATACAGGAATTCCGCGCCCAGGCGCTCCGCTTGACGATGAACCCGGGTCATGAGCTCCATCCCGGAGATGGGTTCCGGAAAGCCGGGGAAGTTTTCGACCACGGGGGTCTCCAAAAGCTGGCCACCGGGCATGGCCTTCTCCACAACCAGGGTAGACAGGCCGGCGCGCCGGCCGTAGATGGCGCAGGTGAGCCCCGCCGGCCCACCGCCCACGATCACAAGGTCCCACAGACCCGTCATCTTGCAAGACGCATTGTAGCCCAGTACGTTACCTTTCGGTCAAGGACATGCGCAAGGTGGTGGAGGTCGGGGACTACCTGCACATCCTTTTCGACTACGATCCCCGCCTGGTGCAACTTGTGCGGGCGCTTCCCGAAAGCCGCTGGGACCGGGAAAGAAGGTTCTGGAAGGTGCCCAAGGAGCACGTGGTCTCCGTGGTGGAGCTCCTCCAGGGCGAGGGCTTTTCCTTTGATGAGGCCACGCAAAGGCTGTACTGGGAGAAAAGGGCAAGCGTTCAGGATTTGACCGTCTCGGCCTTGAACGCCTTGGCCCGCACCGCCCTGACCCAGGCCTTCCCCAGCCCCATCTGGGTGGTCGGGGAGATCCTGGGCTACGAGAAAAACGCGCACAAGGAGCGGGTGGAGTTCCATCTCGTGGAGCGGAGGGACGGGAAGATCATCGCCCAAGTGGAGGCCATCCTCTTCCCCGCGGAGCGGGACCTCATCGAGGGGAAACTGGCCCAAGCCGGCCATCCCTTCCGGCTCCAGGACGAGCTGACCGTGCGGGTCCTGGCCCAGGTGGACCTGTGGGTGCGGGAGGGCGTGTACCGCCTGATCGTGCGGGACCTGGACATCCACTACACCCTGGGCGAGGCGGCCCGCCGACGCGAGGAAATCCTGCGCAAATTGGCCAAGGAGGGAATCCTCGAGCGCAACAAATCCCTGGCCTTCCCCCTTCTTCCCCTGCGGGTGGGCCTGATCACAAGCTTGGGCTCCGACGCCCAAAACGATGTCTTGAACACCCTGCGGGCCTCGGGTTTTGCTTTCCAGGTCACCGTGCACGGTGCCCGGATGCAAGGGCACTTCACGGAGCCTTCGGTGCTCAACGCCCTGGACTGGTTCCGGGCCCATGTAGAGGAGTTCGATGTGATCCTGATCTGTCGGGGCGGGGGTTCCCGAGCTGATCTGGCCTGGTTCGATTCGGAGGCCTTGGCCCGGGCGGTGGCCCTTTTCCCCATCCCGGTGGTGGTGGGGATCGGCCATGAGGAGGACCGCTGTGTCCTGGACGAGGTGGGCTGGCGCCCAAAGCCGGCCACGCCCTCTGGCGCGGCCAAACTCCTGGTCCTGCGCGTCCAGGAAACCTTGGACCATGTGGAGGAGGCCTTCGCCACCATCCTGAGCCAGGCCGAGGAGAGCGTGAGGGAGGCCCGGCGCAGCCTCTCCGATAAAGCGGGGCGCATCGCCCGAGAAACCCACAACCTCTTGCGTCGGGAGGAAGGGCGGCTGGCGGATCGGGAGCATCGCTTGCTTTTGGCCGCGCGGACCGCCGTGCGCCGGGCCGCGGAGCACCTCCGTCACGTGGCCCAAGCCCTGCCCCGCGCGGTGGGCACGATCCTGGGCGGGAGACGGGCCCAGCTTGGGGAGGCTGTGACCCGGTTGCGCCGGGGAGCCGAGCGGGAACTGGTCCAGGCCCGCTCCCTTTTGGCCACCCAAAAGGGGAGGCTTTTGGCCTTCGCCCTGGCGCGGGTGGAACAGGCCAAGGAACGGGTGCAGGCCCGGGAGGATCGCCGGCGGGCCTTGGACCCCAAGCGCGTGGTGGAGCGGGGATTTGCCATTCTGCGCCTGCCCTCCGGTCAGGTGGTGACGGACCCGGAACAGGCCCCCCGGGGCACCACCCTCACGGCCGAGCTCCGCGCCGGGCTCCTGCGGCTCCTCTCCCAAGGGGGTGAACGTGGACGAACGGACTGACCTCCGTTACGCCGAGGCGGTGGCCAGGCTCGACGCGATCCTGGAACGGATCGAGCGGGGTGAGGTGGACATCGACGAGCTTTCTCAGCTTGTGGCCGAGGCGGCGAACCTCATCAGCCTCCTGCGCAAAAAGATCACCGCGGCGGAAATGCAGATACGAACGATAACGGAACGCTTGGAGCGCGAAGAGGAGGCGGAGGAAAAGCCCCCGCCGGAGGAGGTCCCCTTTTAGGCGTCCAGAACGCGGATGAGGTTGGTGGTGCCGGGCTTTTGGAAGGGGAGCCCGGCCGTGAACACCACGCGCTCGCCGGGGCCCAGGAGCCCGGCGGCGCGGGCCGCCCCCAGGGCCCAATCCAAAAGCTCGTCCAGGGTTTGGGCCGGCGGGATGAGCAGGGGCACCACGCCCCAGACCAAATCCAGACGGCGCAGGACCTCGGGCCGGGGGGTCACCGCGGCGATGGGCACCGCAGGCCGCAGCGCCGCCACGAGTTTGGCGGTCCACCCGGAGATCGTGGCGCATAGGATCAGCTTGGCCCGCACTTCCTGCGCGATGGCGCAGGCACTTTGGGCGATGGCCGCCGGGACTTCGCCCACCAGCTCCGGCGCAAGCCCAGGAACGCGAATGGCGACCTCTCCGGCCTCGGCGGCGCGCACCGCCGCGTCCATGACGCGCACGGCCTCCTCCGGGTATTTCCCCACCGCGGTCTCCTCGGAGAGCATCAGGGCGTCCGCTCCATCCCACACGGCGTTGGCGATGTCGGCCACCTCCGCCCGCGTGGGCACCACGGAGCTCACCATGCTCTGCAGCATCTGGGTGGCCACGATCACGGGTTTGGCCTGGGAATTGCTGAGATCCACAAGCTTTCGCTGCACCAAGGGCACGCGGTAGGGCTCGATTTCCACGCCGAGGTCGCCCCGGGCCACCATGGCTCCGTCGCTGATCGCCAACAGGTCGGCCATGCGCGCCACCGCCGCCGCCAGCTCCACCTTCACCAGGACCCAGGGTCCCTGGGGCCCCAGGAGCGCCCGGGCCTCCGCGACGTCCTCCGGGCGCTGCACGAAGGAGAGGGCCACGAGGTCCACGCCGGCCTCCCGGGCCAAGGCCAGGCTGTGCCGATCCTGGGCGGTGAGCGCAGGAAGGGGCAGGACCGCGCCCGGGAAGTTCACGCCCTTTCCGGATTGGATTGTTCCGGCTCGCTCCGCCCGGCAGCGCAAAAAGCTCCCGTGGTTCTCCACCACGGTGAGCTCGAGCGCGCCGTCGGCCAGGAGGACCCGGGCGCCGGCGGGCACGGCCCGCACCGCCTCGGGATGGGACAGGGGAACCCCGCCCTCGCCCAGGAGGACCTCCTCCCCGGGCCGGACCTCCAGGGGTTGGGGCAGAGGGCCGACCCGCACCTTGGGACCGGCGGTGTCCAAGAGGACCGCGCAGTTGGGCGCAGCCCGACGCACACGCCGGATGAGCTCCGCGTGCTCCTCCGGCCTGCCGTGGGCCGTGTTGATCCGGAACACGTTCACCCCGGCTTGGGCCAGGCGGGCGATGCGCTCCTCCTCCCACGAGCTTGGGCCCAGGGTGGCCACGATCTTCGTGCGCCGCATGCCCAAAAGGGTAGAGCACCGCGCGGGCCAGGCCAAGTTGCAGGAGGCACGTTTAGGGGATACCTTTTCCCGATGGATTTCTCTTTGGGCCGGGAGCACCGCCTCACCCGGCGCCGCGACATCGAGCGCCTGTTTCGGGAAGGGAAAAGGTTGGATGGCCAGCTCTTTTCCTTTCGGGTGCGGCACAAGGAGGACCCCACGCCCCGCCTTCTGGTGGTGGTGGGAAAAGGGGTGGGCAAGGCGGCGGTGCGGAACCGGGTGAAGCGGGGGATCCGGGAGGGGTTCCGGCTGAACAAGGGCCTCTTTCGCCACCTGGATGTGGCGGTGATCGCCCGGCCGGAGACGGCCCGGCTTCGGCCTGGAGAAATTGCAAAAGCGTGGGTGCGGGAATTTCAGGAGGTGTACGATGGCGCGCGAAACGCTTCTCACCCGTGAGGGGTACGAAAGGAAGAAGGCGGAGCTGGAGGCCAAGGAGCGCCGGCTCTACCAGGAGATCCCCGCCCTTTTGGCCCAAGCCAAGGAGCACTCCGGCGGCGACTTCCGGGAGAACAAGGAGTACCTGTACCTTGTGGAGGAGCAGGAGCTTTTGGAGCGGGAGGTGCGGGCCCTGCGCGAGCTTTTGGCCAACGCCCGCATCATCTCCGAGGACGAGATCCGCACCGATGAGGTGGGCATCGGCTCCCGCGTGATCCTCAAGGACATCGAGACGGGGGAGGAGTGGACGGTGACGCTGGTGCCTCCGGCCGAGGTGGACCTCCTGGAGGGTCGCATCGGCATCGACTCGCCGGTGGGGAGGGCCCTCCTCACCCACGGGAAAGGCAAGCAGGTGGTGGTGCAGGCTCCTGCCGGCCGAATCCGCTACGAGATCCTGGGGATCGAGAGGGGCTGATGCCCGAACAGGAGCTCATCGCTGTCCGAAAAGAGAAGCTTGCGCGCCTGCGGGCTCAGGGGATCAATCCGTACCCGCACCGCTTTTCCCGCACCCACACCGCGGAGGAAGTGCGCCGGCAGTTTGGCCATTTGGCCCCGGCCAGCCATACCGGCCAAACGGTGGCCGTGGCCGGCCGGATCCTGGCCCTGCGCCGCATGGGCCGCGCCACCTTCGCGGACCTCCACGACCGCTCCGGCCGGATCCAGATCTTCGCCAGCCCCCAAACCCTAGGGGACGAGGGCTATGCGTTCTGGCTTGCGCATCTGGACATCGGCGACATCGTGGGCGTGCGGGGGGAGGTGTTCACCACCAAAACGGGGGAGCTGAGCGTGGCCGCGCACGAGCTCGTGCTTTTGGCCAAGGCCCTCCGCCCCCTCCCCGAGAAGTGGCATGGCCTGCGGGACGTGGAGACGCGCTACCGCGAGCGGGCCCTGGACTTCTTGGCCAACCCTGAGAGCCGGGCCATCCTCGTCAAACGGGCCCTCATCCTCCGCACTATCCGCCACTACTTGGACGAGCGGGGCTTCATTGAGGTGGAGACCCCCGTTCTTCAGCCCATCCCCGGCGGAGCAGCTGCCCGGCCGTTCATCACCCACCACAACGAGCTTGACCGCGACCTTTATCTGCGCATCGCGCCCGAGCTCTACTTGAAGAGGCTCCTTGTGGGAGGGCTGGAGAAGGTCTACGAGATCGGCCGCAACTTCCGCAACGAGGGCATCTCCTCCGAGCACAACCCGGAGTTCACCGCTTTGGAGGCTTACGAGGCCTACACGGACTACCAGGGGATGATGGAGCTGGCGGAGGGGCTGATCGAGGCGTGTGTCCTTGCCGTGGCGGGGGGCCACCAACTAGAATACCAAGGCCGGATGATCGATTTCTCCCGGCCGTGGCGACGGGTTCCGCTTTTGGAGCTCGTGGCGGAAGCGAGCGGCTGTGACGTGGAAAAGCCGCTTGGAGAACTTTTGGCGGAGCTGGAACGCAAAGGGATCCCTGTCCCCGACCACCTTCGGCGCGGCCCCAAAGGGAAAGTGATCGAACACCTCCTGGAGACCTGCGCCGAGAGAGCCCTGTGGAACCCCACGTTCGTCCTGGATTACCCCTGGGACATCTCGCCCTTGGCCAAGCGCAAGCCCGATCGGCCGGACCTCACCGAGCGCTTCGAGCTGTACATCGCGGGCAGGGAGGTGGCCAACGCCTTCTCCGAGC
>CALKFO010000085.1 GCA_938084765.1 Candidatus Bipolaricaulota bacterium | reverse complement strand
GGTTCAGCCCCACCACGGCGAACCCCAAGCGCCGGGTGAGGGCTGCGGCCAGGGCGGAGTCCAGCCCCCCGGACATGAGGGCGATCGCTTTCTTCTGCGGAACGGCCATACCCCCGGTATGATAGGCCGAGAAAGGTTGGGTCTCCACAAATTTTGCACATGCGCTCCATAGAATGTGCGGTCCCGCGGCGTAGAACTGGAAGCGGAGGTGAACGGGTATGCGGAGGCTTTTGGCGTTGGGGTTAGCGGTGGTGGTGGCAGGGGCAGCGCTGGCCCAGGACGTGCAGGCCCTAATTGCCGCCTCGGGCCAGGCCGCGGTCAAGGCGGCCATCGCTCGGGTGGCGCCCGCGGTGGTCAAGGTGGAAGCGACTCGGAGGGCGACTACCTGGTGGGACCAGTTCTTCCAGGATCCGTTCTTCCGCCGGTTCTTCGGCGAGCCCGAGACCACGCAAACCTCGCTGGGCTCGGGTTTCGTGGTCGAACACCTCGGAAGAAAGTACATCCTCACCAACTACCATGTGGTGGAAAAGGCGGTTTCCATCGTGGTCACGGCTCAAAGCGGTGATTCCTGGCCGGCGCAGGTGGTGGGAACGGATGACCTCCTGGACCTTGCGGTGCTCGTGGTGGACGGGGCGGACCTTCCCGCCGCGCCCCTGGGGGATTCCGATGCCCTGGAGATCGGGGATTGGGTCATCGCCATCGGCAATCCCTTGGGCTTTTCCCACACGGTGACCCTGGGGATCGTGTCCGCCCTCAACCGGGACGTGCCCAGGCCCGACGGATCGGGGTATTTCCGGCGCATGATCCAGACCGATGCGGCCATCAACCCCGGCAACTCCGGCGGACCCTTGGTCAACGCCTACGGCGAGGTGGTGGGCATGAACACCCTCATCGCGCGCCGAACGGAATCAGGGATCGCGGTGGAGGGGATCAACTTCGCCGTGCCCATCAACGAGATCAAGGTTGCCTTGGCTCAAATCGTCGAGCAGGGCCGGGTCACCCGGGCCTGGCTGGGCGTGTACATCCAGGACGTGATCCCGGGGATGGAGCGCCAGCTGGGCGTGCGGGAGGGCGCGCTGGTCACGGAGGTGGTGCCCGGCTCGCCCGCGGAGAAGGCGGGCCTGCGCTCCGGGGACGTCATCGTGGCGGTGGATGGGAAGCCCGTGCGCAACTCCAGCGAGCTGCAGCGGGAGATCATGTACCGGCGGGTGGGCGAGCGCGTGACCCTCACGGTGGTGCGGAACCGGGCCAGCCTGACCCTGCCGGTGGTGCTGGCCGAGCGGCCCCCGGAGGGGCAAGGGCTCGGCGCTCCCGGATTGCGCAAGTTCGGGATCACCGTGCAGGATGTGACGCCGGAGCTGCGCAGCCGCTATGGCCTCACCCGGGACACGGGGGTGGTGGTGACCGGGGTGGAGGCCGGCTCGCGCGCCTACTGGGCCGGCCTGCAGGAGGGCGACCTCATCGTGGAGGTGAACCGGGAGCCCGTGGCCAACGTTTCTGACTGGAACAGGATCGTGTCCCAGCTGGGCGAGGAGGACGAGGTCCTGCTCACGGTGGTGCGCGCTGGCCGAACGCGGTTCATCCTCCTGCGCTGAGGACGGGTAAAATAGGTGGGTCGGAGAGTAGCGCAGCCTGGTTAGCGCGCATGGTTCGGGACCATGAGGTCGCCGGTTCGAATCCGGCCTCTCCGACCAGGGGGCGCGGGTATAGCTCAGTGGTAGAGCGCTGGCCTTCCAAGCCAGTGGCACGGGTTCGATTCCCGTTACCCGCTCCAGCGCCCGTAGCTCAGTGTGGACCAGAGCAGCGGCCTTCTAAGCCGCAGGTCGGGGGTTCGAGTCCTCCCGGGCGCGCCAGGGGAGCGTAGCTCAGCCTGGCAGAGCACCGCGCTGTGGACGCGGGGGTCGCGGGTTCAAGTCCCGTCGCTCCTCCCAGGCGGGTTCGCTGGCGGTTGTAGGACGCGACGGTTCTGAAGGACAGATCCGGAATGGCCGAGGGCAGGCCAGCGAACCGCTTCTCGCGCCCGTAGCTCAACAGGATCAGAGCATCGGCCTTCGGAGCCGAGGGTTGGGGGTTCGAGTCCTCCCGGGCGCGCTTTTTCTTTTACCCTGCATCGGGAGGTGGTGCGGTGTACCGCTGGCTCCTGGTGGCCGGGATTTGGCTCCTGGTGGGCGCGCTGGCCGCCCTGTTCTGGCTGGGATGGCGGACGATGCACAGCGGGGTCACCCTGAGGTTGGCCGAGCTCTCCCAACCCCTGCCGGTGGAGGTGACCCATCCCCTGGTTCTTCCGCCGCTGGAGGTGCGCGTCGCTTCCCTGCCCTTGGCCATTCCCGCGGGGTTCCGCGTGGCCCTGGAGGGGCCGGTTCAAGCGGAGACCGAGCTGTTCCGTTGCCCCTCTTGCGGGAAGGGCCAACTTCTCCCTGTGCGCTGGCACATCTTCACCGGAGCGATCACCTGGCGGTGTCTGGCCTGTGGCCAGGAGTTTGGCCCCTGAACGGGGCGTGCCGGGCTGTCCCTGGGGTTTTCGCGTGGGGGCCGCTCGGGCGGAGGATTTTGTGCCGGCGATCCGGGAGGCCTTTCCCCTCCCCTCGGGAGGGAGAGGAGAGGGCTCCCGACGCAGCGAGGGAGGAGAAGGAAAAGCCGGGGGTGAGCGGGTTGTCCCCGGGACGGGGAAGGGTGTTCGGGGCGAGCAGGTGGGGCCGGCTGCGGGCGGCCGACTTCGGCCAAGGCCCCCTGTGAGGGGGTGACGGACCTCACCGCGCAGGCCCCTTGACGAAGAGGGGGTGTTCCCGGATGATTGAACGAACGTTCGATATGGCCGATACCCTGGTCCTGGAGAGGATCGTGGAGGCGGGAAGAAAACTCTTCGCCCGCCAGGGCTTCCATGCCACCGGCATGCGCGACATCGCTAAACTCGCCCAGGTCTCCATCGGCTCCCTCTACCACTACTTCCGCTCCAAGGACGAGCTCTTCTTGGCCGTGGTCCGCCGCGCCTTCGCCGAACGGCTTTCCCAGGCCCGGGAGCTCATGGGCCAAGGCCTGCCCGCCCCCGAGGTCCTGCGCCAGGTCCTCACCGCCTACTTCGCCCAGCTCGCCCAGGAGCCGGAGACCGCCCAGCTCCTCAGCCGGGTCTGGGCGCCCGAGGACCCGGCGTTGTGGCGGAAATTCAGCGGCCTGTGGGAGGAGCATGCCCGGGCCATCGCTGCCCTCCTGGAGGAGGGAATGCAGACCGGCGCCATCCGGCCCGTGCACCCGCTCCTCACGGCCTACGCCCTTTTGGGCATGGCGGCCGCGGTGACCCTGCGCGCGGCCCACAAGGACGAACTGGCCGAGGAGCTCCGCCGCCGCGGCGCCGAAGAGTTGGCAGATCTGGCTTGGCGAGCACTCCGCCCTTGAAAAGGAGGTTCCCGTGAGGAAATTGACGCTGTGGGCTGTGGTGCTGGTCCTTGCCCTGCCCGGACTGGCGCAGATCCGCGTCCTGGTGGTGGACGAGACCCAAACCCTGGAGGAGTCCCTCCGCCTTGTGGCGGCCGTGCGGGCCCTTCGCGCCACCGGCGCGTTTTCCTTCCACGCCGTTTCTCAGTTTCCCACCCGGCGTTGGACGGGCGAGCCTTTCCACGTGGCCGTGTACATCCCTGCCCACGGGCCCTACATCTGGTTCTGCGCGCCGCTGGAGGAGCTTCTTCCTCCCCCGGTCGCGGAAGCCCTCGCTGGGCTACGGGGCGCCTTGGCCCAGGCCTTCTTCTCCCTACGGGAGGTGCGCGGCCCCGGCCAAGACCTCTACCCGCTCCTTCTGACCCTGGTCTTGGCGGCACGAGGGTACATGGGAGGGCCGTGAATGCGGCGCCTGACAAGCTTGGTCACGGATCACCCTCACCTCGTCCTGGCCCTGATCGGCCTTGTGAGCCTTGCTTTCGCCGCGTTCATCCCGCGCATCGGCTTTCAGGCCGACTACTCCCAGATGCTTCCCGAAGACGACCCCATCGTGGCCCAATACCGCCGCACCCGCGACCTTTTCGGCGGGCAGTCGTTTTTCATTCTGGCCATCACCGCAGAGGAGGGCGGAACCCTGTTCGATCTCCCCTCCCTCCAGAAGCTGTACGCCCTCACCGCCGAGCTGGAGGGGCTCAAGGCCGAGGGCTTGGTGGAGGAGGTGATCTCCCCGGCCAACGTGAAGATCGTGGAGGGCACGGAGGCTGCCCTCGTGGTCCGTCCCATTCTCCCTGGCCCTCCAGGTTCCCAAGAAGACGTGGAGCTCTTTCGCGCCAAAGTCCTTTCCGAGCGGATGGTGCGCGACGCCCTTGTCCTTTCCGACGGCTCAGGCGCCAACATTCTCCTTCGTCTCACTGCGGTGACGGAAAAGCGGGAGGACATCCAGGCCCAGATCCTTCGGCGCTTGGAGGAACTGGCGCGAAAATACGCAGGCCCTGAAGAGGTCCACATCTCCGGGGACGCAGCCTTCCTCGTCTATGTGAACCGCTACATGCGCCAAGACCTCGCCTTCCTTCTGCCCGTGGTGGTCGCGGTCGTGGTGCTCGTGCTCCTTTGGAGCTTTCGCAGCCTGTGGGGCGTGGCCTTGCCCCTTTCCGTGGTGCTGGTGGGGCTCGTCTGGACCATGGGCCTTATGGGCCTCACCGGGCACAAGCTCACCATGATCTCCACCTTCCTTCCCGTGGTGCTGGTGGCGGTGGGCTCTGCCTACGGCATCCACGTGGTGAACGAATACTTCCAGCGCGTCTCCCGGGGGGAGGACAGAAGGAGGGCGGTCCAAGGCACGATCCAGGAGATGTTCCTGCCCGTTTTGGGTGCGGCCACCACCACCGCCGCGGGCTTCCTCACCCTCCTCTCTTCGTTCCTGGTGCCCACCCGGGAGTTCGGGCTCTTTTCGGCCTTTGGGGTGATGGTCGCTTTCCTTTTGGCCAT
>CALKFO010000084.1 GCA_938084765.1 Candidatus Bipolaricaulota bacterium | reverse complement strand
CCCGGTCTACACCGAACTCTTCCCCGTGGACCTCACCGCCCTCTGGGACCAGGTGCAGGCCATCTGGGACACCTACAAACGGCTCATCGACCGGGCGGGGAGCGACCTGGAGAAGGTGTACCTCTACGTCCACTTCTACCGCTCGGCCAAGACCCTCTTTGACTCCCGGGCCTTCCTGGGCCTGCCCGGGGTGGACGCTTTGAAGGAGAACCTCAAGAACCTGGTGGACGCTCCCCTGAGGGCGCTCACCGGGGCGGTCCCCGTCCTCAAGGGGTGCGCGGGGGACCTGGACCGGGTGGTCTCGTGCGCGGCCACGGCCCTCATGACCCTGGACCAGGCGGTGAAGGCCAAGGGGGAGGTGGAAAAGCTCACCGGGGGGAAGCCCCAGGATGAGCCCCTGAAGGCGAAGGAGGCCCCAGGCCTCTGGAAGTACGAGGAGGCCAAGCGCTGGCTTCCTCCCTCGTCCCTCCCCGTCTACGAGGCCTTCGGGTACGCCACCTTCTTCCAGGGCACGAACTTCCTGGAGGTGACCACGGTCCCCGACATCCGCAATGTGGACCTCTCCCAGGTGAACCTGGGGAACTGGATGGGCTGGGCCTGGGGCCAGCTCTCCCGCCTGGTGGTCTACTGGCACACGCCCCTCACCATCGACATCCGGGTAGAATACTGCCCCCCTTGCGTCATCGCCTACCCCTCGCTTCCCCTGGAAGGCCCGGCGCAACCCCTGGGGGTGCCCCCCTATGTGCTCCCCTTCGCCCTGGAGAGGACGCATTGGCGGTGGGTCTCCGTGCCCGAGGGGTACGAGGTGCCGGGGGTGCGGGGAGCCCCCTACACCCTGGTCTCGGACCTTTCGGCCTACGCCCTGGACCTGAGGGCGCTCTATCGGCCCCTTCTCGGGAGGTGAGGCGTGAAGCGGTGGATGGCTCTTTTTGCGGTGGCTCTGGTTCCCGCCCTCGCCCAGTTTGACTGGCTCTCCAACCTGGACTGGGGCGGGATCAGCAACAACCTGAACAAGGTCAGCCAGGTGCTCTCGTGCGACCCCAGTAGCCTCACCCGGCTGGACTTCTCCCAGCCCTCCCTGGTCCTTCGGGGGGTGTACCGGGTGACGAAGTGCGTCCTGTGCACCACCCTCAAGATGTGCGGCCTCCCGGACGACATGCTCTACCCCGCCTCCTGGGGGGAGATTCAGGGCGCTCTTTCCCGGGGCCAGGAGGTGATGGTGGTGGGCTCGGGGGCCGGGGTGGAGGCTTTGGCCCGCTACCTCGGGCTCATCCTGCACGGAGGGGGGTGCCAGAACATCTCCTACGGGGGCGTGCCCATCTACACCTGCCCGCCGGGAGGGATACGGATTCCTAAAGCGTACATCGTCACGGACGGGAAGACGGCGAGAAAGCTGGAGGCGGAGCTGAAGGAGGCGGTGAAGGAAGGCCTCCTCAAGGTGGTGGCCGTGGGGGGTGAGCGGGATGCCCCGGAGCTCTCCGGGGTCATCCTGGGTCTGCCCATCCTTTGGGCCGGGGGGAAGGGCTACCTCTTCGCCCCCGGATACAGCACCCCGGATCGCTGGCTCTGGCTCACCCCGGACGGCCCCGTCTCCAGCAAGGTGGCCCTGGTGATGCGCCTAGCCACGAGCTACGTGGTGAGCGCCTCGAGGAGGCAGGAGGAGGTGAAGTGACTTGGGGGCTTCGCCCCACGGGAGAAGGCGTATGCGGACGGATCTCGCGGAGTTCTGGCGGATCGTGGAGGAGGCTAGCGTGGTGAAGGTGGACGGTACCGGGCAATACTACCTGGTGCGCCATCCCGAGCTCGGGTGGCGGCTCTACCAGCGGGGGATTGAGGCGGCCTTTCTCCTCGCCGAGGGGGAGGAGGCGCTTTTCTGGGCCCCGGAGTTCCGGGTGCCGTTGCCGGAGGTGGCGTGATGGCGTGCCCCATGTGCGGCGGAACGGGGCGCATCACGATCCGCCTCCCCGATGGCCGGGAGCTGGAGACGGCCTGCCTGGAGTGCCTGGACCGGGAGGCGGAGGACTTTGAGGAGGAGGAAGATGAAGAGGGCGTCTTCGTTCCCTGGGAAGTGCTGGACCTCCTCATGGAGCGCGAGGACGATGAGGGGTACTGGATCCCCTAGGGCCCTTCTCTTCGCCCTCGCCCTCCTCCTCCCCGCCCTGGCCCAGGGCTTACCCCAGGTGCGGGAGCTCTCCGAGCGGGAGCTCTACTGGTTCCTGGCGAACCGGACCCAGGAGGTGGTGGCCGTGGGGCTCCCCCCGGCCTCCCTGGGGGAGGCCCTGAAGGAGAAGCGCCTCACCCTGGTCCTGGGGCGGGAGGCGCCTCCTCCCTGGGCCCGGGGGGCGAAGGTGGTGCGCCTCGGGGGGACGCCCATGGCCGGGTGGTTCCTCCTGGCGGACGGACGGTTCTTCGTGGCCCCCAAGGGGGCGGCCTTCGTGGTGGTGGAAAGCCCGGAGGTGGTGGCGGTTCTCCGGGGGTACTTCGCTGTGGCTTGGGGGAAGTAAATGCGGGTTCTCCGGTTTGACGGAAGCCAGAAGCGGCGGGTCTACGAGACGCCCATGGGGGACGGGTGGGTCCAGGAGTGGCCCACGGGGCGGTGCCGGGCCTGGTGGGAGGGCCCCGGAGGGGAGCGGGAGGACCTCGGGGACTTCCCCAGCCTGGAGGAGGCCTACGAGGCCCTCGAGGCGGCCTTCGCCCGGCGGGTAGCGGAGGTGGGCCTGGATGAGGAGGACCTGGAGCCTCCTTTTTAGCCTGCTCCTTTTGACGGGGTGCGCCCTCGAGGCCCCCCTCCTCCGGCTCTCCCTGGGCCAGGAGAAGGTGCGGGCTCGGGAGGGGGAGACGGCCACCCTCCCGGCGCGGGTGGAGGCCAGGGGGCTCAGGGCCCGCCTCTTCGTGGAGGGCCTTCCCCCGGGGATGACCCCTCCTCCCCTGGAGGTGGAGGGCAAGGAGGAGCTCTCCCTCGCCATCCCCGCCCGGGAGGCCGGGACCTGGGAGGCCCGGGTGGTGGCCGAGGGCGGGGGGATGCGGCGGGAGGCCCCCTTCCGCCTGGTGGTGGAGAGCGCTTCCTCCCAGGATCTCTACCTGGAGGGCGCGGTCTACGTGGGGGAGGCGGAAGCCGCGCCCCAGGCGGCGGGCGTCCTCCGCTACTGCCCCACGGGGTGCTCCGGGAGGCCCCTGGGCGGGGGCTGGTACCGGGCGGAGGGGCTTCAGCCTCTGGCCTCAAGGACGGAAGGCCTCCCCGACCGCCCCGTGCGGGCCCAGGGGGGCGAGGCCGAGCCCCTCTTCCCCGAGGAGTGGAACCTCCCCCTGGCCCGCTTCCCCGAGGCCTGGGCCGAGGCCACGGGGGAGGGGGTGGTGGTGGCGGTGGCGGACACCGGGGTCCTCCCCGGCCACCCCGACCTCGAGGGCGTCCTCCTTCCGGGGCTGGACCTCGTGGACGGGGACACCGACCCCACGGAGCCCAGCACGGGAAGCCCCCTCCAGACCTTCCACGGGAGCCACGTCTCCGGGGTCCTGGCGGCGGCCTGGAACGGGGTGGGGATGGCGGGGGCCTCCCAGGCCCACATCCTCCCCATCCGCCTCCTCACCCCCGAGGGGACGGGGCGGGAGAGCGACCTCCTCCTCGCCCTCCGGTGGGCGGCGGGGATCCCCGTGCCGGGGCTTCCCCCAAACCCCCACCCGGCCCAGGTGGTGAACCTCTCCCTGAGCGGGGAAGGCCCCTGCTCCCCCGCTTTGCAGGAGGCCCTGGACGAGGTGAGGGCCCGGGGCGTCCTGGTGGTGGCGGCGGCGGGGAACTACGGGCGGGACTTCCGGGACTACTTCCCCGGGAACTGCCGGGGGGTCCTCACCGTGGGGGCGGTGGGGTCCGACGGGAGGCTCGCCTCCTACTCCAACCGCTCCGCCCCCCTCCTCGCCCCCGGGGGGGACGGGGC
>CALKFO010000083.1 GCA_938084765.1 Candidatus Bipolaricaulota bacterium | reverse complement strand
GAGCGAGGACATGCCCAAAGAGGTGTACGAGCTCATGGAGCTCTATCCTCAGGCGCCGCAGCGCCGGCCCGGCGTGGAGTTCATCCCTGTGCCCTATGCGCCTGGGCGCCCCTCCCGGGGAGGTGAAGCCCGATGAGGATGTGCGAGGTCTGAGGGATCCCGCCCGGCCACGGTGGAGGTGGAGGCGGTCGAGGGCGGCGAACGCCGTGTCCTCCGCCTTTGTGAGCGGGATCATGCCCGGCTGAGCGCCGGCGACCCCCTCGGGCCCTGGGACCTTTGGGACGAGTTTTTCTTCCCCCGGCGCTGGCGGGATCGGGAGGCGGCGGACATCGGGGCGTACCTCTCGGATCATCCGAAGGAGCTTCTCCAGCGTGCGGCCCGGGTCGCCGTGGACTACGGGAAAAGGGAGATGGACACCGAACATGTTCTCTACGCCATCACCGAGAGCGAGGTGGTGCGCGAGATCCTCCGGGAATTCAAGCTCTCGCCGGAGGACATCCGGGGCTCCGTGGAGCACAACGCGCCGCGGGGCACCTTCAGGGCGGAGAAGGGCCAGACGGTGAAGGTGGGGATGAGCCCGCGGGCGAAGGCTGTGCTGGAAGCGGCCTTCCATGGGGCCCAGGAGCTTGGCCACTCCTAGGTGGGCCCCGAGCACCTCCTCATCGGCCTGATCGAGGAGCCCGATGGCTTGGGCGGTGATCTTTTGCGCAAATACGGCCTGAGCCCTGAGGCCGTACGGCAAAAGGTGGTGAAAGGTGGTGGGCCGGGGTGCGGAGGAGGGCAAGGTGGAGCGCTGCTCTTCCACGCCCACCCTGGACAAGTTCTCCCAGGACCTCACCGAGCTCGCCCGCCAGGGCAAGCTCGACCCCGTGATCGGTCAGGCCCAGGAGATTGAGACGGTCATCGAGATCCTGTCCCGTCGCAAGAAGAACAATCCCGTGCTCATCGGCGAGCCTGGGGTGGGCAAGACCGCCAACGTGGAGGGTCTGGCCCAGTGCATCGTGCGCGGCGAGGTGCCTGAATTCCTCCGGAACAAGCGCTTGGTGGAGCTCAACGTCAATAGCCTCGTGGCTGGGACCAAGTACCGAGACGAGTTCGAAGAGCGGGTCAAGGCGATCCTCGAGGAGATCCTTGCCCACCAGGACGAGCTCATCCTTTTCATCGATGAGATCCACACGATCGTGGGCGCCGGCTTCAGCCGGTGTTCGTCTCCGAACTCACCCCTGGAGCAGACCGTCCAGATCCTGTGCGGACTGCGTGACCGCTTCGAGGCCCACCGCAAGGTGCGCATCACCGACGAGGCCATCGTGGCCGCCGCGGAGCTCTCCGATCGCTACATCACTGGCCGGTGCCTTCCCGACAAGGCCATCGACCTCATCGATCAGGCAGCGGCTCGGGTGAGGATTCAGGCGACCTCCCGGCCAGCGGAGATCCAGGAATTGGAAGCCCAGCTTCAGGAGCTCGAGCGCGAGCTCGACTATGCCGCGAGCCGAAAACTGTTCGACCGGGCCAAGGACCTGGAGGAGCGGATCAAGGAGACCGAGAAGGCGCTAGCGGAGGCCACGGAGCGCTGGAAGAAGGCCGTGGCCGTGGAGGTGCCGGAGGTGCGGGCCTCACGGGCATCCCCGTGTCCGAGCTCACCCAAGAGGAACGCGAGCGCCTCCTGAAACTGGAGGAGAAACTGCACGAGCGGGTGGTGGGGCAGGATGCGGCGGTGCGCCGCAGGATCCAAACAGAGGTGGAGAACCCCTTGGCCGAGGCCCTTCTGCAAGGGCGCTTCTCCCGGGTGGACCGCGTCCTCGTAGGATTCGACAAGGAGGAGGGGCGGGTCACGTTCAAGAAGGTCGAGGTCCAGGGGTCTACGCTGTCCAACGATTGAAGCGGGTTCGAACCCTTCTGCACCAAAGGGTGCGGCCGCTTTTGCGCCGCGCTTTTTTCTTCAGGTCCACAGGAGAGCCAGCGTCAGCAGGCAGGCCAAAAGGGCCGCAGGGGTGATCAATAGGCCATATTTGGCAAATTCGGTGAAGGTGACGCGCATCTCTTTTCCGGACAGGATGGTCATCCACATGATGCCGGCCAGGGCCCCAATGGGGGTGAGGTTGGCCCCCAGGTTCGATCCCACGGCCGTGGCCAGGGCTGCGGGAAGGACCGCCATGGGTGGCAGGTTGCGCAGGGCCGTGGCGAACGCCAAGGTCATGGGGATGTTGTTGAGGAGGTTGGCGCTGAGGGCCGAGGCCACACCGAACAGGATGACGAGAAGAACCGCAGAACCACCGCTTAGGGCATGGAGCTTTTCGCCAAAGAGGGCGGTGACCCCATAGCGGTCCAGTGCGTGCACGGTGACGAACATGGACAGCACGAAGGGCACGATGGGCCAGGGCACGCGTTTCAGGGTTTCCCTGACCAGGGAGCCGTTGGCCAGGTTCCTCCGCAGCGCCAGGACATAGGACTCCCGTAGAGCCAGGATGAGCAAGAGCGCCAAGGCGAAGGCCACGGAGATCTTCCACATGGGGATGCCTAGGTAAGGGGCCAGGGCCAGGGCCACGATGCAGGCCGCGAGGGTTGTCAGACCCAGCAAGGCCCCCGGCTTATCGGTGATGGCCTCCCAGGGGTCCAGAGCCACGGGTTGGATGGGTCGGCGAATCTCCCGGCGGAAGATGAGGTAGAGGAGGGCCAGGTTGATCAGCCCGGCCACCACCGTGGGGAGAACCATCCACCGGGAGTAGTTCACGAACGTCAAGTGAAAGGCCGAGGCCACCAGGATGTTGGTGGGGTTGCCGATGTACAGGGCCATGGACCAGGTGTTGGCGGCGAAGAACTCGGCGATGAGGTAGGGCTTAGGGTTGACCCCGGCATGTTTGGCAAAGTAGTACACAAAGGGCGTGAACGTGAGGATCACGATGTCGTTGGAGGTGAAAACCGTCAAGATGGACACCGCAATGTACACGGCAAAGAAAAGCCTGGTTCCGTCGGTTTTGGCTTTCGCCAGGGCGTAGCGGGCGCAGGCCTCGAAGAAGCCGGTGATGTCCAAAAAGATGCTCATGAACACCATGGAGATGAAGAGGGCCAGGATGCCCAAGGGCCGAAGCTCCTCCGTGCCGTTGAGGCCGTGCACGATCTCCGGGGCGGTGAGGAGGCCAGCGGCCAAGATGAGGAGGGGCCCAAGGAGCGCGCCCAGGAAGTACGTTTCCACGCGAAGCTCCCGGCGGCGGGTGCGGATGTACAGGTACGGCCGGTGCAAGGTGAGCCCGATCGTCGCCAAACACGAGGTGATGAAGATCAACGTGGCGGTGAGCATGGTCGGCTGCGGGGCTCACGCCCCGTCCGGCGGGGCCCAGGCGGATGCAGGAGCAGATTTCAAGAGGAATATAAGGAGCTCAAGAGGCCAAACTTATACCCAAAAGGGGAACAACGCAAGTCAGTAATGCGCCAAGAGGCCCCGGTCCTTGGCGATTCGTTCACAGAGGCTGAACACAGCCAACCCCAGCCCGAAGTAGAACGCCGCCGTAGCCACGAGGATCCCGAGATCCCGGGCAGGCAGCGTGAGAAGACTCTGACCTTCCACCATGGCCGCGCGGATGAGGCGGCTGCCCAAGGAGAGGGGAAGGGCCTTGCTCCACCACGTTTCTCCCGGCAGGAAAAGGAGGGGCACAAAGACAAACTGCAGGATTTGGAAGAAAGCTTGAACTCTTTTGAACACCAGGGCCAACCCCGCCATGAGGAACCCGATCCCGTAGACGGGGGCCAGAGTCAGGAAAAGAAGAGGGATGAGTGTTCCCAGGGGGAGCCGCAGGAATCTCCCGGTGGTGCCCATCATGAGCAAAAGCAGCGCTCCGGAGAAGATGCAGCTCACAAGGAACGAAGCCAGGACCCAGGAGATGCTCACGAAGCGGAAGCCCAAGGGACACATGTACAGTTGCTCGAGGGTCCCCTGCTGGGCCTCGCGCATGATCTCCCAGGCGAGATCCGAATAAGCGATGAGAGCAAAGATCCACACGAGATAGCCCACCACCAAGGCCTCAAGTCCCTCCCCAAACGGGCTTATCCCAAACCCCTGCGCGTACTTGGCTCCTGCGAACAGGAGGAGGAAGACAAGATAAAGGGTGAACAGGCTGGACAGGGTATTGAAGGGGTAACGTTTGATCTCGATGAGGAAGCGGATGAGGAGGGCGCTGAACGTGTAAAGTCTCCTCATTCGGCCTCCTTTTCCTTTCGCAGGATGCGAAGGAAAACCTCCTCGAGGTCGGGTTCGCTGCGGCTTAAGCCCTCGATTTCTGCCCCCATTTCCCGCAAGCTGTCAACAAGCTCATAAAAATTCTGCCCGGGCGCAAGCTCCACCTGAAGGGTCCTTTCCTCAGGAAGCCAGCGGAGGCTGGAAAATCGAGAGGAAAAGCGGCGCAGGGCTTCCTCAGGAAGGCCGTTGCGCAAGGAGACGCGGTAGGCACGCGTGCGAAAGAGGGCAAGAAGATTGGGAACAAGGTCGTCGGCCACGACCCGGCCACGGGAGAGGATGATCACCCGGGCACAAGTGTCCTCCACCACGCCCATGTCGTGGGAGGAAAGAAGCACGGTTTTCCTTTGGGAAACGGCCAGTTCCCGAATAAGAGCGCGCAGTTCGTGGGAGGCCTCCACATCCAGGCCCAGCGTGGGCTCATCCAAGAGCAAAACGGGCGTCCCTTTGATCAGAGCACACGCCAAGGCCAGTTTCTGCTTCATCCCTTGGGAGAGGAGATTGGCCGTGGTGTTTCGCTTTTCCTGGAGTCCGAAAAACTGGATGAGTTCTTGGGCTCGGCGTTTGGCTTCTCGAGGGGGGATACCCTGCAATCCCGCGAAAAACCGAAGATTTTCTTCGACGGAGAGGCGCCAATAGACGTTGCGGGAGCCCTCAAGGAGCGCGGCCACGTGCCGGGCCACCGCGGGCCGATGGGAGGGGATGCCAAAGACCTCGGCCTTGCCCGAGGTGGGCCGGACGAGCCCGCAGAGGATCTTGATGATCGTGGTTTTGCCTGCGCCATTGGCTCCCAAAAGGCCCACAATCTCTCCCGCTTGGATGCGAAAAGAAACCCCGGAAAGCGCCCGCACCGGCCCTTTGCGGGTGGGATAGTCTTTCACCAGGTTCTCCACCACGATGGCGTCCCTCATGCTCAGGGCTCGTCGGCGTGGATGACCTCCGTGTAGATCGTGTGATGGGGAAACACCGAAAGCTTTCGAGCACTGCGCACCTCAAAGATCTGCTCCATTCCGGGAGCAAGATCACCCAACACCTTGGACCGTTCTTCCACAAAGTTCCAGTCCCTGTCGTAGAAACGCACGGCTACCCGTCCCAAGTTGATGCGCCGGTCGCCAATATTCTTCACCCGGCCATAGACTCGGGTTCCGGCATAGAAATCCTCCACCTTCCACTCCAGAACATCGAGGGGGTAGGAGATCCCCACCTCCACGGGGACGTGCACCATGGTGGCCAAGCCTCGGTTGTCCACCACCCTCACCGTGAGGCGGAAGGAGCCCTCCGTGTCGTAGCGATGGACGACCTCCCAGCCCTCCCGAGTTGGCGAGCCATCGCCAAAGTCCCAGTACACCGCGCTGATCGTGCCATCGGGGTCCACTGAGCCTTGGGCGGAGGCGTGGACGAAAAGCGGAGCCTCGCCTTGGGTCGGCTTCACCTGAACCGCAGGGATGGGCGGAAGATTTGTCTCCGGTGCGCATCCCCCCAAAAGCAGCCCTAAAGCCAAGATCCCGCATATGCGACGCACGGTGCCCCCTTTTGCGGCCATTATAATGCCGCACGCGATGAGGCTCCGAAGATTCATCGGTGGGGAAGGGTGGAGACCGTGGACGCGGCCTAGTTCCAGCTTTCCGATTCGGCAGGCTTTTTCGCGCATGAGATCTTCAGAGGAGAGGTGAGGGATGGGGTGGGTGAAGTTCCTGGGCACGGCAGGGGCGCGGTTCGTGGTGGCCCGGCAACTCCGGTTCTCCGCGGGAACGTGGCTGGAGCTTTCCGGAACCCAGGTTCTTTTGGATCCGGGGCCGGGGACGCTTCTGCGCTGCCGCAAGGTGCGGCCGCCTTTGGAACCGCTGGAACTTGCGGGAATTATCCTCTCCCACAAGCACCTCGATCACGCGACCGATGTGAACGTCATGATTGAGGCCATGGCCGATGGAGGCCTAAAGCGCCGCGGCGTGCTCCTTGCCCCTGCAGATGCTCTGGAAGGCGAGGACCCCGTGGTCCTGCGTTACGTGCGCCCGTTTTTAGAGCGGCTCGAGATCCTAACGGATGGCCGCACGTATGAGGTGGGCCCGGTCCGCATCCAGCCGGTCCCCCATCGTCACGGTCAGGTGGAAACCTACGGGATCATCTTGGAGGGGGAGGAGGGCCGGCTGGGTTTCGTGGTGGACACGAAATTCTTCCCCGAGCTTCCCGAGCGTTATGCCGGCTGCCAACTCTTGGTCATCAACACCGTTTTGCGGGAGTGGAACCCGGACCTCGATCACCTTTCCCTTCCCGAGGCCTTGGAGATCGTGAAGGCGGTGCAGCCCAGGCTTGCGGTGCTCACGCACTTTGGCATGACCATGCTGCGGGCCAAACCCTGGGAGCTTGCGGCCCAAGCCTCCGAAAAGCTGGGCATCAGGGTCATAGCCGCCGACGACGGGATGACCATCGAAGCTAAGGAGTGGGCCTAGCGCGCTTCATTTCATAAAGGAGCTGATCGGCGCGGCGGAAAAGCTCGTCCACCGAGGGGAGCGGCTCTTGGCGGGGATCCCAAGAGGCATAGCCCAGGGTGAGGCGGATCACGGGTTCCTCGGCCAGCGGGCCAAAGGGTGCGCTGAACCGGCGCACGACCTCTTGCGCTCCTGGCCCGTTGGTCTCGGGCAGGACGATGCAGAACTCATCGCCACCCCAGCGGAAGATGTAGTCCACCCGCCGGATGTTGTCTCGCAGGGCCTTGGCCACGCGGCGCAGGGCCTCGTCGCCCACAAGATGCCCATAGCGGTCGTTGATGTCCTTGAAGTTGTCGATGTCGATGAGGATAAGGGAAAGCGCGTGTCCATAGCGTTCAGCCCGTGCCACCTCGCGCCGCAAGACCTCGTCCAGAAATCGCCGGTTGTACAGGCCGGTCACAGGGTCGCGAATGGCCTGCTCTCTCAGCTCTTCCTCCAGCTCCACTCGCCTGAGCTCCTCGTACACGTGGCGGGCGAGGATCTCCACCACGGTCACGTCGTCCTGGGTGAACGCATTGGATCGGGTGGCGAGGACCTGGATCACGCCCTTGTCTCCCACAGGGACGGAGATGAATGCGCGGATACGGGGATCCACGGGCTTGGCCTCGGGGAAGTCCTCCACGTTTCCGTACAAAGTCTTTCCCAAAGCCCAGGTTTTTCCGGCGATGCCTTCGCCCTTTTGGAACGGGCGGGCCTTGCCGGCGAATATGCCGGCACCTGCCACAGGAATCAGCGTGTCCCCTTGGCCCAAACCCAGGTTGACCTGGTCATAGCCCAGACGCTCCACCATGGCCTGCACCGCGAGGTCGCAGACCTCCTTCACGGTGGTCGCCCGCTGCAGGCGTTGGGAGATCTCGTGAAGAGCCATGAGCTTTGCACTCAGGTTCCGCAAGCTTTGGAGATAGCGCAGCCCAGCCAGGGCCACGGCCAGCTCTGCCGCCAAGATCTGCAAAAGATCTTGATCTTCAGGGCGGATCCCGTCGATCTCGGGATGTTCCACATTGAGGACGCCGAATTTCTGCTCGGCCACGGAGATGGGGATGGCCAGCTCACATCCCATGGCGGGAAGCCCCGCCACATACCGGGGATCCCTGCGCACGTCCGGGATGTAGATGGGCTGGTTTTCAAGATAACAAGCCACGGTGATCCCCCTCTTTTCGGTGAGGGGCAAGCGCAGGTTTTGTAGTTCGGGGGGATAACCTCGGTGCGCCACCAGCACCAAGGCGTCGTCCTGGGCCTCCATGATGGCGGCGTATTCGTAACCCAACACCTCGGCCACAGCCGAAAGGACCAGGTGATACAGCTCCTCTGGGCTCTGCGCCAGCTTCATCCGACGGGAAATCTCCTCGATGGCCCGGAGTTTCTCCGCACTGTTGCGGATCTGCTGATGAAGGAGGGCGTTGCGCAAAGCGACGGCTACCCCCGCAGCAAATGCCGAAAGCGCTGTCCTCTCCCGCTCCCCAAACCGCTGAGGAGCGCAACTCTGCACAGAGAGAACCCCGATCACCTCGTCCTGGGCCACCAAGGGGATCCCCGCCCAGGCCCGCACGCTTTCCCCAACTCGCCGAAACGGCACAGGCGGCGGTGTTTTCTCCACGTCTTCTAAAAAGAGGGGCTCTTTGCGGAGGACCACCCAGGCGGTGGAACTTTTCTCCGCATCCAAAGGGATTTCCGGCAGCGCAAGCGGCTTTCCCCTCTCCATGGCAAATAGGGGGACCAGTTTTCCGTGCCTTTGATCAGCGTACATGACGAAGAACGCATCGAACGGTACGAGTTTTTTGGCCTCGCCGCAGATGTGGTGGAGCAGGGCGGGGAGATCCAGGGTGGAGGAGAGGGCGGTGATGGCGACGTTCACCCGCCGCAGGGCTTCCTCAGCTTCCACCTGTTCCGTGAGGTCCAAAACGGAAACAAGAACCCGCTCGTAACTCTTCTCGTAGCCAGGTAATACTCGCCAGGCCAGCAAAATATGGATCTTGCGCCCGGTGGCGGTGCCGTTGATCCCGCGGCCATAAAACTCCTGGCGGCCCTGCCAAACGGCGAGAAGCTCCTCCTTCCACAAAGGCAGCACCTCCTCCGGGATCAGGGAAGGCAGATGCCGTAAAAGTTCCGCAGAGCCTTGAACCTGGTAGAGCCTGAGGGTGGCCGGGTTCACGTCCACGACGCGCAGAAGGCTTAAGGTCTGCCGCAGGAACTCTGGGTGCTCGACCAGATAAGCTTTGAGGTCCCCTACGCCTGCCGCCCTCAACGCATCGAGCTTGGCCTTCACCTGGGAAAAGTCCTCGATCCACAGGGAAATCGGCGATTCTTGGAATAGCGTGCGATAGCGGGCTTCGCTTTCACTGATCCTTTCGTAAAGCTCGGCGTTTTCCAGGGCTATCCCCGCATGGCGGGCGAGGATCTCTAACGCGCTGACAAAGGGTGAAAGAGCGCGGGGCTTTTTGCTGTGCACATAGAAAACACCGCGCACTTTCCCACGGATGCGCACAGGAAAGCCCGCCAGGGAGCGAATCCCTGTCTCCAAGAGCACCGGGTTGGGGGCGAGGACAAGACCATCCTGATCCCTCACCTCGGGGTGGCAACGTCCTTCAGGGGTGATCTCCTCGATCACGAGGGGCTTTCCACTGGACAGGATATGGCGGGTGAAGCCCCGAGGCCGCATGCGCAGGGGCAAAGGTGGCGCGTCCAAGGGGTCGATGGTCTCCACGACGTTCCCCTCTTCGTCGAACAAAAGGACGTTGGCGTACTCGGCCTGCGTCAAGCTGCGGGCGAGGTCCACCAAAGCCTGGATCACCTTCCGCCGCTCCAGCTGGGAGGTGAGGGCCGCCACCGCGCGGTTCAGGGCGGAGAGCTCCTCCACCTTGTGCGCCAGCTCCTCCTCCAACCTCTTGCGGTGGGTGATGTCCCGGTTCACGGAGAGGGTGGCCGGCTGTCCCTTGTAAACGAACTGCACCACCGCGCACTCCGTCCAGTAGAAACTCCCGTCTTTACGGCGCTTCTTCTCCTCGAACACCACCGTTTCCCCGCGAGCCAAAAGTTCGTTGACTTGCTCGTAGGTGATCGCGGGCTCCTCCGCGGCGATGTCGCGCATGATGTTTTTCCCGATGAGCTCGGCACGGGAGTAGCCGGTCTGCCGCTCGGCCGCGGGGTTGGCCTCGAGGATCGTGCCATCAAACGCTGTGATGTATACAGCGTCCGCTAAGCGCTCGAAAAGGAGATGGAACAGGGAAGCGTTTTGCCGCAACTCCTCCATTTTTCGCCCTTGCTCCAGGAGGCCGGCCAGGATCTCTTGATAAGCGGAGACCCTGTCCAGATCATCACGGGTGAAGGCATGGGGATCGGTGGTGTGGTCGATATTCAGGTATCCGATGAGTTTGTCGCCCACCCAGAGGGGGAAGGTCAACGTGGCCGCCACGGAGCCCACCGCTTTGAGTTTTTCCACCAGCTCTGGCCCCCAAAAAGCTCGATCGAGCTCGAGAATGTTGGGGATGATGGCCGGCTTGTCCCCGTAAACCCGGTGTTGGACAAGTTCCTCCTTGGGGAAGGATACGGCCCGGAGCTTGTGCAAGTCCCACCCAATGGCGGCCACGAACTCGTAGCACTCGTGGAGCTCGTTGAGGAGGAGGACCGAGCCGGCCTGGGCTTGGGGGACCAAACCCAGGGCAAAGCGCAACACGCTCTCCGCTAGCTCCTGAAGGGAACGAGCCCGTCCCACTCCTTGCAGGAGCTTCAAAAGCTGTGCAGCACGAGCCTCCTCCATTGACCGTATTTTGCCATGCTGGGGAAGAAAAGAGAAGGGGGCGGATGTCCCGCCCCCGGAAAAGTTTGGATTGGAACCGAAACCCCTAGAAGGTGATGCCCGCGGATACGGTGAGCTCGAGCCTGGGCTCCTCGAAGCCCGTGCGGTTGCGGGCGCTCAGGGTCACGTTCATCGCCCACCCCTCCCAAAGGGTGAAGCTGAGGGTGGCGTCCAGGGATTGGCTGTCCAGCGGAGACCCCGCAGCGGGGACCGTGCGGCCGACCGTAAAGGTCGCGTTCAGCGTGGTGCTTGCGGACAGCTTATACACCAAGTTCGCCGTGGCCTGCACCTGGTAGGCCTGGAAATCAGGGGCGAAGGTGCCGTCGGCGCGCACATGGACTTGGCTGTCCACGGACCAAGGGAGGGCATATTCTGCGGCTCCGAACAGGACGAAGTCCCGTGCGCCCAAGGGATCGAGGAGCTTATAGCCCACCCCGGCGTTCAGGGAGAAGCCGCACAGCCGGGTGTCACCGGTGGCGGTGATGATCTGGCGGATGTACAGCACCGCGTCCGCTCCGAGCCGGCCCACCGTCACCTTTGCGGCCTCGATGAGCTGGACCACTTTGACCACGAGCTCGTCCAAAGTCGCGTACTCTTCGCGCTTGCCGATCTCCTGGGCGATGGCCATAAGGACATCATCGGGGATCGCCTTGGTCAAGATCTTTTCTGCCAGGAGCTTGTCGCTGATGCGCACGGCTTTGGCCAGCGGGGTGACGTCACGCAGCCGGCCATAACCCGCGCCCAGGACCACGGCCACCGTGGGCGTGAGCCCGGCCCATTGGGAGTTCACCCGCCCGAAGCCGAAGAGGTCCTGGCCCGGGACGTAGAACCGGAGGTTGACCGCGCCTGCACCAGCCAGAGCCCAAGCCCCGTTGGTCGAGGAAACCGAACCGCTGGCGCTCACCTCATACCCGAAGTCCGCCGAGTCGTAGTACCGGAGAAAGCTCCCGGCCAAGCTCCCGGCAAGGACGTTCCCCCGGTCATCCCGATACTCGTCGTCCAGGTAGCGAAAGCTGAGCTGAAGCGAAGACGTGGTGACCGAGGTGATCGGTTGGGTGTACGCGCACAGGGACACAGCCGCTCCCTGGAGCGTCGTCAACGCCAGGAGAAGTGTGACCAACACCACAGAAACGCCTGTTTTCATGGGACCTCCTTTCCTAAGCCTAGGAAGCTTAGCCCCAAAATTCGCGGGGTGTCAACAGATCCGGGGGACGGGGTCACCGAGGGGCATCTCCAGGAACCGTTTCCCGCCCACGGTGGTGCGCAGGATCACCTTCCCCGGATAGCGGTCCGTGGCTCTCCCGACGACCTGGGCGCCCTGGGTGAGGGGATGCTTTCTCAGGGCGCTCAGTACGGCCTCCAATTTCTCGGGAGCCACAGCGAGCACAGCCCGGCCTTCACAAGCCAGCTCATACGGGCTTATCCCCAAAAGCTCGCACAGTCCCCGCACCTCCGGCCGCACCGGGATCCTCTCCTCTTCCACCTCCATTCCCACCCCGGATTTTTGGGCCATCTCATTCAGCGCGGCGGCCAGGCCGCCCCGCGTGGGGTCCTTCATGGCCGTGATGCCTCCGCTCTCCAAGGCCTCCGCCATGGCCGGCCACAAGGGGGCCACATCGCTTCCCACCGGGATCTCCACGGGAAGCTCATTCCGCGCGGCCAGAACCGCCAAGCCGTGCTCACCTACGGAACCGGTCACCACCAAAAGATCGCCCGGGCGCACGCCACTATCCGGCACCACACGCTCGGCCACCCCGATCCCCGTGGTGTTCACCACCAAGCCATCCACCTCGCCTTTCCCCATGACCTTGGTATCGCCGGTGACCAAGGCCACCCCGATCTCCGAAAGCACTGCGGCTGCGGACTCCAGGATTTGCTCCAAATCGCGCAACGGGAAGCCTTCCTCGATGATGAGGGCCAGGCTCAGGGCCAGGGGCCGGGCACCCATGACCACAAGGTCGTTCACCGTCCCGGTCACCGCGAGCTTCCCGATGTCGCCGCCCGGGAAAAAGAGGGGCTTCACCACGTGGCTGTCGGTGGTGAACACGACCGCGCCGGGTGGGAGGTCCAGCACGGCGCCGTCATCCAGATGGTCAAGGCCGATGGGGCCGGCCGTACGAAGCTTGAACTTGGGAAGAATGCGCTCCCGGATGAGCTTTTCCATCACCAGGCCGCCGGCACCGTGCAGGGCCGTGACCTTCTCCTCCAGAAGGCGCTTCATAACCGGGGCCTCCCCCCGTACCGGTACCAAATGTTACAGGCGCCCTCGGCGCCCACCATGCAGGGGCCAATGGGGGTGAGCGGGGTACACGCATGCCCGTAGAACGGGCAATCGGTGGGGACGGCGCGGGCCATGAGCACATCCGAGCAGCGACAACCCGGCGGCTTTTCTTCGCCCACCCGCCCTTCCACTCCGAACTCCCGTTTTGCATCGTGCTTGGCAAATTCCTCGCGTAAATAGAGACCTGAGCCGGGGATTTCTCCGATGCCTCGCCAAAGGGCTGGGCCCACCGCGAACACCTCCCGCAAAAGCGCCTGCGCGCGCAGGTTTCCCGCCTCCGTGACGGAGCGGGGATAGGCGTTCTCCACCTCAGCACGACCCTCCTTGAGTTGGCGCAGGACCAAAGCGATGGCGAAGAGGATATCGAGGGGCTCAAAACCGGCGACGACGATGGGCACGTGGAAGCGCGCGGCGATCCCGCGGTAGGCGCCGGCGCCGATCACGGTGGAGACGTGTCCGGGCGCCAAAAACGCGGAGATCTCCACCGGCGGCGTGGAAAGGAGGGCTTCCAAAGCGGGCGGGATGAGTTTGTGACTCACCAAAACGTAGAAATTGTCGGGGGGATGATCGAGGAGGACGGCGGCGGTGCCGGGCGCGGTGGTCTCAAAGCCGACCGCGAAGAACACCACAGGTTTTTGGGGGTTGCGGCGAGCGACCTCCACCGCGTCCGCCGCGGAAAGGACCACGCGCACGTCCGCTCCTTCGGCCCGGGCCTCCTCCAGGGTCATTCGTGTTCCCGGTACCCGGGTCATGTCCCCAAACGTGCAGAGAATCGCCCCTCTTTCCGCCAACTGCAGGGCGCAGTCGAAATCCTGGGTGGAGGTGACGCACACCGGGCACCCCGGCCCCTCCAGGACCTCCACGTTCTCCGGAAGGAGGGAGCGCAAACCGTGCTGGGCAATGGTGATCTCGTGGGTCCCGCAGACGTGCACGATTTTCACCGGTCGGTCGGGCGCCCAGGCCAAAAGCAACTTTTGAAAGCGTTCCGCCCGCGCTTGGTCCCGCAGGGTGAACAGGGCTCCGGCCTCCATGGGTCCTTTGGCTCCTCCGCCCTTAAGTGTCCGTCAGGGAAAGAAGCTCGTCCCACAGGCGCAGGGTTTCCTCGGCGTCCTGAGGGTCCAGCCGGCGGATGGCAAAGCCCGCATGAACCAAAAGGTAATCGCCCACCTGAACCGGTTCGCCCAGCGCGTCCAACCGAGCTTTAGCCCGCGAGCCGCCCATATCCACGGTGGCCACGTTGCCCTCCACGGCCACCACGCGTACCGGAATGGCTAAGCACATAGCTTGGGGATTGTCGTCATTTTGAAAAGTACTGCAAGCGGTACCAAAGGAGGGCCAGGTGCTCCCGCAGGGCGAGAGCGGAGGCCGAGAGGTTCTGAACGGAAGGGATGTAGGACCGAACGCCGCGGGGCGCTGCGGCGCGGAGGTCGCAGGGCGCAGGGATCGGGGTGAGGCCTTGGGCCCAAAAACAACGGAGGGCGCGGGGCATGTGGAAGGCGGAGGTCACCAAAATGAAGGGCCCGGAAAGGTGTTGAGCCACGAGCGCTGCGTCCTCCCAGGTGTTGCGGGAGGCGGTGAGCCAGCGCACTTTCTCCTTGGGCACCCCCAGCTCCCAAGCCGCTTGGGCCATGAGGGGGACCCCGCTCCCCTCAAAGCCTTCCCCTCCCACAAACCACAGAGTGGGTTTCCCCTCCAAAGCAAAAAAAAGCCGCACCCCTTCCACAACCCGCGCCAGGGTGGACGGGGGCAGGCTGTTCAAGACCGGACGGGCCGGGCGAAAGTTCTCCCCGCCGCTCAGCACCACGATGGCCGAAACCGCCGGCGGAAACGACAGGGCCGGATGCTGTTCCTCCAGGGGCCGAAGAAGAAGATTCATCCCCGGAGCGGTGGAGAGGAGATAAACCCCGCCCAGGCCGAAGGCCAAGGCCCACCCACCCGCCCACCAGCGTCGCCGGAGCATGGCTCCCCCAAGCAGGACCCCAAGGACAAAGAGCAAGAAGATCGGATCCGCGACGGCATCCATGCGCCCAAAGTTTAAGCGCAGGGGACCACCTGGGCGATGCGCTCCCGCAACTCTTGGACTCGTTCTTCCGGCGGGCGGGAGAGCTGCGGCATGTCGTAAGGTCTCCCCAAGCGCTGGTATTTTTCGGCTACGTCGTGATAAGGAAGAAGCTCCACTTTTTTGATCCCGCCCCGCAGCTCCCTCAAGAAAGCCACGAGCATCTGGATGTTTCGGTCTGTGTCGGTGACCCCGGGGATGAGGGGCACGCGCACGATCACGGGCTTCCCCCACTCTACCAGCTTGCGGAGGTTCTCATGGATGAGGTGGTTGGACACCCCGGTATAGCGCCGATGTTCCTCCTCGTCCATAGGTTTCAAGTCGAAAAGGAAAAGATCTGTGCACGGAGCGATCGCCGCAAGGACTGAGGTGGGCGCATGACCCGAGGTGTCCACCGTGGTATGGATGTGGCGTTCCTTGCAGGCCTTGAGGGCGGCGAGGAGAAACTCCGGCTGGAACAGGGGCTCCCCACCGGAGAAGGTCACACCACCTTCCGAGCGGTCGTAGAGGAGGGCATCCCTTTCCAAAGCGGAGAGGAGCTCCTCCACGGTGATCGTTCTCCCCACCCGGCGCCAGGCCCCGCTGGGGCAGGCCTCCGCACAGATTCCGCATCCTGTGCACTTCCTCCTGTCTAAGGCCGGTTTAGCCCCCTCAGTGGGTACGAGGACAATGGCCTTCTCCGGACAAACCCGCGCACACGTGCCGCAGCTCAAGCATTTGTACTCGAAGAACATGAGCTCAGGCCCAGGGAAGATCCCCTCAGGGTTGTGGCACCACAGGCAGCGCAGGGGACAGCCCTTGAGGAAGACGGTGGTACGGATCCCCGGGCCGTCGTGCACGGAAAAACGCTGGATATCAAAAACGACGCCGGTTTTCCCCATCACCAGTGTTTATGCTCGGTGCGCGCGATGATCTCCTCCTGCAGCCCACGGGGAAGGTTCACGAAATAGTCGCTGTAGCCAGCCACGCGCACCATGAGATCTTGGAAATCTTGGGGGCGCTTTTGCGCTTCGCGCAGGAGATCGGCGCTCACCACGTTGAATTGCACATGATGACCACCCAGGTTGAAGAAGACCCGAATGAGCTGGGCTAGCTTTTTCAAGTTCTCTTCGTTCGCGAGAAGATCGGGGGTGAGCTTTTGGTTGAGGAGGGCGCCGCCGGTTTTGTCCCAGTCGCATTTGGCCACGGAGCGGAACACCGCGGCAATCCCCTTGCGGTCCGTTCCCTGCACGGGGGAGACGCCTTCAGACACAGGAATGCCGGCCTTCCGTCCGTCGGGTGTGGCGCCCGTCACCTTACCGAAATAGACGTGCACCGTGGTGGGGAGGAAGTACACCCGGCGCGAGGCCTTGCGCACAGGGGTGGGCGGGAGACCCTCCACCATGCGCACCGCTTCGTCTACGATGGCTTTGGCGATGGAATCAGCATAATCATCGTCCTCGCCGTACCGCGGGGATTTGTTGAGCAGGATTTGGCGAGTGATCTCATAGGGTCCGGAGAAATCCGCGTCCAAGGCGCGCAGAACCTCTTCCATGGTGAACGTGCCACGCTCGAACACCTGGAACTTCAAAGCGGCGAGGGCGTTGGCGAGCGTACCCAAGCCCACGATCTGGAGGTACTGGGTATTGTAGCGCGCGCCACCAGCGTTATAGTCCCGGGCGTTCCGAACGCAGTCCTCAATCCAAAGGGACAGGAAGGGCACAGGAAGGTGGTGGGCATACAGGGCCTCGATGATGTCGTTGCCCTTCATCTTCACGGTCACGAAGTACTCCAGTTGCCGGAGGAAAGCCTGCCAGAGTTCTTCGTAACTTGTGAATCCCCGAGGGTCGCCGGTCTCGATCCCGATCTTTTTGCCCGTACGGGGGTCCACGCCGTTGTGCAGGGTGATCTCCAGGATCTTGGGGAGGTTCAGGTACCCCGTGAGGATGTAGCACTCCTTGCCGAAGGCCCCCGTTTCCACGCAGCCGCTCACCCCGGCGGTGCGCGCGTCCTCTAAGCTCTTCCCTTGGCGCAGCATCTTCACGATCACGCCGTCGAAGTTGAAGAGCGGGGGCTCACCGAAGCCTGGGGCCACCGCCTCCAGAGCGCGGATGAGGAAGCGATCCGGGGTTTTGTTGCTGATGAGGACTGCCGTGTTGGGCTGAAGCGTGCGCATCTCCTCCAGCACCTCAAGGATGAGGTAGGAGAGCTCGTTCACCCCGTCGCCTCCGTCGGCCGTAAGTCCGCCCAAGTTCAGCTTTGCGAAGTCGTTGTAAGTGAAGCTTTCCTCGGCGGTCACCCCCACTTTGGGGACGGCCGGCTGGTTGTTGAACTTCAGCCAAAACGCTTGGAGGAGCTCCTTGGCCTGCTCTCGGGTGAGCCGTCCCTCCTCGATGTCGCGCTTGTAGAAGGGGTAGAGGTGCTGGTCGATCCGGCCGGGGCTGAAGGAGTCCCAGGGGTTGGTTTCGTAGGTCACGCCCACGTGGATGAACCAATAGTGCTGAAGGGCCTCCCAGAAGGTGCGGGGCGCGTGGGCCGGAACCCACCGGCAAATTTCTGCCATTTTTTCTAGTTCCTGTTTTCGCGCGGGATCCGTTGCTTCTTTTGCCATTTCCTCAAGCTTTTGGGCATAGCGGTAAGCGTAGATGAGGAGGGCATCCGCAGCGATGTCCATGGCCTGAAGTTCGCTGCGCTTCTCGTAGTACTCGGGATCGTGGGGATCCAAGTTCTTCAAGGCGTCGGCGATCTCCTCTTTGATCTCCAAAAGTCCCACGCGGAACACGCGCTCTCCACCCGCCGTGTGGCCCGGAGCCCGCTGCTCCATGAACTCCGTCCATACCCCCGCTTCGTAAGCGGCCATCCACTCCAGGGGCAGGAACCCGAAGATGAGGTCGCGCATGGATTTTCCGCGCCAAAACGGAATGATCTCTTCCGCATAAAAGCGTCTTGTTTCCTCGTCCACGCGATAGGGCATGTTCTCCCGCAAATCCAGAATTTCTAAATCCTCAAGGCTGTGGACGCAGATCTCCGGGTAGGTGGGGACTTCCTTGGGGCCGGTGCCGCGCAGGCCCACAATGAGTTGCCCTTCCTCCACAGGGAGGCTCACCCGCTCCAGGAGGTATTGGAACGCCAAGGCTCGTTGCACAGGAACAGGCAGCCCTTGGGCTTGACCGCTTTTGTAAAATTCGGTGATGAGGCGGGCTCGCTCCAGGGAAATCCGGACCTCAGCGCGGACGCTCTCCTCACGAAGCCGAGCGATACGCAAGCTCGCAGGGCTTATCGCCTTCCGCCGCTTCTCCACCTCCACCTGCACGGACATCTTTTTCTCCCCCATGCGGCACTATACGGAGGCGAACCTTTTCCGGCAAGCCACGCTTCCCAGGGTGGCTGCGGCCAGAATGCATAGCGCTCCTATCCCCTGGGTCAGCGTGAACGTCTCCCCCCACCATAGGTGGGCCACAACCACGGCCACCCCGGGCTCTAGAGTGGCGAGGAGCACGGCTTGGCTGGCGGGCAAGCGCCGCAAGCCCGCCAAATACGCGGAGTACGCGCCGTACGTGGAAAACGCCGCAAGAACCCCCAAGGCACCCCAAGCGGGCAGGGTCTTGGGGTGAAACTCCACAAAGGGAAGAAGTCCCAGACATCCGATGGGTAGAGCGTAAGAAAACACGTAGGCTGGGGGATAGCTGGTGAGATAGCGTTTGCCAAAGAGGTAGTAAAGGGCGTAGGCGAAGCCCGAAAGGAGTCCGAAGCCCAACCCCCAGGGATGGAAGCGAAGGCCGGCTGCGCTGCTCACCAAGACCACCCCGACCAGCGCCACTCCCACGGCGAGGCCCTTGCTGGGGGTCAGCGGTTCGCCGAGCGCCCACGGCGCCAAGAGGACGACCCACACCGGCGCAGTGTACAGAAGGATCGAGGCCAATGCTGCCCCGCCGAAATGGATGGCCAGCTGGTACGCTCCGTAGAACAAGGAGACCCCCACCAAACCGAAAGGCAAGAAAAGGAGGATGTCTCGGAAGCGGACGCGGATCTCGCGCCGTAAAGCGCCGTGTGCGGCGAACAGGGCCCAGGCGAACAGTCCCCGAAAAAAGGCCACTTCCAGCGGGCTCAGGCCCTCCTGCAAAGCCAACCGGGATACCGGGCCGATCAACCCCCACAACACGGCCGCGCAGATCATGGCCAGGTAGCCCACAACGCATTATAGGCGCGCGGGGGCACGGTTGATCTCTTCCGGATGGTGCACGAAATCATCTTTGCCGGGCATAGGGTTTTTTATCGAAGATGGCCGTGGGATCCACAAGGCCTCTTCCCCTAGCCCGGAAGGGTCTTGGCCCGCGAAGGCCAAGGGCGGTGTTGACAGGCAAGCCTGCCTCGCCTTACCATGACCTGCAAAGGGGCGATGCTGGGAGGAAGGGAATTTTCCCCGTCCCCCGTAATTCTGGAGGCAGGAGGTGGGTTTCATGCGCAGAGCCATTGCGTTGTTGGCCATTTTGGCGTTGGCGGGTTGGGCTCAGCCCATTCTCATCGGCTTTCAGGGACCCCTCACTGGACCGTGGGCCGTGGAAGGGGACTGGGCCCTGAAGTCGGTGCAGATTGCCGTGGAGATCGTGAACGCGCGCGGGGGGATCCTCGGGCGGCCCGTGCAGCTTGTGGTGGAGGATGACGGTGGAACCCCCAAAGGTGGGACCTTGGCCGCCCAGAAGTTGATCGCCGCCGGGGTCAAGTTCGTGGTGGGCACCTATGGGTCCATGGTGTGCATGCCCTCCAGCGAACTCTACGAGGAGGAGGGCGTTCTCCACATCAACTACGGCTGCACCCGGGTGGACCTCTCCGCCCGCGGGTTCAAGTACTACTTCCGCACCTCGGGGCGTGACGATTCTCAGGCGCGCTTCTTTGTGGAATACGTCATCCCCCTCTTTGGCGCCAGGCGGATCGCCGTCATGCACGATAACACCGCGTATGCGTTGGGCGTGGCCGAGGACGTCCTGCGGTTCATGAAGCCCCTCCTCGACGCGGGCAAAGTGGAGCTGGTCTACTACGATGCCATCATGCCCGGCGAGCGCGACTACACCCCGGCCCTCACCGCCCTGCGCGATGCCAACCCCGACATTTGGTACTACACGGGTTACTATCCCGAGTGGGCACTCCTTCTGCGCCAAGGGAAGGACCTGGGTCTCGATTGGAAGAAGATCAAGGCCGTGGGATCCAACGCCTGCCCCATATCGGAGACCGTGAAGATCGCCGGCCTGGACGCGGTGGTCGGGGCCATGATCACCCAGGAGCCCCTCCCGGCCTTCTTGGTGGACAAATATCCGTTGGCCAAGGAGTTCGTGGCTGCCTATGAAGCCAAGTATGGCCCCATCCACGATAGCCCATGGGCCACCTATGCCGCGGACGCGATCTTCACCCTGGCCTTCGCCATCGAGGCCACGAAATCCCTGGATGCAGAGGTGGTGGCCCGCTACTTACGGAGCGGCGCAGTGGTGGGCGAGGGCATCACTGGCCCCCTGAGCTTCAGCCCCGAAGGGGACCGTTTAGGCGTCCCCTACATGCTCCTCATCTGCAACGAGCAGGGTGAAAGCGCCCTCTTTGATCCCGCCGTCCACGGACGCCTCGTGGGCATGTGAGCGGATAGGGCCCCGGCTTCGCCGGGGCCCTTGCTGAGTTCCCTATGCTCACGTTTGTGCAGCAGCTGTTGAACGGGCTCACCATCGGCTCATTCTACGCCTTCGTCGCCTTGGGTTACTCCCTCATCTACGCGATCCTCAAGCTCATCAACTTCGCGCACGGCGATCTCTTTGGGCTCGGCGCTTACCTCGGTTACACCGTGTTCATCTATGCCTCTGGGGTGGTGGGGAGCGTCCTGGGCCTGTGGGGGCTTTTGCCCGCGGGGTTCGCGGCCGCTGCCTTGGGCACGGCGGCCGCAGGGCTCCTCATCGAGCGGGTGGCCTACCGCCCCATCTACCCAATCGGCCGGCTTCCCGCGGTGGTCTCCGCCTTGGGCATGGCCATCTTCCTCTCCAATTTCATCATAGCTGTGTGGGGTCCGCGATACCTGGCCTACCAAGAAAGCTTCATCCCCACAGGATTCTGGCAGATCGGGGAATTCCGCATCCGTGTGCTGCAGGTCTTGATCCTCCTCAGCTCCCTCGTTCTTTTGGGGCTCCTTTATTTCGTGGTGGAAAAGACCACGTTTGGGGCAGCGGTGCGCGCTGTGGCCTTGGATCGGGAGACCGCCGCTCTCATGGGCATCGACTTCCTCAAGGTGATCCGGTTCGCCTTCATCGTGGGGCCGGCTTTGGGGGCGGTCGCCGGCGTCTTCGTGGGCATGTACTACCGGCAGATCAACTTCACCATGGGCTGGGTGTATGGGCTCAAGGCGTTCACCGCCACCATCCTGGGCGGGATCGGGAACATCCCGGGAGCCATGGTGGGCGGGATCCTCCTGGGGCTTTTGGAAGCGATGACCGCGGGGTACATCTCCGCGGCTTGGAAGGACGTGTTCGTGTTCGCGGCCCTCATGCTCATGCTCATCTTCCGGCCCACGGGCCTCCTGGGAGAGAAGGTGGCCGAGAAGGTATGAAGCGAATCATCCCCGGAGGTCCGCTTCAAAAACCTTTGCGCCTGGTGGCCCTGGCTTTGGCCTTGGGCGTTCTCGTCTCTTTCCCGTTTTGGGCCTCCCGGTATTGGGTGGACGTGGGCTTCTATGTTGGCCTTTACGCCCTATTGGGCCTAGGACTGAACGTGATCTTGGGCGAGGTGGGCCTCTTTAACCTCGGTCACGCGGCGTTCTGGGCCATCGGTGCTTATGTCACGGCCATTTTGAACACGCGCTTTGGCTTACCCACCCTAGCTTTGCTTCCGGTATCCGCATTGGCTGCGGGGCTGTGCGCGTGGCTGGTGAGCGCGCCCATCATCCACCTGCGCGGGGATTATCTGTGCATCGTGACCATTGCGCTGGGGGAGATTGTGCGGCTTGTGCTGATCAACAATCCCGGGGGGTTGACGGGCGGACCCAATGGGGTGGTGGGCATTGCCCGGCCGGCCCTCCTGGGCCGCGTCATCCGCACCCCCATCGATTTCTTCTTCCTGGTCTGGGCGGTGGTGGCCGTATGTGCCTTCGCGCTTTGGCAACTCCAGCGTTCCCGGATCGGACGGGCCTGGAACTACATTCGGGAGGATGAGATCGCGGCGGAGTCCATGGGCGTCGATGTCCGTGCCCTGAAACTGTTGGCCTTCGTGATCGGAGCAGCCATCGCTGGTCTGGCGGGCAACATCTTCGCCGCCAAGATGCGCATGGTCTCGCCCGACAGCTTCACCTTCCTCGAGTCCTGCCTCATGTTCTCCATCGTCCTTTTGGGGGGAATGGGCTCGATCCCCGGCACGATTCTGGGGGCCCTGTTGGTGGTGCTATTTCCCGAGGTCTTTCGGCCTGTGGCCCAGTATCGTATGCTTTTCTTTGGG
>CALKFO010000082.1 GCA_938084765.1 Candidatus Bipolaricaulota bacterium | reverse complement strand
AAGAGGAGGAAGGCGAGGAGGCTTGCCCCCACCGGCTCAAAGAGGATGGCCAGGGAGACCAGGACCGGGGGGATATGCCGGGTGGCCCAGTTGAAGCTGGTGTGACCCACGAGTTGCGGCAGGAGGGCCATGAGGAGGATGTAGCCATAGACCACGGGCGGATACCCCCCGTACCCACCCCCGAAGAGATAGGGGAGGGGGAGGAGGAGAAGGGCGGCGGCGGAGTAGGCTACCCGTATGTATTCCAGGATGGAAAGGCCGCGCCTTTGCGCTTCCCGCCCCAGGAGGAGGTAGAGGGAGGCGGCCACCGCTCCCAAGAGGGCCAGGAAATCCCCCAGGAGGGGGTTGGCCCCCCCTCCTCCTTGGGCATCCCCCAGGCCGATGAGCAGCCCTCCCAAAAGGGCTACCCCGATGCCCAGAAGGGTGAGGCCGGAAGGAGTCTCCCGGAAGAAGAGCCGGGCGAACAGGGTGATCCAGATGGGGTTGGTGGTGACCAAGGCGGTGCTGGCGGCCACGGAGGTGTAGGAGAGGGAGGTGATCCAGAGGGCGAAGTGCAGGGCTAAAAAGGCGCCGGCGGCCACGGCGTAAGGAAGCCCAGCGGGGCTCCTTAGGGGGCTGCGCCAGGCGGGGAGGAGGAGGAGGGCCGCCAGCGCCATGCGCCCCGCGCTCATCACCAGGCTGAAGGCCAGGCTTCTATCCCCTGAGGCCGCCAGGGCCAGGCGCACCAGGATGCTCCCGAAGCTAATGGCGAGGATCCCCAAGAGCAGTACGGCGGCGATCTTGAGCCCCGAGGGCCGCATGGGGGCATTTTTCCATAAGGACTTGCTTCTGACCAGTGGGTCAGCCTCGAGGCTCAGGACAGATGCCCATGGATGCCGTTGGTATACTGGCGCGGAGGAGGTCCTATGGTGACGGTAGCGGTTCCCAAGGAAAGGGCCCCAGGGGAAAGAAGGGTGGCCCTGGTGCCCGAGGTGGTGGCCCGCCTGGTGAAGGGAGGGGCCAGGGTACGGGTGGAAAAGGGTGCTGGGGAAGGCGCCTATCATCTTGACGCCGCTTACCAGGAGGCAGGGGCGGAGGTGGTGGAGCGAGGAGAGCTCCTAAAGGGCGCCAACCTCCTCTTCACCGTCCAGCCGCCACCGGAGGATCTGATCGCCGCCTTGGAGCCTGGGGCCATTGTGGTGGGTTTTGTTCAGGCCCATAAAAATCTGGACCTGGTGAAGGCTTTGGCCGCCAAAAAGGCCACGGTGATCGCCATGGAGCTCATCCCCCGCATCACCCGGGCCCAGAGCATGGACGCTCTTTCCAGCCAGGCCACGGTGGCGGGGTATCTGGCGGCCATCCATGCCGCCAGGCTTTCCCCCCGCTTCTTCCCCATGCTCACCACCGCGGCGGGTACCATCCGCCCCGCCAAGGTGATGGTCATGGGGGTGGGGGTGGCGGGGCTCATGGCCATCGCCACCGCCAAGCGCCTGGGGGCCCAGGTGTTCGCCTACGACGTGCGCAAGGCGGCGGTGGAGCAGGCCCTTTCCTTGGGGGCCAAGCCCATTGAGCTGCCCATCAGTGCCGAAGGGGAGGGGGGTTACGCTCGCGAACTCACCGAGGAGGAAAAGCGCATCCAACACGAAGCCTTACGGGAACACGTGGCGGGGATGGACGCCATCATCACCACCGCCCAGGTCCCGGGCCGCCGGGCCCCCATCCTCCTCACCGAGGACATGGTGGAGCGCTTAAAGCCGGGCACGGTGGTGGTGGATCTGGCCGCGGAAAGCGGGGGTAACTGCGTCCTCACCAAGCCCGGAGAGGTGGTGGAGGTGAGGGGGGTTAGGATCTATGGCCCCTTGAACCTCCCCAGCGAGCTTTCCGTACATGCCTCGGAGATGTACGCCAAGAACCTTCTCAATCTTTCGGGCCTGCTTATAGAAAAGGGCGAGTTCGCCCCTAAGTGGGAGGACGAGATCATCCAAGGGGCGCTTCTCATGAAGGAAGGCGAGATCCTGCACGGGCCCACCAAGGCCCTCGTGGGAGGTGCGTGATGGAGTTTGGCTTCTGGTCTGCCCTTTACATTTTTGTGCTCACGGCCTTCTTGGGTTACGAGCTCATCACCCGGGTGCCGGTGATCCTCCACACCCCCTTGATGTCGGGGTCCAACTTCATCCACGGGGTGGTGGTGGTGGGGGCCATGGTGGTCTTGGGGCATGCGGAAACTGGCCTGGAAAAGCTCATTGGCTTCCTGGGGGTGATCCTGGGGGCGGCCAACGCCGCCGGGGGGTATGCGGTGACGGTGCGCATGCTGGAGATGTTTGAGAAAAAGCCGGGCAAGGGGGGTGGTCAGTAATGGATCTCATCCAAGCAGCCTACTTTGTGGTGGCCATCCTCTTCATCGTGGGCTTAAAGCGCATGGCCCACCCCACCACCGCCAAAAGCGGCATCGTGTGGGCGGGGTGGGGCATGGCCTTGGCGGTGGTGGCCACCTTCTTCTGGCCGGGGATGCACAACTTTGGCCTCATGATCATCGCCCTCTTGGTGGGCTCGGTGGTGGCTTGGTGGGCGGCGGTCAAGGTGGCCATGACCGACATGCCCCAGATGGTGGCCATCTACAACGGCATGGGTGGGGGTGCGGCGGCCACCATCGCCGCGGTGGAGCTCCTGAAGGGGGCCTTTGAGAACCCGGGCCTCATGGCCTTGGCCATCCTGGGCGGCCTCATCGGGAGCGTGGCCTTCACGGGAAGCCTCATCGCCTTTGCCAAGCTTCAGGGAATCATGAAGACCCGGCCCATCGTTTTCCCCGGGCAGAAGGTGGTGAACGCCCTGGTCCTTCTCATCACGGTTCTCTTGGGCTTCTCCCTGCTCTGGAACGATCCCACCCTCAGCATCGTGCTCTTCTTCCTCCTGGCCTTGCTTTTCGGCATTCTCATGACCCTGCCCATCGGCGGCGGGGACATGCCCGTGGCCATCTCCTTCTACAACGCCTTTACCGGTATGGCCGTGGGCTTTGAGGGTTTTGCCGTGGGCAACCCGGCCTTGATGGTGGCGGGCACCCTGGTGGGGGCGGCGGGTACCCTTCTCACCGTGCTGATGGCCCGGGCCATGAACCGCTCCGTCATGAGCGTACTCATGGGCGGGTTTGGCGTGGAGCAGGAGGCGGGGGAGGTCAAGGGGAGCCTCAAGCCCATTGACGTGGAGGACGCCGCGGTGATGCTGGCCTACGCGGCCAAGGTGGTCTTTGTGCCCGGTTACGGCATGGCCCTCTCCCAGGCCCAGCACAAGGTAAAGGAGCTGGCGGACCTCTTGGAGAGCAAAGGGGTGGAGGTGAAGTTCGCCATCCACCCGGTGGCGGGGCGGATGCCCGGGCACATGAACGTGCTTTTGGCCGAGGCCGGGGTGGATTACGACAAGCTGAAGGACCTCGAGGAGATCAACCCCGAGTTCCCCACCGTGGACGTGGCGGTGGTGATCGGGGCCAACGACGTGGTGAACCCCGCCGCCCGCCGCCCGGGAAGCCCCCTTTACGGCATGCCCATCCTGGACGTGGACAAGGCCAAGAACGTGATCGTCATCAAGCGGGGCCAGGGCAAGGGCTTTGCTGGGGTGGAGAACGAGCTCTTCTACGCCGACAACACCCGGATGCTCTACGGGGATGCGCAACACGTGCTCACCCAGCTCACCCAGGCCCTAAAGAAGCTTTAGGCCAGGCCTGGGCCAGACCCCGGGAGGTTCCCGGGGTCTTCTTCTTGACGCTTCCCCGGGCCTCCTGCTATAGTGCCTAGTGCGGTCGGTCCGCGGTAGCTCAGCTGGTAGAGCGGCCGGCTGTTAACCGGTTGGTCGCAGGTTCGAGTCCTGCCCGCGGAGCCAGCATCAGGAGCCGCAAAACCCCGCCCCCGCAAGGGGGCGGGGAAGCTTTTGGTACTGCAACCGTACTGCAACCCACGCTAACCCCCTAGGCTTTGGCGCGGTTAGTGCCCGTGAGATCCGCCAGGGAAAGGGCATATTCCCGCCGCTCCTCGGGGAGGATATGGCGGTATTGCGTCAGGGTGAAAGCGGGGGTGGCGTGGCCCAGTTTCTCGCTCACCACCTCCACCGGCACCCCTTTGCGGAGGAGGAGGGTCGCATGGGTGTGGCGGAGGTCGTGCACGCGAAGCCGGGGGAGGCCCGCCCTATCGCATACCCGCCGAAGGGCATGATTGAGGTTATCGGGGTGAATGGGGAGGCCCAAGGGGTTGGTGAAGACATAGCCGGTGTCTTCCCACGCGTCTTGAGCCTTTTCGCGTTCCTCCTCTTGCACCCGCTTCCACGCCCTCAGCACCTCCACGGCATCCGGGGAGAGGTGAATGGTGCGGAAGCCCCGCGTGGTCTTGGGCAAGGTCTCCAGCACCTTCCCGCTAAGGGTGGTGCGGTTGTTGCGCACGGTGAGCCTCCACCCCTCAAGGTCTACATCCTCCCACTTGAGGCCGCACACCTCCCCCCTTCGCAAGCCGGTGGTGAGGATGAGGAAAAGGGCGGGGTAAAGCCGTTCCTCCTTGGCGGCCTCCAGGAAGGCGGGGACCTGCTCCGGGAGGAGGACCTTCCCCACCGGGGAGGCTTTGGGAAGGGACACCTCCACGGCCTCCGCGGGATTGCGCATGATGAGGTCCACCTTTAGGGCCTCGCGGAATATGGCCCGAGCCAGCATGAGGGCCTCCCGCAAGCCTCTACGGGAAAGCCCCCCATCCCGAAGGCGGTCAAAGGCGGCCCGGAGGTGGTGGGGGCGGATGGCTTGGAGGCGGAGGTGGCCAATCTCCCGGATTAGCGGGGCTAGATCGTAGCGGTAGGCGTGGGCGGTCTTGGGGCGCGCCTCCTTGGCCTTGCGCTCAAGCCAAAGGTTGGCCCACTCCGCAAAGGTGATGGCCTCGGGGGTGGGGAGGAGCCCCTTAGCGGCCTTAAGGGAAAGTTCGGCCAGCTTGGTGGCCACCTCCTGGCGGGTCTTGCCGTATATCGTGTAGCGCTTCAGCTTCCCGTCCGCCCCCCGGCCTACGCTCACTTGCCCGCACCAAAGCCCTTTGGCCTTGTGGAAGAAGATGGTGCCCTCGCTATTCCCCCGCTTGCGCTTCCTCATCCTTCGCCTCCTCCCGTAAGAGGCCCAAGGCCCTAAGGCCGATGGTCAAGGCATCCCCGCGTTCCTTGGGGGTCAGGTGGCGGACCAGCTCATAGACGGCTACATGGGTCCTGAAGCGCAAGGACGCGCTCACCTCCTCCGGCCCTAAAGGCTCTACCCCTAGGGCCTCCAGCCTCACCGCTAGCGGCGGTATCTTGGGGTTCGGGTTGGGCATGGCGCTAGTATATCACGCGTGCTTAATCCACCAAGACGCTAGGGGGTGCAAGTTCGCGAAACAAAACTTTCGCGAAGCTAGAGAGGGTTAACCCTCCTTCACGCCAAAGGGGAGAGAGTAGCCCGGAGGCCATCCGGAGGCTCACGAGGGCCTCCGCGTTCTTTGGAAAAGCACCGGCATTAGAAGGCCCGATAAGGGGCCTCCGCCAAGGGCCTAGGTCATCAGGTCTACCCCCTTGGCGTTGCCAAGCGTCAACGCCCAAGGCAAGCCAGGACCCCGGGGGATTTACCCGGGGTCTTGTTCACTCCTATATGTTCACCCTAGGGCTATGGCCGGGTTACGGTGCCAAAGGTTTTCCTACTCCACCCTCACCCCTCGCGCTTGCAAGGCCCTCCGGAGGCTTCGGAGGATGGCCGGCACCGTCGCCAAAGGGGACCGGTTTAAGCGCTTCCCGTACTCTCCCGCCAGTTCCCAGTCCACCTTTCGCAAGGCCTCCACCAGTTCCCACGCCTCGCGGTAGAGGGCTACCAAGTCATCCCGGGTAGGCCCCGCGGAAGTAGTAGGGGCCTTAGTGGAGAAGACTTTCACACTACAATCCCCCCCAGTGTTTTGGGGGTCGGGGTCTGCTAATCCTGCTAAACCTGCTAAAGTCCCTTCGTTATCGGCTTTTTCGTTGCTAAACTCCTCGGGGGTCTCTGCTAATCCTGCTAATCGCTGTCCAGGACGGGAAAACCCGCCCTTCTCTTCCTCGGGTGGGGCCGCTAAACTCGGCCCCCCGCTTGCTAAACGGCGGGGGTTTAGCAAGTGGGCTTGGGGGTCGGAAGCGCCAGATTTGCGATGGGGAGGCCGATTAGCAGGATTAGCAGACGGGGGGTCGGAGTTTAGCAAGCGAGTTTGCGATGAGGAAGGCACTTTAGCAGGATTAGCAGGATTAGCAGACGGGGGGTCCCGATCTTCGGGGGGGTCTGCCCCCACCGATAAACCTTCACTTAAGGATGGGGGGCGCCAAGGCTTATAGGGCAT
>CALKFO010000081.1 GCA_938084765.1 Candidatus Bipolaricaulota bacterium | reverse complement strand
GCGCCGGGAGGGTCGCGGGGCTTTTCGTGGGCTTGGCCGGGGGCATCTGGGCGGCCCTGAAGCTCCTTCTGCGCGAGACTAGAAAGGAAGAGCCGAAGTCATGAGACGCTGGCAACGCGTGGTCATTTGGTTGGTGGTTCTGGGTTTTGCAGCCGGGGGGATAGGTCTGTTCACGTTTCAGCGCTTCTCTCCTCCGCCCAAAGGCAGCGCGGAAGAGGTGGTGCTCGTCGTGGAAGGGCAGGAGTTCAAGCGCTCCCAACTCGCGCAGGCCTTGGATAACGTCCTGGCCTACTACCGCCAACTGTACCAGCTGTTTGGCATGGACTTCGATGCCCAGCTCCGCGGCACCGATGGTGCCTTCCGCGTCTTCCAATTCCAGGGCCAGGCCGCCGAGGTGCTCATTCGCCAGGTCATCATCCAAAGCGAGGCGCGACGCCTGCGCGTGAGCGTCCCCAAGGCCGAGCTGGATAAAGCCGTGGAGGAGCGCTACAAACAGGCCTTGGCCCAGGTCGGCGGAAGTGAGGACACCCTCAAGCTTTACCTTCAGGCCCAAGGTCTCACCCTCGAGCGCTACAAGGAACTTCTGCGCCAAAGCGAGGAGTACCGCCTCCTCGAGGAGAAGCTCAAGGCCACGGTGGTGGGCGCCCTCGAGCCCACCGACGCGGAGCTCCAAAGGTACCTCGAACAAAACCAAGCTTTGTACCAGACAGAGCCTGAGAAGATCAAAGTCGGCCACATCCTGGTGACTGATCCCAAACTGGCCGACGAGCTTTTGGCCAAAGTCCAAGCCCCTGGTGCGGATTTCGCCGCCCTGGCCCGCCAGTTCTCTCAAGACGAGGCCACTCGGGAAAAAGGCGGGGAAACCGAGTTCTTTTCCCGCTACGAGTCGCCCTTCTCCGCCAGCGTGACCGACGTGGTCTGGAACCTGAGCGTGGGCGAAGTGCGTTTGGTGCAGGACGAGAAGGGTTACCACATCGTGAAGCTTGTGGAGCGCCGGCCCGCGGTGGTCCCGCCTTTGGCGGAGATCAAGGACCGCGTGCGCCAGGATTACGTGCGCCAGGAGACGGACAAACGCTGGAACGCCTGGTATGAGGAAAAGCGCGCCCAGGTGAGGTTGGAGGTGCGCGATCCCCTGCTTTTCGCGTCCATGCTCTACCCCAAGGACAAAGAGGCCGCGCTAGCCAAGCTCCGCCAGGCCCAGGAGGCGGGTTATGCCCTCGATCTCCGACTGCCCTACTACCTGGGTCGTCTCTATGAGGAGCGCTACAGCGAGGTCCTGGCCCGGCGGACGGACTTGGGGAAAAAAGAGGACCGCACCCCCGTGGAAGAGGAGGAACTGGCGAGGCTCCAGTCCCAGGAGGCTGAGTTCAAAGCCCAGGCCTTGACCCAATACCTGAAGTTCATGGAGACCGGCGAGGCGGATGAGGCCTTCTATAACCGGGTCCTCCTTTTGGATCCGAAAAACGTGCAGGCGCGGTTCCAGCTGGCCGAGTTCTATCGGCAGGGCGGCCGCTACGTGCAGGCCGAGGCGGAGTACAGCCGGGTGGTGGAGGCCGATCCCTCCTTTGTGGCGGCCTGGGTGGGCCGGGGCGACAACGCCATGGCCATGCAGCTTTATGGCCGCGCCGCCGAGTTCTACGCGAAAGCCCTGGAGCTCCAGCCGGGAAGCCTTTCCCTACGGCTGAAGCTGGCCGATGCCTATATCCAAACCCGCAAATTCGCGGAGGCCCGCCCGATCCTGGAGGAGGTCCTGAAGGCCCAGGCCGATAACGCCTCAGCCCTCACCCTCATGGGCGACTTGCTGGTGGCGGAAGGCAACCCGGCGGGGGCGGTGGACTACTACACCCGAGCCTGGCAGCGCAGCCCCACGGCCGCGGTGCAGCTGAAGCTCGCCCAGGCCTTGGCTGCCGCCGGCCGCACCCAAGAGGCCCTGCGTCAATTCCAAGACCTCGTCCAGCGCTCCCCCTATGATGCTAAAGCCAGACTGGGCTATGCCGACATGCTCTTCGCTCAAGGGCAAAGGGAAAAGGCGCTGGAGGAGTACCAGAACGCCCTGCGGTTCGCGGCGGACGTGGAGACGCGGGAGAAAGCGGCGCGCCAAATCGTGGCCATCAACCCCAACGACATCGCCACCCGCTTCCGTCTCGCCGGGTACCTCCGCGAGCAGTACAAATACGACGGTGCCATCGCCCAGTACGAGGCCATCCTCAGCCTGGACCCCAGGAACATCGACGCTTTGATCGGCTTGGGCGACTGTTACGTTCCCAAGACCCAGTACGACCGCGCGCTGGAGTACTACAACCGGGCTTTGGCGCTGGCCCCTACCCCCCAAAAGAAGATCGAAATCTACGGGAAGATCGTGGCCTGCGAGGAGCAGCGGGTTGGCCCCAACAAACCTTTGACCCCAACCGGGTTGGAGGCCCTGTGGACCAGGGCCTTGCTCTATAGGGAACTGGGCCAATATGACCAGGCCGTGGCTGATCTTCAGCGCCTCCAGAACCAGGCGCCGGATTTCCGCGCCGAAGAGGTGAGGCAACTTTTGGAGGAGCTGCAAAAGCCCCAGCCCCGATGAACGACCGGGTGGCTCAGGCCCTGAAGGACGTGGTGGAGGTCGTCGCCCGCCTGCGCGGTCCTGACGGCTGTCCGTGGGATCGCGCCCAAACCCACCAAAGCCTCATCCCCTACCTTCTGGAGGAGGCCTATGAGCTGGCCGCGGCCATCGCCGAAGGCGATCCCGCCACAATGCAGGAGGAGCTGGGCGATCTCCTGCTGCAGATCCTGCTTCACGCCCAGATGGCCGCGGAGGAGGGGCAATTCGACATCGCGGATGTGGCCCTGGCCCTCAAGGAGAAACTCGTGCGCCGCCATCCCCACGTGTTCGGCGCTGCCCACGCCAACAGCCCCGAAGAGGTGCGGGTCCATTGGGAGGAGATCAAGCGCGAGGAGAACAAGGGGCAAAAGGTGAAGGATTCCGTGAAGCCTGGGCTTCTGCGGGCCGCCAAGTTCGTGGAGGTCCTGGAGGCCCAAGGCCAGCCTGTGCCCCTGGGGAAGCGTCTTGCCGGGCCCGCCCCGGGCGAGGATCCCCAGCGGTGGTTGGCGGAGGTGCTGGTGGAAGCGGTGGCCTGGGCCCGCCAATTCCGGTGCGATCCTGAACTAGCGCTGCACCGCTTTCTGGAGGAGAAACATGGCTGACCGGTTCGCGGCCCTGCGCAAACTCACCCCGCCCAAGGAGGCCCACGTCCTCTGGGTGGAACTGGACGAGGAGGCCCTGCACTTCGTGGACGGGATCTTCGGCCTGTACGACGGGGTGGCCAACGTGCGCCGCGAGTACCGGGAGGTTGGGGGTCGCAAGTTGTTCAAGATCTTCGTGGCACCGGGGTGCCTGGCCGAGGCCCTGGAGGTCCTGGACCGGGCGAAGAAGTTCGTGCGCATCGGTGAGGTCCAAATCGAGCCTTAGGTTGTTGCGGCCGCACGCCGAGGCCCCTTCCCTGCGGGGCGTGGATTTCCGCGGCCTCGGGGAGCGAGGAATTCGCGTGCTCCTTTTGGATTTGGACAACACCCTGTGCCTTTGGCGGACGGGCGAGTTCCCGGCATCCGCGGCGCGCCTCCTCCGCCGTCTTCAGGCGCAGGGGTTCCGCATCGCTGTGCTCACCAATGCCCGGCTTCCCCGGGATTCGCCGGTGCGCCAGACCCTGGCGGAACTGGGGATTCCCCTCGTCGAGCGGGCAAAAAAGCCCTTGCCCTTTGCATTTTGGCGGGCGTTGCGCCTCCTAAAGGCTCGGAGGAACGAGGCCGCCGTGATCGGCGACCAGCTCCTTACTGACGTGTTGGGCGGGAAGATTGCCCGGCTCTATACGGTGCTCGTGCCGCCGCTTTCCTCCCGGGAGGCCCGGCGGACCAAGATCAATCGGAGCATCGAGCGCTTCTTAGGCCGCCGCCTCTAAAGCTCGCTACTCCAGGTGTTCCTCGGTCACCTGGGCCTGGAGTTGCCGGAGGGTTTCCCGCACCTTGCTTTCCAGGACGTCCTCAGGGAGGCCGTCCTCCTTCCTTGCCCGCAGCCGGATCTCCACCTCCAACTCGTCCGCGGACTTCTGGAGCGGAATGATGACGCCTTTGTAGAAATCGCTCATCCGCTCCGTTGG
>CALKFO010000080.1 GCA_938084765.1 Candidatus Bipolaricaulota bacterium | reverse complement strand
AGACCCTCAAACTCCGTGATTTTTTCCGCCAAATAGCCCATGCTTTCTTCCCAAAACCGCCGGGAAGTCAAATCGAATCCAAATCGCCTGGCCAGCTCAGCCACCGGATACATCCCCACCGAGGCCAACAGCTCCTCGTAGCGCGCGAGGAACCCCTCCCCTTCCTCCCGGTAGCGCGCGTAAAGCCCCAAGCCAAAAAGGAGGCCAAACGTGTAGGGGAAGTTGTAGAAGTCGGCCCCGTAGTAGTGGGGCTTCACCGCCCACATGTAGGGGTGGTAGGTGGCCAAAGCCTCGCCGTACGTGGCCTTTTGCGCTTCCACCATGAGGGAGCAGAATTCATCGGGGGTGAGTTCCCGTTTGGCCCGCCGCTCGAACACCCAGGACTCGAACAGGAAACGGGAGTGGATGTCCACGACCACCTGCGCCGCGCCCTGCAGGTAGGTCTCGAGGACGGGGAGCTTCTCGTTCTCGGGAAGGGCACGCAAAGCGGCCTCCACCACCACGGTTTCGTTCATGATGCTCGCGGTCTCCGCCAGGGTCATGGGGTATTGCCGCAAGAGGGGCGGCACATTCCGCAGACACCAGTTGTGGTAGGCGTGTCCCAGCTCGTGGGCCAAGGTGCACACGGAGTCGAAGCTTTCCTCGTAGTTGGTGAGGATGCGACTTTTTCCCTCGCCCACGTGGGTGCAGTAGGCACCGCCCCGTTTGCCTACCCTGGGCTCGGCGTCGATCCAGTTCTTCCCAAACGCGGTGCGCGCCAGTTCCGCGTCCGCGGACGAAAACTTGGCCAGGTTCTCCACGATGAAGCTCTGCGCCTCCTCCCAGGTCCATTTCCGCGGGCTTTGCCCAACCGGCGCCAAAAGATCCCACCAATCGAGTTTTTCCTTGCCCAGGGCATGGGCCTTGGCCGCGAAATATCGGCGCCAGAGGGGGAAACTGTCCTCCACCACCCCCTGCATGGCGGAGAGGATCTCGCGGGTGATGCGGTTCCGGAAAAGGGCGGGCTCAAGATCGTCCTTCCAGCCGCGTTTGCGGTTGAGGACGCTGGCCTCGCCCTTCACCCCGTTCAGGGCCGCCGCCAAGGGCACCTCATGGGCTTTCCATGCGGCCAGCTCCGCTTCGTAGGCTTCTTTGCGGACACGTTCCTCGGGGCTGTAGGCGAGGTTGCGCACCGCCGTGATGGGGAGCTTTTTCCCGCCCACCTCGGCCGTGATGAGGCTGGTGACGTTGCCATGGAGCTTGGCCCAGGCGGTGCTGCCGGAAAGGCGCAGCTCCGCAGCCAAAATCTCCTCGGGCTCGCTCATCATGTGCTGGGCGTGGATCCGGGCTTCCTCCAAGAGGAGGCGGTAGGGCCCTGCGGCCACTTCCTCGGGGTCCAGCCTGGCCAGCCAGGCCACGAACCGCGGCCGCAGCCGCTCAAAACCCAGGTAGAGGTTGTGCAACTCCGAAAGCTTGGCTTGGGCTTTAGCGTTCGTGCTCTCCGTGTCCACCAGCCCTTGGAGGAAGGCCCGCACCGGTGTGTACGCCCGCAGGAACTCGTTTACGCTCTCAAGGATCTCGGAGAAGGCCACTCGATCCTCGGGAGTGGGGGCGCGGTTTCCGATCTTGTGGCGCTCGCACAGTTCTTGCACTTTGGCGAGCTTCTTTTCCAGATCCTGCCAGGCGTTCTCGAACTCTGGCGTCTCCAGGCCCGGAAAAACCTCATTCCAATCCCAACGCGGAAGCACCTTGGCCGACATGCCCAAAGGATAGGGCTTCCTTGGGGCGTGCGACAAGGCTAAACTGGTCAGGCCCCATGGACGGGATCAGGGTGCGACCGGCCAGGCCCGAGGACCGCGAGGGCATCCTGGCCATCTCCCAAAGGATCTGGGAAGGCGAGGACTATGTGCCGGGGGTGCTCGACGCCTGGCTTTCTGAAGGTGGGCTCCTGGTGGCGGAGCTGGCGGCCGAGGTGGTGGGGTTTGCCAAAACCACGGAGCTCTCCCCTGGCGAGCTTTGGCTGGAGGGGCTGCGCGTGCACCCTGACCACCAGGGAAAAGGGGTCGCCAAGGCCCTAGCCCACGCCCAGCTGGAACAGGCGTTGGCGCGAAAGCCTCGCACGATCCGCCTGGCCACCGTGGAGGCAAACGCGGCGAGCTTGCACATCGCCCGCGAGCTCGGGTTCCAGGAGGTGGCCCGCTTTTTCTACCTGGAAGCAGACGTGGAAAACCGGGCTTGTCCCTCCTCCCTCCGCCCACCATCCCTCGAGGAGGCCTGGGCGTTTCTCAGGGCTTCCCCGGCCTTGGCGGAGGCGAAGGGATTGGCGGGCATTGGCTGGCGCTTTCGCCCCCTCACCCAGGCGGTACTTCGCGAGCTTCGGGAAAACGGCGCGCTTCTCGCCCTGGGGAGCCCGCCTCAGGGGCTCCTCCTTTTGGCTCCGGATCCGTATACGCCCAGGGAGATCGCCGCCCTTGTTTTTGTGGACGGGGATGAAGGGGTTTTGCCGGAGCTTCTTTCTGGGGCCCACGCTTGGGCAGCCTCACGCGGACAGAAGATTTTGGCGGCCATGGTGGCCGCGCCCTGGATCTTCACCTTTCTCACCCGGCATGGGTTCCAGTTCGCGCCCGAACTCGGTGCTGTTCTGGTGTTGGAGTACGTGGGATCAACGGCACGATAAGGTGGGGGACCGATGCCCATCCCTGTGGCGATCCTCGGGGATTTGAACTGGGACTTGGTGCTGGGGGTGGAGGAGCTTCCGGCCCGGGGCCAGGAGGTCCTGGCTCAACAGGGTTCGTTTCGGCTGGGCGGCTCCGCGGCCAACACCGCCCGCTGGCTTGCTCGCCTGGGCTTCGAGGTTCGTCTTCTGGCGGCTGTGGGCCAGGACGCCTTGGGCGAGCTGGCCCTGCGGGAACTCGCCCAAGACGGGGTCTCTCCCCATTTCGTCCAGCGCCGGCCAGGGAACACCGGCCTCTGCCTGGCCCTCGTGGACACAAGCGGGGAAAGAACCCTTATCACCTGGCGCGGGGCCAACGCCCGCCTTGCCCTGCCCCTTCCCGAGGACTGGCTGGAGGGCGCGGAGTGGCTGCACCTTTCCGGTTACGCCCTTCTTGAACCTTCTTCCCGGCAGACGGCGGTCGAAGCCCTCCTTCGCGCTCGGGAGTCGGGCCTTCCCGTGAGCCTCGACCCGGGCATGGTGGCCGTGCACGGCCACGGAAGCGGATTGCGGGCCCTGGGGAAAGTGGACGTGTTCCTGCCCAACCGGGAGGAGGCCCTGGCCCTCGTGGGCGGACTCTCCCCGGCGGAACTCCCTCAACTCAGGGAATTCGGTCGGCGGGGATTCCTTAAGCTTGGACCAGAAGGCTCTTGGGCCTGGGAGGGCGAAAGGGAGGCCCGGATTCCCGCCGTGCCCGTGGAAGTTCAAGATCCTGTGGGCGCGGGCGACGCCTTCAACGCCGGCGTCATCGCCGCAAGCCTCCTGGGCGGGGATCTTCTCGCCCAGGCCGGGCTGGGGAACGCGCTGGGCGCCTTGGCCGCCTCCGGCACCCCCTTCAGCCTGCAGGCCCTCGCTCGCTTGGTTTCCTCTTTGCCTGGCGAGGTGCAGGAAGAGCTCGCCGGGATCTTGGTCAAGCTGGGCTTGTAGAATGGCGGGTATGTGGCGCGCCTTGTTTTCCGGGAAAAGGCCGCTCATCGGGGTGATCCATCTTCCTCCGCTTCCTGGCTCGCCGCGGCACACCGGCGCCCCTTGGGAAGCCCTCGTGGAGGGAGCGCTACAGGACCTTTCTGCCCTGGAGGAAGGTGGCGCGGATGCGGCGATCGTGGAGAACTTCGGGGACCGTCCCTTTTCCAAATTTGCCGGAAAAGCGACCGTGGCCCACATGGCCGTGATCGCCCGTGAGCTTGTGCGTCGCGCCAAAATTCCCATTGGCATCAACGTCCTGCGCTCCGATGGCGTGGCGGCCCTGAGCATCGCCCACGCCGCCGGCGCCTCCTTCATCCGGGTCAACGTGTTCTCCGGCGTGGCCTTCACCGATCAGGGGATCATCGAGGGCTGCGCCCGAGAAGTCCTGCTCCTACGGCGCTCGTTGGGCGCGAAAGTCGCCGTGTTTGCCGATGTGCACGTGAAGCACGCCTTTCATTTCGGGGAGCTTTACGATGCCGCGCGGGATGCTGCTCGAAACGGCGCGGACGCCCTCATCGTCACGGGGCGGGCCACGGGTGCGCCGCCGGCCCCCGCGGACGTGGAGGAAGCCAAGGGCGCAAGCGGCCTCCCTGTGCTGGTGGGAAGCGGGATCACGCCCGAAAACGTCGGCCAATACAAGGCCGCCGACGGGTTCATCGTGGGCACCTGGTTCAAACGTGATGGGATCGTGGAGAACCCTGTGGACCCCGAGCGGGTGCGCCTCTTGGCGCGGGCCCTACGGGCCTAGCTTACGGGCCCAAAAACGGCGGCGTCCATTGGGACGCACCTCCCGCTCCTCGATCCGAAAGCCCGCCAGGAGCTCCTCGATTTCCTGGTCCGGCCAGAACCGCCAAAGCAGGCGATCCTTCCGGCCGCCCAGGAAGCGCCATGTCCCGTCGGGGAAGACCTCGTGCGGCCAGGCCTGATCCTCAGCGTCCGGAGGGCCGTCCATGGCCAAAAGGAGGAGGCCACCGGGCCGGAGCACCGCGCGGATGCGCCGCATGGCCTCTTCAGCCTCCTCCTTGAACATGTGGTCCAA
>CALKFO010000079.1 GCA_938084765.1 Candidatus Bipolaricaulota bacterium | reverse complement strand
CGCCTTTTCCGTCTGCACCATAGCGGAAAACGTATCCCGCGCCGTCGGCCCGGACCTTGGCCAACTCCAGCTCCACCGCGGAGGCGAACGCAAACCCCAGCTGGATTCCGCTGTGGCGGGTGAGGATGTTCACCTTCTCGCCGGGTTTACCGCTGGCGTAGAGGACGAGGCGGAGGTCGGAGCCGATGAGCTCCCGTGCCGGCCGGGCCAGGTCCACCCGCGCATAGAGATAGCTCTCGCCGTAGGCCAACGCGAAGGTGCGGATTTCTCCTTTGCCCGCATACACCGCGGCCTCCGCCCATTCCGCGGGCTCCGTGATGCGCCCATCCAGGACGGGCTTCACCTCGCCCAGGTTGGCCCGGAACGGGATGCGCAGGCGCAGGAAGAGGGCAGCAGGGATCTCCGCCTCCGCGTAGCTCGCGGCACGGTACGCGCCCACGAGGTGAGCTTTGAACAGCCAGTCGAACAGGTCATCGGTGCCGGAGTCCTGGTCATCGCCGTACCACCAGAACCAGTCGGAGCCCTGGGCGGCGTAGAGGGCGCGCAGGGCCCGGGGGTTGGGATCCCGCGCAAACACGGCCGTGCGAGCCTCGGCCAGCCGGGCCCACGCTTCGTCCTCCTCCGGTTCGCCCTGCCAGGTGGAGAGATCCCCTGCCCACGAGCCCGTGGGAAGTCGAGGGAGCGCGGCTTTCACCCCTTTCTGAGCGAGGAATTCCGCGGGGGTAACGGTGCGCACCCAGTCCGCCTGGAGCAGGGCCCGATACAGGGCGCGTAGGAACTCCCGCCCGTTGTCGGGGTAACCGGCCATGAACATCCAGTTCTCCCCGTCCAAGGCCACCACGAGCACGTGATCCTCGGGGTTGGGCAGCATCGCCCAATATCTGCGGACCTCGTTCATGAAGTCCGCCACGGCCTCGGCCGTGGGCTTGTTCCCGTAGGAGAAGGAGATCTTGTCGGAGATGTTATGGTCGCGGAAGAAGATGGCGATGTTTCCGAGCTTCCAGGGTTGGGTGAGCTCGGCCGGGGAGGGCCCGCGGCCCAACGCGGCGCCCAGGCTCCACTCGTCGGCCACCGTCCACCGGAACCCGGCCCGGGCCAAAAGGGCCACCGCCTTCTCGGACACGGCTTGCTCCGGCGGCCAAACCCCTACCGCAGGCGCGCCAAAAAGCCGAGCATGCTGCTCCTGAGCCAAAGCGAGCTGCCCCAGCACGTCCTCATCCCAGCCATACTCAGCCAAAATGGGGAGGATCGGGTGGTAGAAGGGGCTGGTGATGAGCTCTGCCCCGGCGGCTTGCGCTCGGCGGTAGTAATCCACCACCTGCGTGATCACCCGATGCTGGGCCCGAACCACCCGCACGATGTCATCCTTGGTCCAATTTCGTTTGCCCCGCAGATCCAGAAGGCCCAGCTCGCCATGGAGCTCAGGGGAGATCTGCCAAAGAAGAAAGAGACCGGCCGCATCCAGGAGCTCCTGGTCCGTCAAGGCCCGCTGCCCTTTGAGGATGTTGAGCTGGGCATAGTAGGGGTCGTAGTACTTTCCGCCCGGCCGCAACATGTACGGGTTGATCCAGAAGAACTGCTCCTGCATGGCCGCGCGGATCTCCGGGGTGAGCTTCCCCGGCTCGTGGAGAAGGGTCCACGTCCAAAGAAGGTGGTTGTCCACTGCGCCGATGAGCTCGTATAGGCCGCCCTTGGCCCGCTCCTCCTCCGTGATCTCCGCGTAGTCCAAAAGCTGCCAAAGAAGACTGGGCTGGAGGTTGTAGGTCACCTTGATCCCCGGGAACTCCAGTTGAATTCGCGGGGAGTCCACGTATTCCTGCACGGCGTGCACCCGCACCCAGGGGAGCTCGTACTCCCCGGTGAGGCGGTTCCAATAAAGTGGCTGGTGCATGTGCCAGACGAGGGCGAGGTTGACCGGCCCTTTGGCGAGCGCAAGGAACGAGACCGCCGCCAACACCACGAGCACCGCTTTATGCATCATCCCCTCCTTTGCTTCCTGATCTTGGGCGGATGCTCAACCACCACCATTATATTGACGCCAAAAGCGGTGTGAAGACCGGGAACGTGCCCGACCAAGGGATCTTTGGGGCAGCTTGCCGCCCCCTGGGCGCCGGGCCTCATCGGCTCAGCCGCTCCAGAACCAGCGCCGTGAGGGGTGGCACCCAAAGCTCCTTGGTCACCACGCGCGGGGTGCCCACCACCCTCCACAAGCCCGGAGGAAGAGGGATCTTCCCCAAAGCGCTGGCGTTGTTGGCCACCACCAACACCTCATCCGCGTGCCCGCGGCTGAACGCCAGGATGCCGCCTTCGGCGGTGTACATGTGCATGGCGCTGGAGGTGAGCGCAGGAATACGCCGGCGCATTTCCGCCAACCCCTGGTAGTGCCTGAAGATCTCCTCGTCCAGTTGATCCCATGGGATGGGGTAGCGCTGGGCATCAAAGAATTCCTTTTCGCCTAGGATGCCGCGCTCATCGCCTTGGAAGATCATGGGCAAGCCCGGCAGAGCAAAAAGCAGGGTGGAAAGCATCTTTAAGCGTTGGATGGCCTGAGGAGATGGTTGCTCGCCCCAGCGGCCGCCCCCGAGATCCGTAAGGAGGCGGGATGTATCGTGCGAGCTCACGATGTTCATCATCATGGCCATCACGTTTTCTCCGTAGGCGCCGAAGATCCGGGAGATCTCCAAGGAGGCGCGCTCCGCGTCCATGCGGCCTTGCACGTAGGGAAGGAGCACCCCTCGGCCCAGGGCGTAGTTCATGAGCGCGTCGAACTGGTCGCCTCTTACCCACACCGGTTCCAGATGCCAGATCTCTCCGACAAGCCACGCCTCGGGGAATTCCGCTTTGACCCGAGCCCGTAGCTCTTGGAAAAACTCATGGGCGTTGACGAGTTCATTGGGCACGTCCACCCGGATGCCGCTGAAACCAAAACGGAGCCAGTGTAGCGCCACCTGGAATAGGTACTCTTTGACCTCCGGATTAGCCGTGTTGAGCTTGGGGAGATTTCCCAGCCCCCACCAGCTTTCATACGCGTTGGGATCCCCGGGGCGGAACGGCCAATGCCGAACGAAGTACCAACCCCAATAGGGGCTCTCCGGTCCCCTCTCCACCACGTCCTTGAACGCCCAGAATCCGAGTCCGGTGTGGTTGGGGACGAGGTCGAAGATCACGCGCATGCCCCGGGCCGCCGCTTCCTCCACCAGTTGCTTCAATTCTTCTTCGGTCCCGAACTTCGGGCTCACCTTGAGGTAGTCCCGGGTGTCGTAGCCGTGGGCGCTTCCCGCG
>CALKFO010000078.1 GCA_938084765.1 Candidatus Bipolaricaulota bacterium | reverse complement strand
TAATGCCCCTTCTTTGGGCTGTGCTCTTGGGCCTGGTTTTGGGCTACTTGCGGGGAGGCCGCATTAGCCATTTGGGAAATCTGCGCCTGCGCGGCCTTTGGCTTTTGCTACCCCCGGTCATTCTGCAACTCCTTATCTTCCCCTTGGGAAACCGCGGCCCCGTGATCCCTTGGGGTACCCCTTACTGGCACATCGTTTCCTACCTTTTCCTTTTGGGATTTGTGGCCTGGAATTGGCGCTACCCGGAACTTCTGGTGATGGGGGTGGGGCTGTTCCTGAATTTTCTGGCCATTGCGGCTAACGCGGGCTACATGCCTGCCTCCGCGGAGGCGCTGCGTCAGGCCGGCCAAGGCGCGCTGGCCCAAGCCCTGGAGGCAGAAGCCCGCGTGGGAAACGTCGTCTTGATGAGCACAGACACGCGCCTCAATCCTCTGGGTGATTGGCTCTACTTCCCAGCCTGGATTCCCCTGAGCTCTGCGTTCAGCATCGGGGACGTGATCTTAGGGGTGGGGGCCGCCGCCTTCCTCTTCCGCCGCATGGCCCGCCGCTAGGAAGTACTTCCCTGACCCACCTTTGTGGTACCATGAGCCTGATGCTGGTGGGAAAAGGAGGCGGGTATGGACCAAAGGAAAGTCCAAACGCTCATCGAGAAGTACGGCGTTCCTGGGCGTGATGCCTTCGATCTTCCCGATAGCCCCTTGCGCTTTGCCGATGGCGCGCACTATCGCCTGGAGATCTCCGGCGTGGAGCGGCCGGAGGTCCTGGAGGCCGTGATCGATGAGGCCAAAAAACGCAATGTTCCTGTGCATCGCGTGATCTCCGTGGTGATGGGCGCCACTCTTTTGACCCGAAGCGAACTCAAGTACTTCGCCCAGATCGCCGCTGAGGCCAAGGTCGAGGTGATCCTCACCCCCGGGCCCCGCTCCGGTTGGGACACGGGCCGACAGCTCCTCACCCCGGAGGGATCCCTCTCCGGGCTTCGTTTCCGCGGAGCGGACCAGATTCGCCACGTCGTGACCGATATCTTTCGCGCTGTAGATCTGGGCTTCCGCGGGTTCCTCGTCCTGGACGAGGGCCTCCTTTGGCTCCTTTCCCAAATGCGCGAAAACGGAGATTTGCCTAAGGAAACCGTGTTCAAGGTCTCCATCTTTGCCGGGCATGGGAACCCGGCCGGAGCCAAGGTGCTGGAGATGCTGGGCGCCAACACCTTCAATCCCGTGGCCGATCTGGACCTTCCGGAACTCGCGGCCATCCGAAAGGCCGTGAAGATCCCCATGGATCTCCATGTGACGCTCACTGACTCCTTCGGTGGTTTCCATCGGCTGTACGACACGCCGGAGATGGCCCGGGTCTGCGCGCCCTGCTACTTCAAGCTCGAGCCGGGCCCGGCCTGTGTGGTGGGACCAGGCGCCCTGTACAAGCCCTGGGTATCCGGAAAGATGCTGGCGGACTGGGGCCGGGAGAAGGTCAAGCATGCGGAAATCATCAGGGAACTTGTTTCCGCCACCTATCCCCACCTCGTCCTCTCCGACTGGGGACCGGCGGACTTGGCCATCCCCAAGCCCTGAAAGGAGAACACCATGACCTTCGCCGAGCTGGTGGCCCTTCTGCAGGAGGAGGGCATTCGGCAGGTGGAGCTCCGGGCTGTGGACCTGGGCGGGAGGCTGCGGGGACTTTCAGTCCCGGCGGAGGCTTTCAGCGAGGACATGGCGCGGGAAGGGGTGGGTGTGGACGGGGCCCATTACGGCTTGGCCCACGTCGAAGAAAGCGACTGGGTCCTCCTTCCCGATCTGAACGCGGTTTATGTGGACCCCCTGGCTGACCCTCCGGCGGTGCTGATCCTGTGCGATCTGGGAAGGCCAGGTGAGGGCCCGAGCCCCCTTTCGCCGCGCAGCGTGGCCGCCGCAGCCGAACGCTTCCTGCGCGATGCCGGCATCGCCCAAGAGGCCCGCTTCTCCGTGGAACTCGAGTTCTACCTTTTCGATGAGGTGCATGTGGCCGACGGCTCTCTCGCTCAGGGCGTGGAGATCCTGCCCGTGGAGGGCCAGGTCGATCTCTGGGGCAACGTCCTTCCCGGAGCGCGCTCCTCCTACCATGCCGCAGGCGTGGCCGATCAAGGGAAGGCCGTGCGCGACCGGGTCACCGAAATCCTCACCCGCTGGGGCATCCCTGTGCGCTATCACCATCACGAGGCCGGCGGATTGGGACAAATGGAGATCGAACTAGGGCTGGGTGGCCTCAAGGCCGCGGCGGACTGGACCGTGCTCGCTAAAGACCTCGTGGCGCGCGTGGCCGCCGAGGAGGGCCTGGTGGCCTGCTTCCTGCCCAAACCCCTCTATGATCAACCCGGCAATGGCCTTCACCTGCACCAATGCCTGATCGGGCCGACCGGGAACCTGTTCCGCGGGGAGGATGGGCTCTCAGAGGCTGGCCTGGCCTACATCGGTGGCCTGCTGCTCCATGGCCGAGCCCTTTCGGCCATCGTCTCACCCTCCACCAATTCTTACCGGCGGCTGAGACCGGGGTTTGAGGCGCCGGTGGAACTGTTCTTCGGCCCGGCGGATCGCACGGCCGCCGTGCGCATCCCCGGTTACCTCCGCACAGAGAAGGTGCGGGTCGAATATCGGCCGCCTGATCCCACCTGTAACCCGTACCTGGCCCTGGCGGCCTGCCTCATGGCGGGAATCGATGGGATCCGGCAGAACATCGATCCTGTGGCCCGGGGCTGGGGGCCCGGCCGCAAAAGGCGCGTTCCCCTCCTCCCCCGCTCTCTGGAGGAGGCCCTGGACGCCCTCAGGCGCGACCACGACTTTCTCCTGGTGGGCGGAGTGTTTCCCGAGGAGCTCCTGGAGCTTTGGCTCTCGCACAAGGGAAAGGAGGCCATGGAGGTGGCGGCCCGACCGCATCCCTACGAGTTTCGCCTCTACACATGAACGCGTTCCGCAAGGCTGGAGGGACGTTGGGCCGGCTCCCGGCCGGGCCCCGGTGCGCCATCACCGACGTCCCAGGGGTGAGGGTGGGCCACTGCACCCTCATCGCCGACGAGGGTGAAAGAACGATCCGCACGGGAGTGACGGCCATCGTCCCGCCGGGCGACCCCTACCTGGAGCCCTGCTCAGCTGGGGTCTTCGTCCTCCACGGCCACGGAAAAGCCCTCGGGCTATGGCAGATCCAGGACGTGGGGGAACTGGAGACCCCGATCCTCCTCACCAACACCCTCGCCGTGTTCGCCTGCGGGGAGGCGTTGCTCACCTGGACGCTACGGCGCCATCCCCAGGCCCGCTCGGTCAACCCCGTGGTCCTGGAGTGCAACGACGGCCGCCTCTCCGCCATCGAGCTCCGACCGATCAAGGAGGAGCACGCCCTTCGCGCTTTGGAGACGGCCAGCGACGAAGTCCAGGAGGGCTCTGTGGGAGCAGGGACGGGCATGATCGCCTTCGGCTACAAATCGGGGATCGGCACGGCCTCCCGCCGGGTCGGACCCTATACCGTGGGCGTCCTCGCCCTCCCCAATATGGGCCGGCCTGAGGATTTTCGCTTCTGGGGGCTCCCCGGCCTTCCACAAAAGAAGGACGCTCAGCCGAGCTCTGCCCAGGATGGCTCCCTGATCGTGGTCTTGGCCACCGATGCGCCGCTTTTGCCAGCGCAGCTGGGCCGGCTGTGCCGGCGGGCGGCCTTGGGCGCTGCTCGCACCGGCGCGCCCGCCGACACCGGAAGCGGCGACTTCTTCCTGGCTTTTTCCACCACCCTACGCTTCCCCCGCGGCGTAGAAAAGGTGACGACGGAGATCATCCCGGAGCGGTCGAAATGGGTGGGCGAGCTGTATCGGGCCGCAGCGGAAGCCACAGAAGAGGCCATTTATTCCGCGCTTTTGGCGGCCACCCCTCTTGTTGGACGGGAAGGAAGGAACCCACCCGTGTTTCGCCTCAATCGATGATGCGGGCCCCGCGCAGAAGACGCTCCAGTTCTGCAATGCGGCCCTCCACCAGGGCCTGCTCCTCCTTAGCCGCGTGATACTCGGCGTTCTCCGAGAGGTCACCGTATTCCCGGGCCCGGCGGATCTTCTCGGCGATCTCCGGCCGCTTCACCCGGATGAGGTAATCCAGCTCCCTCTTGAGCCGCTCATACCCTTCGCGGGTCAAAACCTTGTCCCAGTTCGGCATGTTGGCCATGGCCTCCACCTCCTTGCTGGGTGGATCTCAAGTGTAGTGGAGGCCAGCCCTTGTGCAACCAAACCGGCTACCATCGAGGAAAGGAGGCTCGATGGAGGAGCGCAGGAAGCTGACCATACCGGATCTTTTGGACATGGTGGCCCGGGGGGAGAAGATCACGTTCCTCACCGCCTACGACTACCCCACGGCCCTGTTGGAGGACCGCGCGGGCGTGGACATGATCCTCGTGGGCGATTCCGCCGCCATGTGCATGCTCGGCCACAAGACCACCCTTCCCGCCACCATGGACTTCATGGTCACCCTCACCGCCGCCGTATCTCGCGCGGTGACCCGGGCATTCGTGGTGGGCGACATGCCCTACATGTCCTATCAGCCCTCGAACGAGGTGGCCATCCGCAACGCCGGGAGGTTCATCGCCGAGGGCGGGGCGGACGCGGTGAAGCTGGAGGGCGGAGCGCGCATGGCCGAGCGGGTGGAGGCCATCGTCAGGGCTGGGATCCCCGTGATGGGCCACATCGGCCTCACCCCCCAAGCGGCGAGCCTTATCGGCGGCCTCAAGGCGCAAGGCCGCAGCGCCCAAACGGCCAAACAGCTCATCGAGGACGCCAAGACCCTGGAGGAGGCCGGCGCCTTCGCCATCCTGCTCGAGGCCATCCCCGCCCGGGTGGCCGAGCTCATCGTTAAACGCGCAAAAATCCCGATCCTGGGGATCGGCTCCGGCCCGGCCTGCCACGGACAGCTCCTCATCGTGCACGACATCCTCGGCCTCTTTGAGGCCTTCACCCCGAAGTTCGTCAAGCGCTACGCAGATGTGGCGAGCGTCATGCACCAGGCCTTCTCCGAGTACGTGCGAGAGGTGAAGGAAGGCAAGTTCCCCGGCCCGGAGCACACCTACAAGATCCCCAAGGAGGAGTGGGAGGCCTTGTTGGAGCTTTTGGGCGAAACGGGGGGTTAGGGGCGCGGGAGCCAAAGCCTTTCCCAATTCACAAGACGAGCGCCGGCGATGCGCACGATCTTCAGGCGCGAGGTCAGCCCCTGCCCAACGTCTTGGGGACGTGAACCAGTTGGGCCAAGAACACGGGCAGGGCCCCATGGGCTTTCCCCTCCCGCGTTGGGGCAGCGCCGCGGATCTTGAGCGCCCCCCCCATCCGGCCGACCCGCTCCGTCCCCGAGGCACCGGGCTGGACCCGAACGCGGAGCTCCAGACCGCCCGGAACTGCTCGGACGGCCTCTAGGTCTCCCAAGGCCGGGGCGCGGCGGCCAGACCCGGAGGAGGAGCGAGGATCTCCGCCAAAAGGATCGCCAGCCGCGGATCCTCTTTCAGGAGGGCCTCAAGCTTCTCCGTGGGGGTCATGCGCCCTCCCCGCCCGGATGTTCCTCCGGGGGCTTCGTTTCCTCACGGGCCAGGCGCTCCCGCATCTGGGTATCGGCTTGGATATTGCGCAGCCGGTAGTAGTCCATGATCCCAAGCTGTCCCCTGCGGAAGGCCTCGGCGATGGCCCGGGGGATTTCGGCCTCCGCCTCCACCACGGCGGCGCGGCGTTCCCACACCAGGGCTTTCATCTCCTGCTCGCGGGCCACGGCCTGGGCCCGGCGCACCTCGGCCTGGGCCCGCGCCACCTTCAGATCCGCCTCGGCCTGCGCCGCCTGCAGCTCCGCCCCGATGTTCCGGCCCACGTCGATGTCAGCAATGTCGATGGAGAGGATCTCAAAGGCCGTGCCCGCATCGAGCCCCTTGGACAGGACGAGCTTGGAAATGGAATCGGGGTTCTCCAGGACTTCCTTGTAGGAGTTGGCCGAACCGATGGCGGAAACGATCCCTTCGCCCACCCGGGCGATGACGGTCTCCTCGGTCGCTCCGCCCACCAGGCGGTCGATGTTGGCCCGCACGGTGACGCGGGCGATGGCCATGAGCTCGATGCCGTCCTTGGCCACGGCCGAGACCTTGGGCGTCTGGATGACCCGGGGGTTCACGGACATGGCCACGGCGTCGTACACATCCCGGCCCGCGAGATCGATGGCCGCCGCCCGCTTGAAGGTGAGGGGGATACCCGCCTTGTCCGCGGAAATCAGGGCCCGCACCACCCGCTCCACGTTCCCTCCGGCCAGATAATGGGCCTCCAGATCTGAAATGGAAAGCTTGATCCCCGCCTTCCAGGCAGCGATCAGGGGATTGATGACCTTGTGCGGATTGACCTTGCGCAGGCGCATGCCGATGAAGGTGAGCGGCCCCACGGGGACACCGGCGGCCAGGGCCGAAATCCACAAGCCCACGGGCACGAAATAGAAGAAAATGTTCAAGGCCACGAAGGCCAAAACGCCCACCACGATCCACAGAATCCACATGTCACCCCTCCTTCACCCGCCGCACCACTTTGCGGTACCCCTCGTCCCGCACGATCTCCACGGAACTCCCCTTGGGAATGAACCCCTCTTCGGCCACCACGTCCAGCTGCTCCCCCTCGAACTCCCCTTTCCCCACGGGATGGAGGTCGGTGAGGGCTTTGCCTTTCTTGCCCACATAGGGGCTGGGCGAGGGCTTGCCCACCGCGCGCTCCTCGATGGCGGACTTCAGGACCACCCCGCCCAAACGAAGCCTGGACTTGGGAATCCAGGTGAGAAAGAGGGCAAATCCCACAAGGCTCGCGACCAAGGCCAAGGCCACTGCACCCAGGGCGTTCAGGGCTTGCCCAGGCTGGGTCAGGGGCCCGGTCATCGCCGTGTAAAACCCAAATCCCAAGAGAAAAAGCCCGATGATCCCGGCGATGCCGAAGTCCGTGGCCGTGAACACGAAGATCTCCAACAAGATGGCGATGAGCCCGGCCAGAAAGAAGACGAGGGACTCCCAGCCGGCCAGGCCCGCAAGATGATGGGACCAAAAGAAGAGGGCCAGGGCCGCCAGGCCCAAGGTCCCAGGGATGCCAAAGCCCGGGGTGAACAGTTCCACCAGGAGCCCCAGGGCACCCACCGCGATGAGGAGGGCCGCCACCCACGGGTGAGTCAACACATCCACAAAACGGTCGGTCCAGCGATATTCAAAGACCCGCACCACCGCGTTGGGCAACCCCGCGAGGGCCAGGACCTGAGCCAGGCTTTCCGCCTCGCCCTCGGAATACCCCCATTCCGCGGCGCTCTTGGCCGTGAGGGTCAGGAGCTTTCCCGTCTCCACCAGGCCAGGGATGGCCACGGTTCGATCCACCATGGCCTCGGCCACGAGGGGATGGCGGCCCCTGGCTTCTGCCGTGGCCCGAAAGAGGGCCCGCACCGCGGAGATCACCTTCTCTGGGGCTTCCTCCATGCGACCCTGGGGGTCGAAGTACACCGGGGTGGCCGCGCCCATGACTCCGCCGGGAGCAAAATAAATCCTCGCGCAAGCGATGGCCAAAAGCGCGCCCGCGGAGAAGGCCTCGCGGTTCACGTAGGCGATGGTGGGCACCCGGGCGGCCAAGATGAGGTCCCGGCAGGCCTGAGCCGCATCGAGGTAACCGCCAGGGGTGGAGAACTCCAGGACCACCGCCAGGGCTTGGGCTCGCTCAGCGGCGGCCAGGCCTCGCTGAAGGTAAGCCACGGTGCCCCGACCGATCTCCCCCTCCACCGGGAAAAGCCAAACCTCACCCCCCTGACCCAGGAGAACGATCCCCAGGAGGAGCCCCAGGAAAACTTTCCGGCCCACGAGCCAATTGTACGTTTTTTCCCACACGCGTGACGCATTGGGGTAAACTGCGACCCCGGCGAAGGAGCGAGGATGTGGGTGTGGGCCGAGGGGCTTGCGCCGTGGCTTTTGGGGCTCCTGGGAGGGCTGGCCATCACCTTCCTCAACACGGTGGGCGCTTTGTTGGTGTTCCTCTGGCCGCGGCCCTCCGCCCGGGCCCTCAACGTCATGCTGGGCTTCGCCGCCGGGGTGATGCTCACCGCCAGCTTCACCAGCCTCATCCTCCCGGGGATCCGCGAGGGCGGCCTTCTTCCCGTGACCGTGGGGCTGGCCTTGGGCGCGGCGTTCTTGAGCGTCACGGATCGCGTTGTTCCGCACCTGCACCTTGAGCGAGGCCGGGAGGGGATCCATGGTGAGAGGATCCGCGCGGTGTGGCTGTTCATCCTGGCCATCACCCTCCACAACATGCCCGAAGGCCTGGCGGTGGGGGTAGGGATGGGCTCAGGCCATTTGGCCCAAGGCGTGCAGCTGGTCTTGGCCATTGGGCTTCAGAACATCCCTGAGGGCCTGGCCGTGGCGGCCAGCGCCCTAGCCGCAGGCATGGGAAGCACGTTCTACGCCGGGGTGGTGGGCATCCGTGCGGGGCTAGTGGAGATCCCCCTGGCCCTTGTGGGCGCACTGGCGGTGGAGATGGCCCGGCCGCTTTTGCCCTACGCCATGGGCTTTGCCGCCGGAGCCATGCTCTACGTGATCTCTGACGAGATCATCCCCGAGACCCACCGCCAAGGTCGGGAGAGGCTGGCCACGTGGGGGTTTCTCGCGGGCGCGGTGGTGATGCTCGTCCTGGATGTGGCGCTCGCCTAGCGGCCGAGGGCGCCCGCTCCCTCAGGCATGTGGCGCGGCACCAACACTCCCGGGATCTCGTCGATGTTCTGGAAGTGGTCGGAAGCCCGGATGAGCTCCACGGAGGTGGAGCCCCGCCCCGGCCCGAGCAGGGTCACCCGTTTCCCCAGCCGGCTGAGGTAGTCCACCAGGGGCACGAAGTCCGAGTCGCCCGTGACCAGGATGAACTCCTCCACGTGGGTGGCGAGGTTCACCGCCTCCAACACCAGCTCCGTGTCCATGTTGGCCTTGAGACCGCCGTCAGGATGCTCCCGCACGGGCTTCGTGATCACCCGAAAGCCCATGAAGGACAGGGCGTCGATGAGGCGGATGCGGCGCTCGTCCTCGCGCCGGTAAGGCGCAAACGCCAGGAACTTCACCTCGCGCTCATCCAACCCGAACTGAGTCAAAATGTAGTCCTTAAGGGCGTCGTAGCGCACCTCGTACCCTTGGCGCTCGAACGTCTCCTGAACGTTTTGCACATCCACAAACACAGCTGCGCGCACTTTCATGGCTGTTCACCGAAGAAGCTCAGATGGGCTTCGCGGAAAGGCCCTGGTCGTAACTGAGCTACCTCCAAAAGGTTCCATTTTAGCAGGCAAGGGAACCCACGCAACCTGGTTCGGGGAGAGGAGGGCCGCTAAGATCCAAGGCAAAGGAGGGAACGATGGTCGCCAAGATTCCGGTTCGCACCACCCAGCCGGAGGAGGCGCTCGACATCACGGAGGAGGTCCAGCGGGTGATCCGGGAATCCGGGGTGCGTGAGGGTTTCGTGATCATCTATGTGCCGCACGACGCAGCCGCGGTGAGCATCCACCGCACCTTGACGGAGGAGGAGGCCCCCAGGCTCGAGGAGATGCTGGAGGCGGTGAACCCCGACCGCATCGCGCCGGAGTACACCAAGGCCGCCCTGGTCGCCCCCACCGAGGTGGGCGTGGTGGTGGACGGACGGATGGTCCTCGGCGAGGACCAGCGCATCTACTTCTACGAGTTCGACGGCCCCAAGGACCGCGTGGTCTACGTGTATGTGGGGAGCTAGGCCGATGCGGAAAGTCGCTCTTTTGTCTTGCGCATTTGCTTTTTCCCTCACGGCCTTGGCCGTGGGGACGATCGTGGTGGTGGAGGAGCCCTCCGCCGCCAAGGCGGTGGACATGATCCGCACCGGTGTCTTGGACCTCTATGGCGCCGGCGTCACCGACCCCGCGCTCCTCCGCCTGATCCGAGCTGAGCTCCCCTGCCTTCCCGCGTATACGGCCGTTTGGTTCTTAAGCCTGAACCCGGTGGGACCGGTTTTGCGCGATGGACGACTGAACCCGTTCGCCTTGCCGGCCGCCCGGGAAGCCCTCAACTGGCTCATCGACCGAGAGCACGTGGTGCAGGAGATCCTGGCCGGAGCTGGCCTCCCCCAGTGTCTCCCCCTGCGCCCCGTGTTTTTGGATTACGCAAGGCTTGCGGAACACACACGGCCTTTGGAGTACCGCTATGCCTGGAACCCCGCGCGGGCAAAAGCTGCCCTGGCCCAAACCTTGGCCGAACTGGGCTGCGAGCTCCGCGAGGGAAAATGGCATCACCAGGGCCAGCCCGTGGAGATCCGCGTGCTCATCCGCACCGACGCCCGCCGTCCCCTGGGAGACTACGTGGCCGCTGTCCTGGAGGAGGCGGGGTTTTCGGTGGTGCGCATCTACGCCGGCTATGCGGAGGCCCTGCGGATCCTCTCCGCCGACCCGGCGGAAGGGCTCTGGCATGTCTACACCAATAGCCTTGTGGTGAGCGTCATCGAGAGGGATGAGGCCAGCACCTTCGCCCTGAACTACACCCCACTCTTCCCTTACCCGCCATGGCAGTATCTTCGGCCCTCACCGAGATTGGCGGAGCTGGCGCAGCTTTTGGCGCAGCGTGCCTACGCAACCTGGGAGGAGCGGGCGGCCCTCATGGTAGAAGCCTTGTACGAGGCCATGCGCGACTCCTCCCAAGTTTGGTTGGCCGTGCGGCTCACCTGTTATCCCCATAGCCGGGATGTGGAGCTGGCGGCCGACCTCGCGGCCGGGCTCAGCACCGGCGTTTGGGCCCGCACCCTCCGCTCCGAAAAGGACACGGTGCGCCTAGCCCTGCCCACCCTTTTGGCCGCTCCCCTCAACCCGGTCGCCGGCTCCTTCACCGCTTACGACCAGACCGTGATCCGCGCCACCCTGGATCCCGCTTTCCTCCCCGACCCCTATTCCGGCCTGTACATCCCTCTGGACGTGGAGAGAGCAGAGGTCGCGGTGAAACAGGGCCGGCCGGTCCAAGCCACCGCGCCCTGGCTTTCTCTGCGCTTCGCCGAGGACATCCGGGTCCCCGAGGAGGCCTGGCTCGCCTGGGACTCTGGGGAGGAGCGGTTCCAAACCGTGGGCGAGCTCTTCCCCCACGGGCTGAGGGCCCACGCCTGCGTGACGCTGCATTACCGCCCGGACCTTTGGGAGAAGACCTGGCACGACGGGAGTCGGCTGAGTCCTGGTGATTTCTTGTTGCGGCTGGCGCTGGTGTTCGACCGGGCCGATTCGCGAAGCCCCCTGTACGATGAAAGCGCTGTTCCCATGGTGAACGCGCTGCGCGGGCATTTCCGCGGCTTGCGCGTGCGCAGCTGGTCCCCCCTGGTGGTGGAGGTCTACACCGACTACCTCGCCCTGGACGCGGAATGGATCGCGGCGGAGGCGGCAAAGCTTTTCCATCCGGCCTACGAGTACGGGCCCGGGCCGTGGCCGGTGATCGCCCTCCTTGTGCGCGCTGAGAGGGAAAGGAGGCTGGCCATGTCCAGCGCCAAGGCCAAAGCCTTGGGAACGGAATGGGTAAG
>CALKFO010000077.1 GCA_938084765.1 Candidatus Bipolaricaulota bacterium | reverse complement strand
AAGAAGTCCGGAACCGGCCCCAAAAAGATCCGGACCTCCTCCCCCAATTCCGCCTCCGTCAGCGCTTGCGCAGCCACAAGCCTTTCCCGTGGACCGGGAAGGCCCAAGCTCCTCTGCACAAGGCTTTGGGCCCCGTCCGCTCCCACCAAAACGGCGAACGCGAACCTTTCCCGGCCGCAGACGACGAAATCCGATCCCACTCGTTGCGCTCCCAGGGGCCAAAGATGCACTCCGCGCTCCTGAGCCTGCTCGCGGAGCCAGCGGTCTAAGCCCGTGCGGTCCACCACCACCGCCTTGGGCCTGTCGGCGCGGAGCTCCACAACCGGGCCGTGCGGGCCGAACACCTTCACCCCAAAGATCCGGCGCAGGACAAACCGCTCGGGAAGGGCTAAGCGTTCCTGAGTGGCCAGGCTCACGAGCCCGGCGCAGCGGGCCTCCCGCAGGGGTGCGCGCTCCAGGAGGGCCACCTTGGCCCCCTCCTCTGCGGCGGTCCGCGCGGCGAGGCTCCCCGCCGGTCCGCCTCCCACCACCACCACGTCAAACCTGGCCACGCTTTAGCTCAAAGCCTCTTCCAAAGCCAACGCGGCGCAGAGAAGTTTGGCCTCGGAAAGGCGGGGCCCGATGAGCTGCAGCCCAAAGGGAAGCCCGTTCACCTTCCCCGCGGGGATGGAGATGGCGGGCAGGCCGGCCAAAGCGGACGGAATGGTGAAAAGGTCGGAGAGGTACATGCTGAGAGGATCCGCCTTCTCGCCCAGCCCGAACGCCGGGGTCGGGCTCGTGGGCCCAAAGATCAGATCCACCCGAGTGAAGGCCTCCGCAAACTCTTGGGCGATCAAGGTGCGCACTCGTTGAGCTTTTCCGTAGTACTGGTCGTAGTAGCCCGCGGAGAGGGCGAACGTGCCCAGGGCGATGCGGCGCTTCACCTCCCGGCCAAAGCCCAGGGTGCGGGATTGGGCTATGGTTTCCTGGACCCCCTCCACAGGGATGCGCAAGGTGTAGCGCACCCCATCGTAGCGGGCGAGGTTGGCCGCGGCCTCCGCGGAAGCGATGAGGTAATACGTGGGAAGCGCGTATTCCGTGAGGGGAAGGGAGATGGAGACCACCTGGGCGCCCAACTCCTCCGCCAGCGCGCACCACCGGTCCACCAGGGCCCGCACCTCCGGGCCCAGCTCCGCGGGAACGTACTCCTTGGGGAGGCCCAGTTTGAGCCCAGCGAGGTGGGGCCGCAGGTCCTGCGTGTAATCCTGGGCGGGAAGAGGGAGGCTGGTGGAGTCCCGCGGATCGTGCCCACCGATCAGGGAAAGGAGGAGCGCGGCGTCGCGAACGCTTTTGGTGATGGGGCCGATGGTGTCCAGGGAGGAAGCGAAGGCCACCAGGCCGTAACGGGAGACGAGGCCATAGGTGGGGCGCAGGCCCACCACGCCGCACAAGGCCGCGGGTTGCCGCACGGAGCCGCCTGTGTCCGAGCCCAGGGCGGCGAGGGCCTCGCCCGCGGCCACGGCCGCCGCCGACCCGCCGGAGGATCCGCCCGGCACACGTTGGGGGTCCCACGGGTTCCGGGTGGGGCCGAACGCGGAGTTCTCCGTGGAGGAACCCATGGCGAACTCGTCCAAATTGGTTTTCCCCTGCACCACCATGCCCATCGCCTTGAGGCGAGCCACGGCTGTAGCCTCATACGGCGAGCGGTAACGCGCCAAAAGCCGCGATGCACAGGTGGTGGGGAACTCCAGGGTGCAGATGTTGTCCTTCACGGCGATGGGGAGCCCGCGCAAGGGCCGGTGGGCCACGGCCCGCGCCCGCGCCTTCAGCTCCTCAGGCTCGGCCAGGGAAAGAAAGGCCTGAAGGGTGGGCTCGCGCTCCGCAATGACACGAAAGAGTTCGTCCACGACGGTCTCGATCGCGAGCTTGTTCTCCTGGAGCGCGCGCAGAGCTCCCGTGAGATCGAGCGGGCCCAAGGTCGGGTGCCGGGGGTGGGACTTGAACCCACACGGGGGGTGGTTACCCCACTGGATCCTGAGTCCAGCGCGTCTGCCAATTCCGCCACCCCGGCGGTTCGGGCGCATTCTACGGGTCCGCCTGGCCTTGTCAAGATTTGACGGGACAACTGCCCTCACGGTAGACTCCCCCTGGGTGAGGGGAATGGTCGAACTCAAAGATTTCCGGGTGTTCAAGGATCTCAAGCCCGAGGAGCTGCAGAAACTCGCGGGACTTGTGCGCAAGATCGACTACGGCGAGGAAGAGCTCATTTTCATGGAGGGAGCGCCGGCGTTTGGCTTTTATTTGGTGTTCAAAGGCGCGGTTAAGCTGGTCAAGCGCAGTGCCAAAGGGAAGTCCCAAATCCTCAAGATCGTGGGACCCGGCGGCCTCCTGGGAGAGACCACCCTGTTCGACAAGGGCGTGCACAACGCCTACGCCAAAACCCTCATCCCCTCCACGGTGGGGTTCATCGAGCGCGGCGACTTTTTCTTTTTTCTCGAGCACCACCCCAAGGTCATCTTCCGGTTTTTCGAGTACCTCTCCTTGGAGCTCAAGGCCTTCCAGAACAAGCTGGCCGAGCGCTCCTACGCCTCCAGCAAGGAACGGTTGGCCCGGCTCATCCTGGCCCTGGACCGCTTGGGGCTGGAGCTGTCTCGAGCCGAGCTGGCGGAGATGGCCGGGGTATCCTCGAAGACGGCCATTCGTACCCTCAGCGAGCTGGAGTCCCGCGGCATCATCAGCGTGGACAACCGCCGCATCAACGTGTTGAAAGAGGACTACCTGCGGCGCCTCGCTGAGCCCTTCTCCCTCGAGGTGGACAAGGCCATCATCATCTAGCCCAGGACCTCTGTCCTTGGCAGAGCCCGCGGGCCGGCAGTAAAACCGAAGGCCATGCGCCGCAAGCGGTTGTCGGTTTGGCTGGCGTTGGGCTCCACGTTCCTTTTCTGGTCGCTTGGGGTGTGGGCCCTGGATTGGGTATCTGACCCCCTGCGTTTTCTCATCGTGAGCGGGCTTTGGACGGGGGCCGCGGCGATCCTGTTGCGGTGGCCCCAGGGCCTGGGAGCCTCCCTGGCCAGCTTGCTGGTGGGGGCACCGGCCCTCGCGCGCCAGCCCCTCCCCGTGATGGCCTCCCAAGTCCTGTTCCTCCTGGGGGTGGCCCTGGCCGGCACAGGCCTGGGCTTTGCTTTGCGAAAGGGCACCTCCCAGCGGCAAGCCCACCGCCAGCTGGAGAAAGCCTACGGCGAGGAGGTGTTCGAAAACTCCCTCAACATCCTCCACGTGATCGACCGGGAGGGGAACGTGGTGCGCCGGAACCGCCGGTCCCTGGAGCTTCTGGGCTGGCCCAACCGACGCACCCTCCATGTCACCGAATACGTGCATCCCCAGCATCTCGACGAATTCCGGCTGGAGCTCGACCGTCTCTTTGAGCGCGGGGAAATCCGGGACCTTCGGCTGCGCTTCCTTACGGAGAACAGGCGCAGCATCCCTGTGGAAGTCCAGGCACGGCGGGTCACCGGCAGGCTCGCGGTTTTGGAGGCCCGCGACCGCTCGGATCTCGATAGGCTCGAATACGAGCTCAACCAAATGCAGGCCCGCTACCGCTGCATGATCGAAGCGGGCCTGGACACCCTGGACCTGGGCCTGGTCCTTGTGGACGCCAAGGGCGAGGTGCTCTGGGCGAATCTGGCGGTGAGCCGCTTTTTCGGTCTGGACCGGGAGGGCTGGTTCGGCCGCCACGCCCTCCAGCTCATGGAGCGGATCAGCATGGTGCTGGAGGAAGGGGAGGCCTTCTACCAGAGGGTCCGGGAGATCTACCAGGCCGGGTTGAGCGAGGAGGGCCTGGTGGTCCAGGTGCGACCGGGCAAGGGGCGGGAAGAGCGGATTTTGCAATACCGCTCGTTGCCGTTGGCCACCAAGGACTACAAGGGCGGCCGGGTCGACTACTTCGCGGACATCACCCCCCTCAAGCGCCTGGAGGCCGAACTGCGGGAGCAAAAGCGCCTGCTGGAGGAGGCCAATGAGCGTCTCAAGGCCTTCAACGCCGCGCTTTCGCACCAGCTGCGCAACCCAGCCCGCGCGGCCTTGGGCCGGCTACACCTCGTGCTCTCCCAGGCTGACGGCGCCCTCCCCCTCCCGATCCGGGAGGACCTGGAGAACGCCAAACGCTGTCTAGAACGCATGGATCGCATGATCGAGGATCTCAATCGCTACGCGAAGATGCGGCTGGATCCCTCCCAGTTCGAGCCGGTGGACCTGAACCGGCTGTTGGCGGAGGTGCAGGAAGACCTGGGTCCGGCCCTGGCGTCCGCGGAGCTGCGGGTGGCCCCCGACCTTCCCGTGGTTCACGGCCGCCCCCGGCTTCTGGCCGAGCTCTTCGCCAACCTCCTGCACAACGCCGTGAAGTTCAACGACAAGGCCAAGCCGGTGGTGGAAGTGGGATGGAGGCCCCATCGCGGCGATACCTACCTCTTCTGGGTGCGGGACAATGGTCCTGGAATTCCGGGGGAGTACCTGGAGAAGATCTTTCAGCTGTTCGAGCGGCTGGACACCACAAAGGAGGGGACCGGTGCGGGATTGGCCATCTGTCGCCGCATCGTGGAGGAGCACGGCGGCCGGATCTGGGCGGAGTCCCAGCTCGGGCAGGGTGCGACCTTCTTTTTCACCCTGCCCCGACAGCCGCTGAGAAAAGGGGTGGAGAGCGATGCCCGTTGAACGGCGAATGACGATCTTGGTGGTGGAGGACGATCCCCTGCATTACGAGCTCATCGAGCGGTCGGTGCGCAGCCTGGAGAAGGCCAACGTCCGGTACGATCTCTTTTGGGCCAAGGACGGGGAGGAGGCCCTGGACTTCCTGTTTCGCCGCAAAAACTACGCGCAAGCCCCCCGACCCAACCTCGTCCTTTTGGACCTCTACCTCCCCAAAAAGCATGGCTTGGACGTCCTCAACGAGATCAAAAAGGACGAAAAGCTGCGCAAGATCCCGGTGATCGTGTTCACCGTGTCCACCGACGAGGAGGAGATGGTGCGGGCCTACGACTCCGGGGCTGCCGGTTTCCTCCAGAAGCCCGCCTCGCCGGAGGAGTTCGAGCGGTTGCTCACCACGGTCTGGGAGTATTGGCGGATCGCCAAGCTCCCGGACTAGCGTCCGTCGCGTAGGCCGCGAGAGTCCCCTCCCTTCGCGACATCTGGCGTTTCCCCCTCTTTGGGCCCGGGCCTAAGCTGCAAGCGGCCTGGGCGTGCGAGGCGTGGTGCCGGCCCAACGGGGTTTCCAGCCCCTCCCGCTGGGCGAGCTAGCGGGCGGGTGGCCGTTCGAATCGGCAAAGCACGCCCCATGACCCCCTCCTGGCCTCCTTCCTCCTCGCCTGGGGAGGGGCGCAAGCCCCTCCCCCTTGTTTTCCTCTCCTGTCCGGGGGTAGCATAAGCCCACACCTCGGCCTCGTGCCGAAAGGAGGGTGGTCATGGCGTTGAGGCGCATAGGTCTGGCGGTTTTGGTGTTGATGGGAGTGGCATTGCCTGTATGGGCGGGCCGGGTGGCCCTCATCCTGGACGTGGGCGGCCGCGGCGACCTCTCCTTCAACGACATGGGCTTCAAAGGCACCGAGGAGGCGTGCGCCGATTTCGGCTGGGAAATGGTGGAGATCCAGTCCGCAACCTCCGCCGATTACCTCCCCAACATCCGCAACGCCGCGCGCTCCCGCCAGTTTGACCTCATCATCTGCGTGGGGTTCCTCTTGGCCGACGCGTTGAACGAGGTCGCCCCGGAGTTCCCCAACCAGAAGTTCGCCATCATCGACGCGGTTGTCCCTCATCCCAACGTGCTTTCCATCGTGTTTGAAGAGCAGGAGGGCTCAGCGTTGGTGGGGGCCTTGGCGGGCATGCTCGCCGCCCACTACGGCTATCCCTACGTGGGCGTGGTCCTCGGCATTGAGATCCCCGTTCTCTACCACTTCGAGGGCGGCTACCGCTTCGGCATCGCCTGGGGCCTGAAGAAGTACGCGGAGGTCACGGGCAAGACCGCCGATGTGGGGCTCCTTTGGGTCTACACCGGGACCTTCTCCGACATCGCCAAGGGGAAGGCCGCGGCGGAGGCCCAGCTCGAGCAGGGCGCAGTGGCCGTATACAACGTGGCTGGCCCCTTGGGCATCGGCATCCTAGAGGCCGTGACGGCCAAGCTGAGCCGGGAGGGCCGCGAGGCCGGACCGCCGTTCATGATCGGCGTGGATGCCAACCAGGACTGGATGGGCGACGGCAATAAAGTTGTGGCCTCCATGATGAAGCGCGTGGACGTGGGCTGCTACACGGCCATCAAGATGGTCCATGAGGGCACGTTCCAGGGCGGCATCCTCTCCCTGGGCCTCCGAAACAAAGGCGTGGCCATCAGCCGCTACGAGGACCTCCTGGACTTCATCGAGTTCGGCATCAAGGCCGGCGCCATCACCGCGGCTGATCGCGCGCGCATCATCGAGAACTGGAAAGCCATGCGCGCTGCCATCCCCGAGTGGATCTGGCAGGCCGTCGATGAGCTGGAGGCCAAGATCCTCGCGGGCGAGATCACCGTGCCCAAGCCCGAGACGCGGGAGGACATGCTGGCCGTCCGCGCCCTGTATCCGCTCACCCGCTGAAGGGGAACGGGCCTGGGGCGAAAGGCCCCAGGCCCTTGTTCGGCATGGAAAAATTCCTTCTCCGTGCGGAACAGCTGACCAAGGTCTATCCCGACGGCACGGTAGCTTTACAGAGGGTGGATTTCGAGACCCGGCCGGGCGAGATCCTGGGACTTCTGGGGGAGAACGGCGCGGGCAAGACCACCCTCACCAAGATCCTCTCGGGGCTCCTTTCTCCCACCTCGGGCCGTCTCCTCACGCCTGCCGGGCCGGTGCGCTTCCACTCCCCCAAGGATGCCCTGCGGCTCGGCATCGGCATGGTTCACCAGCATTTCGCCCTGGTGGGCACCTTCACCGCGGTGGAGAACGTGGCCCTGGGGCTGGGCGGGGTCAGCCTTCCGGCCCTGCGCGCCAAGCTCGAAGCGTTGGCCAAGGAGACCGGCCTGCACGTCCCGTTGGATGTCCCTGTGGAGCAATTGGCCGTGGGCGAGCGCCAGCGCGTGGAGATCCTGAAGGTGCTGGCGCGGGACGTGGACCTCCTCATCCTCGATGAGCCCACAAGCGTCCTCACCCCGGTGGAGACGGCTGAACTCTTCAAGTTCCTGCGGGCGTTGAAAGAGCGGGGAAAGGCCGTGGTGTTCATCACCCACAAGCTCAAGGAAGCCCTGGCCATCACCGACCGCATCGTGGTCCTGCGCCGGGGGCGGGTGGCGGGCGAGGTGGACACCGGGCGCACCACGGCCGAGGAGTTGGCCCGGCTCATGGTGGGCGAGGAAGTCCGGGGAAGGCTGACCAGCGTGGAGTTGGCCACGGAGACCCAGGCCTTGGCCAAGGGGGCGGGCCCGGCCGGCCGGGAACCCGCCTTGGTCGTGCAGGACCTCAAGGTGCGCGGAGACACCGGTGAGCTGGCTGTACGCGGCCTGTCCTTGGAGGTCTTCCCCGGCGAGATCTTCGGGATCGCGGGCGTGGAAGGAAATGGACAAACGGAGCTCGTCGAGGCCCTGTGTGGCCTGAGGCCCATCGAGGCCGGCACCGTCC
>CALKFO010000076.1 GCA_938084765.1 Candidatus Bipolaricaulota bacterium | reverse complement strand
ACAGGGGGTGGCGGAGTTCGCCTTGCAGGCCCATAGACCCCGGCCAGGTAGAGGGCAGGCCTACCGGCTAGCGGCGGAGTAACTGGATTAGATTCAGGAGAAGGGTGAGGAACAGGGATAGGAGGAGCGTGGAGGTAAGGGGGATGTACACCCTTAGCCCCTCCCGCTCTATGCGGATGTCCCCTGGCAGGTGGCCGAACCAGGAGAATAGCTTGGGAGCGTAGAGGAGGAGAAGGCCTAAGAGGACGAGAAAGAGTCCTAAAAGGAGCAAGGCCTTTCCCACCTCCACCTTTCACCTCCCAAACCCTGCCAAAGGGCATTATCCCCCGACCGGGGCCGGGCCTTCAAGAGGGCTTGCTCCGGGGCCTTCGGCCCCTAGCCGGGGTGGGATTCTTGGTGTGAGGTCCGGGGAGGAGGGGGTCTGCCAGGGCCTGGAGGTACCGGCGGACCAGCTCGGTGCGCCGCCGGCTTTGGGTTTTGGCCAAGAGGCTTTTGATGTGGTTCTTTACGGTGTTAAGGCTGATCCCCAGGGTGGCAGCGATCTTTTTGTTATCGCTTCCTTCGGCCACCAGGGCCAGGATTTGCCACTCCCGTTGGGTCAAGGAGTTGAGGGCTCCAAGGTCCCCGGGGTCCATGGAACCTTGGCCAGGGTCCTCCCTGTCCTTACTTCCCCCGTCCGCGGCCCACAGGAGGCCTAGGAGCTCTCTTGCGCCCACGTTTCTAAGGCCCCTTACCAGCAAAAAGGGGCCCTCCGGGTGGCTTCCAGGGAAGACGTGGTAATACTTCCCGTTATAGACCAGGTCAAAGGGTAAGGGGGCCACCATGGCCTCCCGCACCTTTTGCACCAGGGAGGCAAGGCCACCCCCTTCCTGGGGTTCCAGCCAGCCCACCTCTTCCAGCCCGTAGATCCTCTTGAGGAGGCTGGCCACATAGCGTTGGTAGCCCTCTTGGCCCAGGTTTTGCCGTAGGCTCCGGAAGAGCCGCCTGTTGGGGAAGGACCAAGGTGGAAGGGTTTCGGGTGCGGGTTCCGTGGCCAAAGGTTCCACCCGGAACAACAAAAAGGACGCCAAACCGTCTAGACTCACGCTGTGGGCGTGGCATAAGAGGGCCTGGCTCAGGTCCTGGGTAAGCCAGATGCCCACCTCCCCGGTCTGGTAGCAGGAGGCCAGGTCCCAGCAACAGGGGGTGCGGTCCGAGGAGAAGGCGGGTTGGAGAGCCTCCAGACAGAGGGGGTCCTCCTCCCTTAGGTGGACAAGTCTTTGGAAGCTGGGAGTGGCGTAGAGGATGCGCCGGCCCCTTCCGATCAAGGCCAGGGGCTCGAGGACCGAGCCCAGCACCTCCAGCAAAAAGCGATCCATGGGAGAACCTCCTCATCCGTTGCTAGCTTGCCTATGAACCGAACCCCCCGGGACGGTACGCAAGCGCTTCTCGGTTACGCCCTGAGTTCTTCTTATCAGCCTTTGGGACATTTGTCAATGCACTTTTAGCTACAAAAGGCAACTTCCGGGCTAGCCCCAAAGGGCTATATAGCTCCCCGTTTCACAAGCCGCTCCTGGCCCAAAGGGGGCTTGTTCCCCGCCTCGGCCTCCACCTAGATTGGGTCGGAAAGGAGGTGGCCTAAATGGTGGTTAGCAGGCGAAAGGCTTTGGTCTATCTGGGTGTTGCCGGGGCACCGGTGGCCATGAGGAAGGTGTTTGCCCAAGGGGAGCGGGTGAAGGTGGCGGACCTGGCGGGCCTGGTTCCCCTGCAGCCTGTGAGCTTTAGCTACCCGGACGAGGGTTCCCCGGCCATTCTCCTGGACATGGGCCGGCCCACCTACATGGGGGTAGGCCCTAAGAAGTCCATTGTGGCCTATTCTGCCCTTTGCCAGCACCTGGGTTGCCCTACGGCCTTTGATCCCAAGGAGAAACTTTTGGTCTGCCCTTGCCATATAAGCCTATACGACCCTGCCCGGGGTGGTATTTGCCTCGAGGGCCCAGCCATAAGCCGGCTTCCCCGGATCGTCCTGGAGGTGGCCGGAGGCAGCGTTTATGCCGTGGGCGTGGCCTACGGCCTCATCTACGGAAGAGCCAGCAACGCCTGAGGAGGTAGGGCATGGATAGAAGAAAGTTCCTCAAATCCTCGTTGGTGGGCTCGGGGGTCCTGCCCCTTCTCACCTGGGAAGAGGCCAAGGCCTTTAGCCTGGATGCCGAAAAGTCCCTGGAGGCCCTCGAGCTTCCTCCGGACGACGCCCAGGTGTTCAACCTCACCTGCCAGTACTGCATGGTGCAGTGTGGGTACAAGGCCTACGTGTGGGAGCCGGGTAAGGGCAAGAAGCTGGCGGGGACCTATACCACGCCCCTTTCCGGGGAGTGGGTGCACCCGAGCTTCGTAAACCGGGTACGGAAGGATGGCCGGGAGATGATGGTGGCCATCGTGCCCGACAGGGAGTGCGTCATCAACCAGGGGGATTATTCCGTAAGGGGCGGGGGGAATGCCACCACCCTTTATACCCCCAGGTCGCCGGAGATAGCGGCCAAGCGCCTGGCTTACCCCCTGGTGCGGCTAAAGGGGAAGGACTCCCCCCTCACCCGGGTTAGCTGGGATGAGGCCGCGGCCTTCATCGCCGAGCGGTTTGCCAAGCTCAAGGAGCAACATGGACCCGACGCCCTAGGCCTAGTGTTTGGGGACTGGCTTTGGACACTCCCCACCTACGCCATCCTCAAGTTCTGGTTCAAGGGCCTAGGTTCTTCCTCCTATGCGGGAAACGGCTGGTTCTTTGACGAGGAGAGCGCCGGTATCTCGGCGGCTTTTGGCACAGGCACCCGCAGCTTCACGGTGGAGGACTTTGAAACCACCAAGCTTCTGGTCACCGCCGGTACCAACCTGCAGGCCAACGGAAGCATCTGGTGGCACCGGTTCTACCTTAAAAACCTGGCCCCGGGGAACGCCAAGCACATTGACATCGACCCCCGGCGTACCCTCCAGGCCCAGATGGCGGAAAAGCACGGGGGCCTCCACCTGCAGATCCGGCCCGGCACCGACCCCATCCTGGCGGGAGCCCTGATAAGGCTGGTCTTGGAGCGGGACGCCTACGACAAGGAGTTTGTAAAGAAGCACGTGACGGGCTTTGACCGGGTGGTGGAAACGGTAAGGGACCCCAAGTTTTCCCTGGAAAGCGCTGTTAAGACCACCGGAATACCCCGGGAAAAGATTCTTAAGGCCCTGGAGCTCCTACTTGAAAACAAAGGCCAGACCATGCTTCTCCACGAAAAGGGGCTCATTCACCAGATGGCGGCCTTTGAGGCCCAGCATGCCTACGCGGTGCTGGGAATCCTCCTGGGCAACGTGGGTAAGCCGGGGGCTTGTGTCTCCCGTTCGGGGGGCCACCCCAAAGGCACCTTCGCTTGGCCTGAGGAACCCCCTTCCCGGGCGGAGAACCTGAACATTTATGAGGGGTTGGAGAAAGGGAAGGTCAAGGCCCTTTGGGCCTACGGTTCCAACATCTTCAAGCAACTGCCTACCCTAAGCCGCTTCCGGCCCCTGATGGAGAAGACGTTTCTGGTGGTTTCCGACCGCATCCACACCGAGATGGACGCTGCTGCCGACGTGATCCTGCCCGCCGCCACCTGGGGCGAGGCGGACCTCATCCTAGCCAGCGAGGACCGCAGGGTGCGGATCATTCAAAAGTTCATGGATCCTCCTGGCGAGGCCCGCCCCGACTGGGAGCACGTGGTGTTGGTGGCGGAGAAGATGGGTATTCCCGGCTTTTCCTGGAAGAGCCCCCGGGAGGTCTGGGACGAGATCCGGGCGCAAAACGACTGGATCAAGGAGATGGACTGGGATAGCCTCCTGAAGGCGGGTACCAACGGCCTCCGCTACCCCATGGTGAACGGCAAGTCGCCCGAAAGGCTTTATTCCGACGAGATGGAGGCCCTTTTGGGCCGGCGCTTCTTCACCAAGGACAACAAGGTTCACGTGGAGAAGTTCGCGGTGCTCAAGGATTTTGACCCTCGCCGGTACGAGTGGGGCGAGGTGAATGCCCGCTACCCCTTGATGGCCATAGACTTCCGGCTCAACGAGCTTTGGAACACGGGCTATACCTACTGGGACAACCCGGGTGCCTTCGAGAGAACTCCCGACGCCTACCTCCTCATCAACCCCTTGGACGCCCGGGCCCGGGGCATAAAAAACGGCCAATGGGTGGTTCTGGAATCCCCCTACGGCAAGTGCAAAGCGGTGGCCCGGGTGACCGACGAGGTCCGCCCCGGGGTGGTGGCCATGCCCGCCCTCTTCCCCAAGCCCGACCAGGAGTTCAACTACGCCACCCGGCCAACCCCCACCACCGACGGCAGCGTGGATACCATGGTGGCCTGCGAGGTTTACGGGGTTTAGCCTGGGTTTACGGGGAACCCCCGGGTTTGTCCGGGGGTTCTTTTTCCACCCCACCCGGGGCTTTGCCAGGCTGGGGCTGGCTATGCGGGATCGGGGTCTTTCTGCTGCTTAGCCCTTGTCCCGTGCCTCTAATACCCTTTCTTGTTGTATTCTTCGTCCATGACCGTGGCCGACCACCTGACCCTGAACGAGCTGTGGCGGAGGGTCAAGAAGGCCAAGGACCCGATAGAGAAGCATCGCTTCCTGGCCGTCTACCACGCCAAGCGG
>CALKFO010000075.1 GCA_938084765.1 Candidatus Bipolaricaulota bacterium | reverse complement strand
GACGCGAGTTATGGCCCGGGTGCGGAGGGTTTACAGAAACTTTGGCATCCTGTTTTCGCCCAGCTGGGAGTGGATCTCGTGCTCAACGGGCATGCGCACAATTACGAGCGCATCGAACGGGACGGGGTGACCTACCTTGTCGTGGGTGGCGGTGGGGCCAATCTCTATCCTCTCTCCGCCCAGCGGGTGGAGGGCTCGGTGGTGGGGGTGGAGGGCTGGCATTTCTACGTGGCCGTGCGGGCAGACGACTCCGGAATCGCTGTCCGCGTCATGGGGGTGGCTGAGGTTCGCGAAGGCGAGGTTAGGCCCAAGCTCAAGGTCTTGGACAGCTTCGTGATCCCCGCTCGATAAGCTGGTCGGAGCGACCGGATTTGAACCGGTGACCTCTGGCCCCCCATGCCAGCGCGCTGCCAGGCTGCGCTACGCTCCGGCCAAGCCAATCTTAGCTCCCTGGCCCAGCCCTGCCAATGGGCCTGATCCCCCGCTAAAGTTCAGAGGTGCTGACCTTTTACACTATCGGACACTCCACGCGCGGCTTGGCCCAGTTCTTTGCGCTTCTTTCCCTCTATGCGATCGAGGTCGTTGTAGACGTGCGAGCTTTCCCCAGCTCCCAGCGCCACCCTCATTTTGCCGGGGAATCGCTGGCCCAGGCGCTGCGGGCGAGGGGGGTGGGGTACGTGTGGTTGGGCAAGGAGCTGGGCGGCTATCGGCGTAGCGGTTTGGGCGAGGCCTCGCCCAACAAGGCCTGGGCCAGTGCGGGCTTCCGCAATTACGCGGATCACATGCTGACGGAGGAGTTTCGAAGGGGCGCAGAGAGATTGGTGGAGCTTGGGGGGCAAAAGAGGGTGGCCATCCTGTGCGCGGAGAAGTTCTGGTGGCGCTGCCATCGAAGGCTTTTGGCCGACTGGCTTGTGGCCCAGGGGCACAAGGTCATTCATATCGTGGATGCGGGCCACACGGTGGAGCACGAGCTTCCCCCGTTCGCCCGCGTTCGGGATGGTCGGGTAACCTACCCCCAGGAGGGACCATGGAGCCCTGGGTGCGGGAAGCCCTCCTTCAGGAGACGCTCCCCCGGGGGAAGGCACGATGTTTGACCTGCGAGCACCGTTGTCTTCTGGCCCCGGGTCAAGTGGGCTTTTGCCGCACCCGGGAAAATCGGGACGGCCGTATCCATACCCTCGTCTACGGGCTTCTCTCCTCGATTTCCCTCAACCCCATGGAGAAAAAGCCTTTTTACCATTTGTATCCGGGGCACATGGCCCTCACCTGCGGCACCTGGTCGTGCAACTTCTCCTGCCCCTGGTGCCAAAACTGGGAGATCTCCAAGCGGGCACCGGACCCCAAAAGCGGTCCGGGCTATTTCTCCCCCCGGGACTTTCTGGACCTGGCAGGGGAGTTCCAGGCCCAAGGGGTGAGCCTGAGCTTCAACGAGCCCACCCTTCTTTTGGAATGGGCGGTGGAGCTTTTTCCTTTAGCGCACCGCGCCGGCTTGCACACCAATTACGTCACGAACGGCTACATGACGGAAGAGGCCCTCGAGCTTTTGGTGGCGGCTGGGTTGGACGGGGTGAACATCGACATCAAGGGCTCTGCTGAGGCCGTGCGCCGCTTTTGCCAAGCGGATCAGGAGAAGGTATGGCGCAATGCCCGCCTGTTCAAAGAAAAGGGTGTACATGTGGAGGTGACCACGCTGGTGATCCCCGGGGTGAACGATGCGGAGGAGGAGCTTTTGCGCATCGCCGAGCGCATCTCGGCGGAGCTTGGCCCCTTGACCCCCTGGCATGTGACCCGCTATTTCCCGGCCTACGAATTCCGTGCCCCTCCCACCCCGATGGCCGTCCTTGAGCGGGCTCAAGAGGTGGGGTTCAAAGCCGGCCTGCACTACGTGTATGTGGGAAATGTAGCTGGTCACCCTGGACAAAACACCTATTGCCCGGGGTGTAAGGCCCTCCTGGTGGAGCGGAAGGGGTTGGCGCTTGTCAGGTGCTGGCTGGCGGGCCCGCGCTGCCCGCGGTGCGGGGAGTTCATCCCCATTCGGGTGGCGGCAAAATAGCCCCCTTCCTCGGAGGCCCGCCGAGGAAGGGGGCTGTGCGGGTAAGCCGGCTCTCAGAAGAAGATGAGCCAGGCCAACGCGGCCAGGCCAAGGATGACGCCGGTGAGGCCGAGGATCACCCCCAGTTGGGCCTTTTGGGCCACCTCGCCGCCCTGGCTCAAGCTCTGCTGCAGGGCGTTCACCCGGTTGCTCAGCGCGGCCAGCTCCGAGCCCAAGCGATTCACGTCAGCGGAGAGGCTGCGCAGCTGGTTTTCCACCGTGGTGAGCCGCGCGGTCATGTCGGCGGTGGGGAGCTTGGACTCCAGGTTTTGGATGGCGCGATACAGCCAGACCGCAGCGTCATAGCGCAGGAGCGGCTGGTCGCCCATGAATTGCCCGCCGGCTGTGGGCACGAGGATCCCCCGGGACAACAGGCTCTGCACGGCGGTGTAAGCAGGGTGGTTGCGGGGGACGTCCGTGAACGTCCCGCCGGTGAGGCCCGCGTCCGCCAGGCCGGGGGTCAACCCCCACATCGAGACCATTCCCAACGCTGCCATCGCTAAAAGTAATCTCCGCATCGTTCCTTCGCCTCCTTAAGGTGGCTCGCGTGGGACAAGGATAGGGAGTGGGTTGGAAGTGGAACAAGGAAGCTCGGCCAGGATCCAGGGGACGCCTGTTCCCTTTGTCTGGCCCAGGTGGCCGCGGGTTCACGCGGAAGCGTGTTCCTGGACGTTAGGAAGGGGGGATCATGGGCGAGAATGAGGACATCCCCGTCCGCCACCCCGGGTGTTGAGGATGAGGCCGTAGTCCGCGGGGTAGGGCAGAGGGGAATAGGGCACGCGGTCCAAGCGCAAGTGGCGCCGCGCCTTGTTGAATTCGTACCCGTTGCGGCTTCCTTTGGAGATCCCCCCGAGCGCCTCCACCCACTCCCTCTTGACCTCCTTTTCCAAGGTAGCCCACATTACCCTCGCGGGGGACAAGAGCCCTCGTGAAGCCCGGGCTGGCGGCCTAGCCTTGACCCCTGGGGTGATGGACATGGGAAAGGCTCTTTTGGCAGGGATCATGGCGACCTTGGCCCTTGCGGGTTCAGCCCAACTGCCCGCGCATCCGCCCCTCGTCCTTCAAGGGGAAGAGGCGGTGTGGAAGGTGGCCCAGGGCCGTGGGACCGCAGCGGAACCCTATGTCATCGAGAACCTGCGCATCGACGCTGCGGGCGAACCCTTCGGGCTCCTCATCGCCAATGTGGATCGGCCCCTTATCCTCAGGAACATCGAGATCTACGGGGCTTCTGTGGCCGCATTGCGCTTGCAAAACGTGCGCTTAGTGCGCCTGGAGAACCTCCTCCTGCGCGGATCCCAGGTGGGGCTTTTCCTGAGCGCAAGTGAGCAGGTGACGGCCGAGCGGGTGACCATCCGCGAGTGCCACGACGGCATCCGCGCCATGTTCTCCCGCGGGCTTCGGTTCACCCGGATCCATGTGGCGAAAGCCGTCACCGGCGTGTGGTTCCAGGGCGTGGAGAACTCCTTCCTTTTGGATTCGAAGATCGAAGAATGCGGGCTGGGGATCCTTTTGGAACTGGGGAGCGTCGGGAACCTTGTGGCCGGCAACGCGTTCTTGCGGAACCCCATCCATGCGCGTTCGGAGGGCAAGAACGCCTTTGATGACGGCCGGCGTGGGAACTTTTGGGAAGGGTTCGAGGGGGAAGACCGAGATGGCGACGGGATACTGGACGTGCCTTACGCCATAGGTCCTGACTTGGACCGCTTCCCCTTGGCTTCGATGCCGCGCTTGTGAACGCTGTGCGTCCAGGCCCACAGGGAAAGCCAGGCCGAGGCCAAAAGCCCCACAAGCCCCCAAAACGGGAGGGTCAAGCGCAGGCGTAACGCGGTGAGCCCCAACGCGCACCCTATCCCGGCCACAAGGCCGGAGCGGATCAACCCCCGGCCCACCACGCGATAGAGCTTTTTCCTTTCCCCCTGCCAGTGGAGAAGGTCCGCGCTATCCCAGGCCAGGAGGGCCCAGCCCATCGCCGCCAGGCCCGCGGCCCCGGCCCCCGTCGTTGCCGAGGCTGCGGCCAGGACCACCAGGCCCAGGAAGCCCAGCTCGATCCACCGGCGTTCTTTCTTGCGCGCGGCCAGCCCCCAAACGAGGAGGGGGACCAGGGCGAGGAGCCCCAGCGGGTGTGCGGGTGCCCCCTGGCCGATCCAAGAACAGAACAGAGAGGCGCCAGCGCAGATCAAAGGGACGAGCGCCATAGCGCGCGGCGGGCCCGGCGCAACACGGCGGCCAACGGCTGCTCCACCGGCCAGGGCAGCACGCCCGCCCCGGTTCGGCGCACCCGCCGCTCAAACACCCAACGCTCAAGATGCGTGATCCTGCGCGCCAAATCCGTTTCCCTTCGATCTCCTTTCCCTTGCGGCGCCCCCATGGGCATGAGGACCCACACCCTATACCCCCGGGCCACCAGCCGTCCCAACGTCTCCTCGTCCCCCACGACCAAGGGGGACACGATCACAAGAAGCGACCCCACCGGGAACAATCGGGTGGGAAGGTGGGCAAGCTCCGCGAACACCTCGGAATCGCCAAGCCGGGCACGACTGAGCTCCCGCAGGATGCGCTCAGCATGGCGGCGGCCGTAGCCGGGAAACACCCAGTCCAAGATCGTGCCGTACTGCAGGAGTCCCACGCGGTGGCCCTGGCGCAGAAGATGGCCCGCCAGGGTCGCCGTCGCGCGCACCGCGTGCTCGAAAAGCTCGGGGTCGTCGCGATACGCCCGCCTTCGGGTGTCGAGGATGAGGGCGATCTCGGTGGCCCTCTCCTCCTGGAATTCCACGACCAGGGGCTCGTCTCTCCGGGCCATGGCCTTCCAAGCGAGCTTGCGGGGCATGTCCCCGGGACGGAGCTCGCGCACGCCGTAGAACTCCACGCCCAGACCGCCCCGGCGGGTGCGGGCCGCTCCGGGGATGGGCAGGGCCCGGCGCGCCCCGGCCTCCCAGGAGATCACGGGTTCGATGCGCGGGAGAGCCCAAGCTTCTCCCGGGCAGGGCAGCTCGGCGAGGGCCGGCCCCAGCGCCAGCGGCTCGCGCAGCTCCACCTGCACCTGGGCAAAGCGGTGAACGCCCCGCGCACAGCGGGCCCGGTAACTCAGCCTAAGCGTCCCTCCAGGAGGAAGAACCGCGGTGTCCGACCATTTCCCCTCCACCACCGTGAGCCCTGCCGGAACCTCGTCGCGGACATACACCTCCAGGGTCTGGACGCTCATGTTGTGCACCTCCACCCGGACTGCCAAGGTTTCCCCTTCCTGGAGGCGAGTGGGGTGGATCTGGCGGGTGGCCGCCAGTTTCTCCGCGGCTGTGGCGGTGGAGAGACTGGTGCTCCAAAGGAGGTGCCAGCCGAGGGGGATGGCCAGGGCCAGGAGGGCCGGATGGCGCAGCGCCGCTCCCAGAAACACCAGAACCAAAAAGAGGAGGAACTCCCGGCGGGCCTTGCGCTGGATCATGCGGGGACCTTGGGGACCGGCACCCCGGCCAGGATCTCCGCCACCAGGTCCTCCGGCCGGGTTTCCCGGGTCCAAAGCTCAGGCGAGAGGATGAGGCGGTGGGCCAGGGCGGGGATGGCCACGCGCTTGATGTCGTCCGGAATGACGAAATCGCGGCCATGGAGGGCAGCCCAGGCCCGGCTCATCTTGAGGAGGGCGAGGGTGCCGCGCGGACTGGCGCCCAGGGCCAGCGCAGGATGACGGCGGGTGCGCGCCACCACCTCCGCCATGTACCGCAGTAGCGCAGGCTCCACATACACCTCCTCCAACGCCCGGCGCATGGCCAAGACCTCCGCGGCCGTGGTCACCGCCCGCACCTCCACTTCCTCCGCCCTGCGGGCGATCCTCCGGCTCAGGATCTCCACCTCCTCCTCGGGATTGGGGTAGCCGAACCGCACGCGAATGAGGAAGCGATCCACTTGGGCCTCGGGAAGGGGGAACGTGCCCTCGTATTCGATGGGGTTTTGCGTGGCCAAAACCACGAACGGCTGGGGAAGGGGATAGGTGTTGCCCTCCACGGTGACCTGGTTTTCCTGCATCGCCTCAAGGAGTGCGGACTGGGTTTTGGGGGTAGCGCGATTGATCTCATCGGCGAGGACGATCTGGGCGAAGATCGGTCCGGGCTGAAACAGGAATTTTCCCTCTTCCCTTCGGAAGATGTGGGTGCCCAGGATGTCTGCGGGCAAAAGGTCCGGGGTGAATTGGATCCGGCGAAAGGAAAGGCCCAGGGCTTGGGCCAAGCAGCGGGCGGCCAGGGTCTTGGCCAGCCCAGGGTAGTCCTCGATGAGCACATGTCCGCCGGCCAAAACCGCTCCAAGGATGAGCATGAGCGGCTCGTGCTTGCCCACAATGACCGTCTCCACTTCCGCCAAAACGGCCTCCGCTTTAGCCTTGACCTCGGGGAGGGTCACCATCCACCTCCCGCGGCATAGCGCTCCAAGGCCTCCACGACCTGGGTCAGGGCTGTCCAGAAGCTCGTGTCCTCCTCCCCGCGAAAGAAGGCGCGCACGCGGGGGTCGGGAGGCCAGGATCCCTGGCGCAGCTCGGACCAAGCCTGGTCTGGGGGGATCCGCTCCTGCTCAACGCGCAGGGCCACTGCCAGGCGGGCAAGACGGGTGCGCACATATCGCCTGGCCCAGGGCGAAAACCGGGCCCGCCCCAAAAGCCCCGTCAGTTCCAAGGTGTTGGGGAAGCGGTTGGCCCAGCCCGTCGCGTTCGCCTTGCCGGGGAGCTTGGGCCAGCGAAACGCACGCCCGGCCAACAGGGCGAGGAGGACCACCGCCGCTGCCCAGACCAGCCCCTGCGGCAGCGCATCCAAGAACAGGAACACGCGCAGAGCCGGATCCACCAGGAGATCATGGATCGCGGCCCTGAGCGCCAGGGCAAACAGGAGGCTGAAGCCAAGCGCGGTGGCGCCTACAACAAGGCGGCGCTTCCCCTTAGCCGTAAGCCTTTTCCAAGGCGGACAGGGCGGCCAAGGCCAGTGCCCGCCGGCTTTCGCTGTCCTTATGACCGTAACGCACCTCCTCAAAAAGCTGGGTCAGAAGGGAAATGGCCTCGTCTTGGAAACCCATTTTGGCCAGGGTTTGGGCGAATTCCCGCGGGGTGAACTGAGGCTGGTCACGGGCGCCGGAACGGCGACCGAGGATCTCCACCATGCGCAACCAACAACGGAGGACGACATCGTTCACCGGCGCACCTTGAGCCAGTTCCAGGCGGGCTTCGCGGGCCGCCTCTTCGATGGCCTTGGCCCGGCGGGCTTGCCCCAGCCGGTCCGCCAGCTTGGGCCCCAGCCAAACGGCCAAGAGAGTGCCGGCCACGAGAGCGCTCACATAGATGGCCCACGTGGGGGCCCGAACCGCCGGAGCCGATGCGGTGGATTCGCCTGCGGCACCCTGGCCCAGCTCCGCGCCCGGGCGCGAGGGAGGGTTTTCCCCCTCATGCTTGGGCAGAAGCGTCAGCAGTTGCCAAGCCAACAGAAGAAAACCCATGCCGATGAGGAAGCGCAAGAGCTGACGCCGCAAGCTGCGGAAAAAGAGGGCTAGGACGAGCCCGGCTGCGCTCACCAAGAACAAGAAGCGCAAAAGGAGGGAAAACCAATCCACCGGGAAGGCCAGGGCCTCGCCCCCGGAGGGGGAGGGGAGGGAGGGCCCGGCGGGCCAGGGCTTCCCCCCGCGGAAGGGGGTGCCCTGGAGCCCGGCGGCCAGGACGATCAGGGCGGCCAGGGCCAGGCCTCCGAACACGAACGCTTGCCAGCGCATCACCCTAGGTCCAATTTGATGTGGAGCTCCCGCAGCTGGGCCTCGTCGACCTCGGCGGGGGCACCGGTGAGGGGACAGGCGCCGGTGGCCGTCTTGGGGAAGGCGATCACCTCCCGAATGGAGCTCTCGCCGGCGAGCATCATCACCCAGCGGTCCAGGCCGAAGGCGATGCCGCCGTGCGGGGGCGCGCCGTACTCCAAGGCCCGCAGGAAAAAGCCGAACCTCCGCTCGGCCTCGTCCGGCCCGATCCCCAGGACCCTGAACACCCGCTCCTGCAGGTCCCGGCGGTGAATGCGGATGGAACCGGAGGCGAGCTCCACCCCGTTCAGCACAAGGTCGTAGCATTTGGCCCGCACCCGCAAGGGATCGGTCTCCAAAAACGGGAGGTCCTCATCCTTGGGGGAGGTGAAGGGGTGATGCTCGGATTCGATGCGGCCCTCCTCGGAGAGCTTGAACAGAGGGAAGTCCACGATCCAGGCGAAGGCCCAGCGGTCCGGGGGGATGAGGCCCCGCTCCCGCGCCAGGCGCAGGCGGAGCTCGCCCAGGGCTTGGGCCACGGTTTTGGCCGGACCTGCGGCGAGAAGGAGAAGGTCCCCCAGGTTCAAGCGGGCTTGGGCCACGATCTCTTCAAGGACGCTCAAAGGCACGTGCTTGCTCAGGGGGGACTCGATCTGTTCCCTGCGCTTCAGCCAAAGCAGGCCGCCCAACCCCGCTTTCTTCGCAGCCTCCTCGAGCTTCCCCAGTTCGGTTCGGGAAAGGTTGGCGCCGCCCGGGATGGGCAGCGCGCGCACCACCCCGCCCTCCTGCACCGCCCGCGCGAACACCTGGAACCCGACCTGGGCAAGCAGGGAGGAAAGGTCCAAGATCTCCATCCCAAACCGCAGATCGGGCTTATCCGTGCCGTAGCGAGCCATGGCCACGTCGTAGGGAATGCGGGGGAAGGGCGTTTCGATCTTCACCCCGATGGTTTCCGCGAACACGTGCGCCACCAGCCCCTCCAGCAGGGAGAAAAGCTCCTCCGGGTCCTCCAAAAACGCCATCTCCATGTCCAGCTGGGTGAACTCGGGCTGGCGGTCGGCCCGCAGGTCCTCGTCCCGGAAACATCGCACGATCTGGAAGTAGCGCTCGACCCCGGAGCACACGAGGATCTGTTTGAAGAGCTGGGGCGACTGGGGAAGGGCGTAGAACTTTCCGGGCTCCAACCGGCTGGGCACAAGGAAGTCCCGGGCGCCCTCGGGCGTGGAGCGGGTGAGCATGGGCGTCTCCACCTCGATGAACCCGTGGGCGTCCAGGTACTGGCGGATGGCCAGGCACACCTTGTGGCGCAGGCGCAAGTTTCGTTGCATTTTGGAGCGGCGCAGGTCCAAAAAGCGATAGCGCAGGCGGGTCTCCTCGCTGGCCCTCGCCTCCTCCTCGGGGAGGAACGGAAGGGGTTTGGACTTGGCCAGGATCTCCAGGCGTTCCACAGCCACCTCCACCTCGCCCGTGGGCAGGTGGGGATTGGGGTTTTCCCGACGGACCACGGTGCCCGTGACGCGGATCACATCCTCCCGCGCCAGCTCCCGCGCCTCGGGAACCCCCCGGAACACCAGCTGCACGATGCCCGAGGCATCGCGCAGGTCCACGAACGTCAAGCTTCCGAGGTCCCGCACGGCGTGCACCCAGCCAGCGAGGGTCACGCGTTTTCCGGCCGCGCCCAGGTTCAGCTCTCCGCAGCGGTCGCGCTTCATCGTTCCTCCCCAAAGACCCAGGATTGTAAAAGGTTTGCGCTCAGACGGGCAGGGCCGAGGGGCAGATGGTCCGATACGCGCAGGGGCCGCAGGCCATGAACGAGGGTTTGGGCCGGAAATCCTCACGCCGAATGCCTTCCGCCGCTTCTTGGATGGCGTCCCATGCGGTTTTCAGCATCTTGTCCGTGGGCTCGGCCCGGCCCACCACCACCTCCGGCGTCAAGAAGCGCAGCTCCAGCCCGCGCGGCCGCTCCCCGAACGCGCGCTCGTAGGCCAAAGCGTAGATGGCAAGCTGCAGGGACTCCTGCGCCCGCCGGTCCGCCGCCTCCTCCTTGGCCTCGGAGGTCTTGTAGTCGATGATCACGGCGCCGTCACGCCGGCGATCCACGCGGTCCCAGTAGCCGATGACCTTGACATCCCCTTCCCCAAAGGCGAAGTACTGCTCCACGAAAGTCGGGCGAGCGCCTTCCTTTTGCTCGTACTCGTAAAAGCAGCGCAGGGCTTCCTCGCCGTGACGGCGCAGTTCCTCCTCTTGCGCTGCGGAACGAAAGCCCTCGGAGCGCCATGCCCTCTGGAACACCGCAAGGAGCTCGGAAAAGGGGAGGAGATGGCCTTGTTTTCTCTCCAGGTTGTACGTGCGAATGGCCTGATGCACGGCGTTTCCCAGGATCACCACGGGGTGGAGGCGAATGGGCACCCGCAGGACATGGACGTATTTGTACTTGAGGGGGCAGGTGAGCCAGTCGTCCACCTGACGGAAGGAGAGCTGGAGGGGGATCTCGATCTTCCTGGGCGGCGGGGGCGAGATGGGGTGGGCCGCCCGGGCAATGCGGAACAAGGGCGGCGTCTCCGGCGCCCGGGCGCTCAGCTGTTCCTCACCCAGCGCTTCCACCACGAACCGCGAGATCTTGGCCGGCCTTTTGCGGGGTTCCTCCCCGGGTAGGCGGTAGTCGTCGGAGGACAGAAGGAAGAGGTGCCGGCGGGCGCGGGTCATGCCCACGTAGAACAGGCGCCGCTGCTCCTCGAGGTGGGCCACGTCCAACGGAAGGTCCTCGGGGACGAGGTCGCGCGGGAGGGGGAGGGCCGGCCGCTGCAAGCGCCCAGGGAAGAAATCCTCCACAAGACCGGTGAGGAACACCACCTCGAACTCCCGGCCCTTGGCCTGATGGAAGGTCATCACTTGCACCGCGTCCAGGCCGGGTTCCGCCTCGCCGACCCTCGGGTTCCAGCCCAGCTCCCGCAGCTCGTCCACATAGCGCACAAACCAGGGCACACGATCATAGCGGGCCACTTCCTCAAACCTTCGCACCACCTCCTCAAAGAAGTGGGCGATGTTTTCCAAGGCCCGTTGGCTTGGGTAGGAGACCTCACGGGCCAGCTTGGCGAGGTACCCGGTGCGCTCCACCAGGAACGCGTAGAGGACCTGGCCCGTGGGCGAGCTGCGGGCCAAGTTTTCACAGTACTCCAGGTCAGCCAGGGCCTTCCGGGCCGTGGCCAGGGCCTCCGGGGAGAGCTCCCCCTGGTTCACCGCCTCCGCCAGGAGCTGCCGCAGGGGCCGGTGCGTGCTCTGCGCCAACCCAGTGAGGCGGGCCAGTTCTCCCCCATCCAGGCGATAAATGGGTGACCCGAGGAGGTGGTACAGGGACTGATCGTCACGGGGATCAGCCAGTGCCCGGAGGAAGGAGAGGATGAGCTTGATCTCCTCCTGGTCGAAGAGGCCGGCGCGGAAGCCGCCGGTGAGGACCCAGGGCACACCCTCCTCGCTCAGCGCCCGCAAGTACGGATCCGGACGATAGCGATTGCGGTAAAGCACGGCCATCTCCCGATACGGGACGCCCTGGGCCTGGAACTCCTTGGCCTTTTGCGCCACGAAGGCGGCCTCCTCCGTGACGCTCGGGAAATGGCGGTGCACGGGGGCCAACCCCGGGCCGAAGGGAGAGCGGAGCTCCTTGGTGATGCTGTGGGGAATCTCGCCGCGGATGGACAGGGCCTCCAACCGATACGCGTTGTGGCGGATAAGACGCATGGCGCAGTCCAAAATCCCTTGGGTGGAGCGGAAATTCCGGGTGAGGACCACCACCTTGGCTGCGGGAAAGGCCTTCAAAAACGAAAGAAGGTTGTCCCAGGGGACGCCCCGGAAGCCGTAGATGGCCTGATCGTCGTCTCCGACGGCGGTCACGTTTCCATGCCCGGCCAGGAGGGTCACCAGCCGCAGCTCCGCCCGGCTGGTGTCCTGGAACTCGTCGGCGAGCACAAATGGAAAGCGCTGGTGGTACTCTGCTAGGAGGCTGGGATGGCCCTCCAAGAGCGCGATGGCGCGGAGGATGAGATCGCCGAAGTCCACCAGGCCCTCCTGGGCCAAGAGCTCCTGGTAGGCCTGGTAGATCTCGGCCAGCTCGCGATAGAGCTCGCGTTGGTCCGGGGGAAGGGCCTCCTTGTGGTCTTCCCACCACCGGAGGTAATCAGCTGGGGTGAGGGCCTCGTCCTTGGCCCGGCCGATGTGGTCCAGGACGGGCGTGAGCAGGGAAAGAGGACGGCGCAGGGCCTGCACGCGAAATGTACGCCAGGGAAGTTCCGTGAGATGATCCAGGAGGAACAGACGCTGGCCCCACTCGTCCAACACCTTGAAATCCGGGGGAAGGTGGGCCAAGGGTGCGTTTTCCCGCAGGATGCGTTCACACACGGAGTGGTAGGTGGCGACCCAGGCATCGAGGGCGGCGTAGCGGATCCACTCAAAGGCCCGGTCCAGCATCTCCTCCGCAGCTTGGTTGGAAAAGGTGAAGACCAGAAGTTGACTGGGTCGTTTCACAAAGCCCTGGGCGATGAGGTAGGCGATGCGGCGGGCGATGACCGTGGTCTTGCCCGTGCCCACCCCGGCCAGGACCAACAGCGGACCGGTGCCGTGGGTCACCGCCTCCCGTTGTTCCTCCGTGAGGCCGCTGAGGATTTCCATGGGCGGGAAAGTGTAGCCATTTCTCCTTTCTCCCTCAGCCCTTGTCGGCCTCGCCCCTTAGGCCTATCCTCGGGGTGCCATGAATCCCTTTCATCTGTTTCTCCTGTTGGCCTTGCTCGGTGCGGTGGTGGTGATGGGGTACCTCACCGTCACGGATTGTGCTGAGACGGAACTGGTTAGGCTTTCCGGCGTGGTCGTGGGGAAGACGGTGGGGACGCGGGAGGTGGAGCGCACAGTGGTCACCGGCGGATGCCCCCGTTGCCCCGGTTCCAAACCGGAAGCGAAAGTGGTCACGGTGACCGAGGAGGTCTATTACCTCCTTGTGGAGCTGGACGAGGGCGGTGAGAAGAAAATCCAGCGGTTTGCCGTGGCTGAGAGGGTTTATCAGAGGGTGGAGCCTGGGATGGCCGTAGAGGTGAGGTATTTGCGGGGCAAAACGCGGGGGACGCTGTGCACGCCGCCGCAGTTGGTGCTGGCAGAGGACTGAGGTGGTCGGGGAAGCCCGTGCGGGCTAAGATGGGACGGCTGCGCCCGTAGCTCAGTAGGATAGAGCGGCCGCTTCCTAAGCGGCAGGCCGCAGGTTCGAGTCCTGCCGGGCGCAGTTTCTTTTTGCCCTTTACTCCGCCCCCACCATAGAGTATAAAGCCCACCATACAAGGCCCGGGAGGAACCCAGGATGTGGGCGCTGCTTCCCGCGCTGTTCATGGGCTGGGCTTTGGGGGCCAACGATGCCGCCAACGTGTGCGGGCTGGCCATCACCACCGGCGCCCTGCGCTATCGGTGGGCCCTCATCCTCACCGGGATGTTCGTGACCCTGGGCGCCTTCCTCTCCGGTGCCAAGGGAATGGGCACCTACAGCGCCCTGGCTGCCCACGGCCTGGGAGGGGCCTTCGTGGTGGCCCTGGCCGCCGGCCTCACCGTCACCGCCATGACCTGGAAGGGCCTTCCGGTCTCCACCTCCCAGGCCGCGGTGGGCGCCATCGTGGGCGTAGCCCTGGCCGCCGGGAAACCCGTGGACTGGTCAGTCTTTGCCCGCATCGCCATCTCCTGGGTCAGCTCCCCTCTGGGTGCGTTGCTCATCGCCTTCGTCCTTCACGCGGTGGTGGGTTTTCTCCTTTCGCACCTGCCCTTGAGCCTGGAGGTGTTGGACCGGGTGGCCCGGTTGGGGCTTGTACTCATCAGCCTCTGGGGTGCGTACGCCCTGGGTGCCAACAACGTGGCCAACGTGGTGGGCGTGTTCGTGGGCGCCAAGGTCCTTCCCGCCCATCTCGCGGGGCTTTTGGGAGGTGCGGCCATTGCCCTGGGGGTGCTGACCTATGCACGCCCGGTGATCGAGACCGTGGGGCAGAGGTTGGTGCAGGTGGGAACTTGGCCGGCGTTGGTGGCCCTGGGCGCCCAGGCCGCCGTCCTCCAGATCTTCACCGCCGTGGGGGTGCCGGTCTCCTCGTCCCAGGCGGTGGTGGGTGCGGTGGTGGGGGTGGGCTTGGCCAAGGGCGTGTCCGCGGTGAACCTGCGGCGGGTGGGCGGGATCGTGGCCGGCTGGGTCGTCACGCCGGCCGTGGCCGGCGCGTTGGGCTTCCTTCTTTGGCTGGGGCTGGGGCGGTTTCTTGGGTGAGGGCCGCGGGGTAAACTTCCCCGTAGCGGAGGGGTGGGCGAGCGGCCGAAACCACCTGCCTGGAGAGCAGGTGCACCCCAAAAGGGTGCCGCGGGTTCAAATCCCGCCCCCTCCGCCAGGCCCGTGCAGGGCGGGGGGGTAGCGGTCCCCTGCATCCAAAACCCGCTACACGTGGAGCCCATGGGTTCCCCGAGAGGCGGGGTGGCGGAAGCGGCTCGGGAGGGGCGGCGATGACGGCCGAGCCCCCTGCGACGCAGGCCGGTGAACCCCGCCAGGCCCGGAAGGGAGCAACGGTAAGCCGTCCCCTGCGGGTGATAGGGGATCCCTTGGCCCGAGCTGGCCGCCCGGGTGCGCCCGGAGGCCTTGGCCCCGACGGGAACCCCGCACGGGCCACTTGATTTTTTCCCTCCGCGCCGGTAGGATAAAAGGACAAAAAGGTCGACTTTACGGGGGTCGCATGCGCCTGACCGTTTCCAGCAAGTATGCGATCTTGGCGCTGGAGGAGCTGGCCCGCCGCGGTGGCCCTGCCTCGGTCCACGAGCTCGCCACCTCCCTGGACATCCCCACCGCCTACTTGGCCAAACTCGTCTCGCTCCTGGCCCGCGCGGGCATCCTCACCACCCAGCGGGGCCGGGGCGGCGGCGTGGCCCTGGCCCAACCCGCTGACGCCATCTCCCTGAAAGCGGTCATCGAGGCCATTGAAGGGCCCAGCGCCCTACAGGATTGCCCGTTCGAGCTTTCCCCCTGTGCGGGCGACCCAGGTTGCCCTCTGTATCCCGTATGGGACCCCCTGCGCGCACGCATCGTGGAATTTTTGGCCCAAACCTGCTTGGCCGAGGTGGCCCAGCGGGCCATCCCCCAAAGGAGGGAGCGGAATGAGCGAAATGTTGAGTAGCCACAGGAAAGAAGCCATAAAGGCCATTCTGCGGCGCTTGCACGCCGGAGAGCCTCCGGAGGCGCTGCAGGAGGAGTTCCGCCGTGCCGTGGGGAACATCACCCCCTTGGAGATCGCCCAGATCGAGCAGGAACTCGTCCAGGAAGGGATCACCCCTGAGGAAATCCGGAAGCTCTGCGACCTGCACCTCGCCCTGTTCCGGGAATCCCTGGAAAAGGAGGAGCTTCTGGCCCCGGCGTGGCATCCCATCGGGATCCTCATGAACGAGCACCGCGAGCTTCTCAAGATCGTGGAGCAGCTCAACCACGCTATATCCTCCGGCGATCTCCAGGACCTGGAACACCTCCGCGCGCACCTACGGGAGTCGGAAAAGCACTACCTCCGGGAGGAGAACGTGCTGTTTCCCGTTTTGGAGAAGCAGGGGATCGTGGAGCCCCCGCGCGTGATGTGGAGCGAGCACCAAGAGATCCGGGCCATCAAAAAGGAGATCCAGACCGCGGAAGGAGTGCGCCTCAAGGAATTGGCCACGACCTTAGGGGAGACCCTCGCCCTGCACTTCTTCAAGGAGAACCGCATCCTCTTTCCGGCGGCGTTGCGGGTGGTGCCGGAGGGGGAGTGGCTCTCCTTGCGGGCCCAGTTCGATGAGATCGGCTACTGCTGCTTCACGCCCGAGGTGCCGCCGGCGCCCCGGGCCGCCGTACCGACAGCTCCGACGCCTGCCCCGTCCACCGAGATCCGGCTGCGGTTCCCCACAGGAGAACTCACGCCTGAGGAGCTCGAGGCCATTTTGAACGCGCTCCCCGTGGACATCACCTTCGTGGACAAGGACGACACTGTGCGGTACTTCAACGCCTCCAAGGATCGGATTTTTGTGCGCACGCCGGCGGTGATCGGAAGAAAGGTGCAAAACTGCCATCCCCAAAAGAGCCTCCCTGTGGTGGAGCGCATCCTCCGGGAGTTCCGGGA
>CALKFO010000074.1 GCA_938084765.1 Candidatus Bipolaricaulota bacterium | reverse complement strand
CCAGGTCAACGATCGGCTGGCCATCATCTTGGACGGCGTGGTTTATTCTGCGCCGTATATCTCGGCCTCCATCAAGGAGGCCGCGGCCCAGGGCTGGCGGGCCGTGCAGAACTCCACCACCATCACTGGCCGCTTCACCTTCGACGAGGCCAAGCTCTTGGCCGTGGTCCTGCGCTCCGGAGCCCTGCCCACCCGGGTGGAGGTGATCGAGGAGCAGCGGATCGGGCCCACCCTGGGCGCGGAGTATGTGCGCCGTGGCGCCCTGGCACTCTTGGTGAGCTTCGTGCTCGTGTGCGTCTACATGGTCCTCTACTACCGCCTCTACGGGCTGGTGGCAGACTTCGCCCTCATCCTCACCATGCTCATCACGCTGGCGGCGCTGCGTGGGTTCGGCGCCACCCTCACCTTGCCCGGCATCGGCGGTCTGGTCCTCACCCTGGGCATGGCCGTGGACGCCAACATCCTCATCTTCGAGCGCATCAAAGAGGAGCGGCGCAGCGGCAAGGCTCCCTTGGCCTGTGTGGCGGCCGGCTTCCACCGCGCCCTCTCGGCCGTGCTCGATGCCAACATCACCACCTTGATCACCGCCTTCATCCTGTTCACCCTGGGTTCCGGCCCGGTGGAGGGGTTCGCCATCACCTTGGGGCTGGGTGTAGCCGCGTCCCTCTTCTCCGCGCTGGTGGCAAGCCGCATCCTTTTGGAGAAGAGCGGGATCGGGGAGTACATCCCGGTCAAGTCGGCGGCCACTGCAAAATAAATGCGTGCAGGGCCCCAACGAAATCGGTCTCGCCGAGCTTGATCCGGAGATCCAGCTCTTGAAGAAGGGCCAGGGCCTGGATGAGCCGGGCCTGCCCATGTCGGCGGGCCTGGGCCAGGCGGCGCTGAGCCAGCCACTCCGGGCCCGGCGGCTCCTCCCCCGCCTCCACGGCGCTCAGCGTCCCCAGGAGCTGGCGCACGTGGTTCACCATGAGGTGGAACAGAACCTGTGGGTCCCAGCGGGCCCGCAGAAGCCTGCCCAACTCGGCCAAGGCCTGCAGGCGGTCTCCCCTCCCCAGGGCATCCAGAAACTCGTAGGGCTGAGGTTGAGCGAAGAACAGAAGCTCGGCAAGGCGGGCGCGCGGAAGCTTTCCCCCCTTCCAGAGCGCGAACTTTTGCACCTCCTGGTGGAGATGGAGGGCGTCGTCCGCCGCCTCCACCAGAAGGTCCAGGAGGAAGGGGTGCGCCGGGAGCCCCTGCTCTTGCAGAAGCTGGGCGGCGAGTTCGCGCAAGGCCTTCCCGCTGGGACGCGGAAAATGCTGGGCCTCCTCGGCGGCCTGAAAGAGGGGGCCGCGCAGATCCTCGCCCAGGAAGAACACGGCCACGCCCGAAGGGAGCTCCTTGTTCAGGGCTTCCGCCAGACCCCGCTCGCCCCGCAGGGGGTCGGCGTGGCGGACCACCACCGCCTTTCCTGCCGCAAAGAGATCGGCGCTTCCCACCTCCAAGAGGATCCGGGTCGGAGGGACCTCGTCCGCAAAGAGGACGACGCGGGGGACCGGGCCCAGCTGGGCCAACCTCATGCGGAGCTGCCGCTCCGCCAGAAACGGATCACCGGAGTACACGCCGAACCGGACCATCGGGCCTCAGCCTACCCTGCGGGCCGCGGTGGGCAACCCTTGACCCCGAGAAGTTCGCTTCCTAAGATTCCGGTGGGGCCGAGGTGGCGGAATTGGCAGACGCGCTGTCTTGAGGGGGCAGTGGGCTTCGGCCCGTGCGGGTTCGACTCCCGCCCTCGGCACCAGGGCGCGCTGCGCCCTTGTTTTTTGGCCCCGCCGTTCGGCACAATTGGCCACCTATGGCCAGGAAGGCACGGATCACGCCCATCATCCCCTTGAAGGTCACGGGCACTGGGTCCTTCCTCCCCCAAAAGACGCTCACCAACGATGATTTGGCGGGCTTTCTTGACACAAGCGACGAGTGGATTCGTACGCGCACAGGCATTCGCTCGCGCCATCTTTTGGAGCCCGGGGAGATCCCGTCCCGCATGGGGGTGGTGGCCTCCCAGCGCGCCCTGGCCATGGCCGGGAAAAAGCCAGCTGAGGTGGACCTGTTTCTGGTGGCCACCAACGTCCCGGAGGAGCCCATCCCTGGGACCGCGCCCCACGTGGCCCTCGAGCTCGGCTTGAGGAGGACGCCGTTTGCGGACATCACCGCGGGCTGCGCGGGCTTCGTGTACGCCTTGAGCTTGGCGGGGGCTTGGCTTCAGGCAGGCCTGGCCCGCACGGCCCTGGTCCTGGGAACCGAAGCCCTCTCCCGCTTCGTGGACTGGAGCGACCGCTCCACCTGCGTGCTGTTTGGCGACGGCGCCGGAGCAGTGGTCCTGGAGCGGAGGACGGAGGGATCAGGCATCCTGGGCGTGGCCCTGCGGGGTGACCCCACTAAACTCGACCTTTTGCGCATCGAGGCCGGCGGGGTGCGCCTTCCCGCCTCCGGCGAGACCGTGCAAGCCAAAAAGCACTTCCTCAAGATGGAGGGAAAGGGGCTGTTTCGGGCAGCGGTGGGAATGATGGCCGAGGCCACGCGGGCCGCGGCGGCCCAGGCCGGGATCGACCTCACGGACATCCACTGGCTCATTCCGCACCAGGCCAACCTGCGCATCATCGACGCCCTCGTGAAACGGCTGAAGATCCCCGAAGAAAGGGTGGTGGTGAACATCGATCGGGTGGCCAACACCTCCACGGCCTCCATCCCGATTGCGTTGGATGAGCTCGTGCGGGCTGGGAAAATCGAGGACGGGCAGATCTTGGCCCTCACGGCCTTCGGCGCGGGGGCCTGCTACGGGACGGTGATCCTGCGGTGGTAGCTTTTCTCTTTCCGGGGCAGGGCTCAC
>CALKFO010000073.1 GCA_938084765.1 Candidatus Bipolaricaulota bacterium | reverse complement strand
CTCTGCGCCTTGCGCCTATAATACCCCACAGGGGTGACGTGAACGGTGAGCCCGGGATCGCAAGGTTTGCTTCTCCTTTTGCTCCTCTTCCTCTCTGCCTTCTTCTCCGCCTCCGAGACGGCGCTGAGCGCCCTGTTTGAGCTCCGTATCCGTCACCTGCTTAAAACAAGCAAGGGAAGCAGGGCCAAAGCTTTGGAGCATCTTTTGCGCGAGCCCAACGACTTCATCACCGCCCTCGTTTTGTGCAACAACCTGGTGAACGTGGGCGCCTCCGCCTTGGCCACCCTCCTCTTTTTGCGCCTTTTGCCTCCGGATCTGCCGGCGTACGTCACGGGCTTGGTGTCCACGGTGGTGATGACCGCGGCCCTCCTCCTCATCGGTGAGGTCACGCCGAAGACCTTGGCCAAAAATCGTCCGGAGGCGATCGGGCTGCGGGTGGTGGTGCCGGTGTGGTACCTGACGCGGGCCCTGTTCCCGTTGGTGCGGGCCCTGCGGGCCACCTCCACGGGCCTGGTGCGGCCCTTCGGCGTGGATCTCCTGGTGCGGGAGGGACCCCCCATCACCCGGGATCAATTCCTCTCCCTCATCGAAGTGGCGGAGGAACGGGGAGCCATCACCGCGCAGTTCGCGGACATGATGCGCCGCATCCTCGCCTTGGACCAGACCACCGCCGACGAGGTCATGGTTCCCCGCACCGAGGTCCGGGCCATCGAGGTGAACACCCCGCTTGCGGAGGTCATCGACTTCGTCGTGCGGGATGGACACTCCCGCTACCCGGTGTACCGCGCCACGCTGGATCAGGTCATCGGCATCCTTCACGCCAAGGACCTGTTGAGCCATGCCCGCCGGGGCGACACCCACGTCCCCTTGACCAGCTTGTTGCGCCCGGTCCTCTTCGTGCCCACCTCCAAACCGGTGAGCGCCCTCCTCAAGGAGTTCCAGCAGGAGCGGGCCCACATGGCCGTGGTGGTGGACGAGTACGGCGGGGTGGCGGGGATCGTGACCCTGGAGGACGTGCTGGAGGAGATCGTGGGCGAGATCGAGGACGAGTACGACCGCAAGCGGCAACGCACCCTCATCCGGCGCCTCTCCCCCACGGAGGCCTTGGTGGACGGCAACACCGAGGTGCGCCGCCTGAACCGCACCCTGGGCCTGGATCTCCCGGCCGAGGAGGCCGTGACCGTGGCCGGCCTCATCCTGGAGACCCTGGGCGACATCCCCGAGCCGGGCACCAAGGTTCGCTTGGGCGCGGTGGAGCTCACGGTGGAGGAGGCCACGGAGCGGGAAATCCAGACCGTCCGCGTTACCATTCTCCCCGCCGATCAAAAGCTCGAGGACTGAGGGGGTTTCATGCGCAGCATTTGGATTTGGCTGGTTGTGTTTGGTGCGGTTGCCCAGGCCGCTCCGGTGCGCATCACCGCGGAGTTCCAGCCCCAGACCCAGGAGCTCCGCGGCACCCAGTGGGTGGAATTCGCTCAACCCCAAAACGAGGCGTGGTTCGTGCTCCTGGCGAACCTGGGCCGGGAAAAGAACCCCTACGTGTCCCCCCTTGTGCTGGACTCCTTGTACGTTTGGGGTTTTGACCCCGCGTGGACGGAGATCGAGGAGGCGGTGTGGGAGCCCTCCGGCAAAGCCGTCCCCTTCGAGCTTCTTTCCGCTCCGGCCACGTATCAAACGTATTCCTTGGAGGGCGTGCTGTTGCGCGTTGAGCTCCCTGGGGAGCCGGGCACGCTGCGCCTTTCTTTTCGCACACGGTTCCCTCACGTGTGGGTCGAGCCGGGAAGGCTAGGGGACATCTACACCTGGCGGTTTGGCTGGCATCCGATCCTTTTGCCGGAGCCGCCGGGGGAGGCCTTGCCCCTTTACCTCCCCTTCCACCGCTATGAGGTGGAGCTCGTGCTCCCTCCGGGATGGCAGGCCTTCCTGCCGGGCGAAGCGAAGGTCGAAGGTAACCGCGTTCGCACGAGTTTTCCCCTTCCCGTGACCTCCGTGGCCCTGTATTTTGGCCCTGCGGAGCGGTTTCGCACCTTTTCCCTGGCCGTGAACGGCCGCATTTGGGAGGGGGTGGCCTTGCCCGGCGATGAGGCGGGCCTGCGGGCCCTCCTCACCTGGGCTCCCGAGATCCTTTCCTGGTACGAAGAGCGCTTCGGCCCCTATCCGTTCCCGCGCATCCTCATCGTGGAGCATCCCACCGATTTGGGCGTGGCCATGACCGCGGAGGGCGTCGTTTTCCTCCCCCGTTGGTTCTTCGCCCGCGAGCACCTCACCGCCAGCGGTACCCTCACCCGGCTGGGCGTGTTCATCCTGGCCCATGAGCTGGCGCACCTGTGGTGGGGGCTCGGCGTAGGCGTGGATTTCGACGCGGAGAATTGGCTCTCGGAGGGCCTCTCCCAGTACCTCTCCATCACCTGGTTCGAGGAGCGCTTCGGAAGCGAGGGTGGAAACCTGTTCGTGTTCGACAAAAAGGGCTTGGGCGAGGAGCTCGTGACCTACTACCTGGGCTTTGTGAACCTGCGGGAGCACCTCACCGAGCTTCCGTACCTGGAGCTGGCGTTCCTGGGGTTTGATGAGGCGGTGGTCAAGCCCACGCGGGAGGTGCGCTACGACCAGGTCAGCGCAGACCGCCTGTACAACAAGGGTTACCTCGTCCTGCGCGCCCTGGCCCAGGTGGTGGGCGAGGAGATCTTTCACAGAGCCCTCCGCAAGGCTGTCCAGGAATTTCGGGGGCGCGAGCTCACCGTGTCCGCCCTCAAGAGGCTTCTGGAGGAGGAAAGCGGTCAGGACTTGGCCCAGTTCTTCGCGGATTGGGTTTGGGGCGAGGCCTGGGCCGACTACGGGATCGCTGGGTTCCGTGGGCGTTCCACGGCCCACGCCTATGAGGTCGAGCTCCTTCTGACCTATCGGGGGACGGGCATTCTGGCTGTTCCCGTGGAGCTGCGCGGCCCTGAGGGCGAGAGAAAGGTCATCGTCTGGCGGCCCACCGGTGCGGAGAACGAGAGGCTCACGGTCACCGTGGATTTCCCCGTGCACGAGGTGGTGGTGGATCCCGAGCATCGCGTCTTGGATGTGGATCGGCTCAACAACCGTTGGCCTCGCCGTTATGTGTGGGCCATGAGGCGCGAGCTCCCCTTGGATGGCTATGTGGTGAGCACGGACCCTTCTGGAGCGTTCAGCCTTTCCTACCTGGACCGGTTTGGGTTCGCCATCTTTCCCCAGGAGAGGGCGGCGCTGGGCTGGGTGCGGTTCGGCCGGGAGGCCAGCCTTTCCGGCTGGGTCCAGGTGCAGGAAAGCTTGGTGGGAAGCCTCACCTTCACCAAGTACCTTTGGGCCATATCCCCCACGGGCTCCACCGCCACCTATTGGGAGCAGGTGGGCGCGTTCTCCTTGGGCCTGCTTCGGCTGCCCGAATGGGCCCTGGGCCTGGGACTCTCTTGGCAGCCGAGGCTAGCGCGTGCGGCCGCGGGCTCCGCGGCCCTGGTGCTCACCGGCACAGGCCACCTTTTGAGCGTCCAGCACACGGAACTTTTCAGTTTGGGTCCTCATCTTTACCCCACGCTCACCCTTTCCCTGGGCCTCGCGAGCCCTGGCCTGGATGAGCGGTTCTGGCCGGCGCTCACGGAGCTGCGGAGTTTGGCCCTCCGCGCGGAGGGCGCCCCCCAGGCCCGCACGAAAGGGGCGGCCGTCCTGGGCCTGTGGCTTCCCCCCTTCTTCCCGGCGTATTCCCTGGCTCAGGCCGCCCTGGTGAGCGAGGTCCGGCCCCGCCTCTTTGTTGCCGCGGGGCAACTCGGGAATACGCCGGAAGCCCGGGAGACCTTCCTCGAGGTGGGCGGGGAGCTGTGGGTGACCGTGGAGGCCCTGGGCGGATTGTTGCTCCTGCAGTGGGTGGCAGGCTTGGCCTGGCCCCTTCTTCCCGGCGGGCCCGCGCTTTTATACTTCGGCCTCGTCGGCTGAGGAGCACTCCATGAGGGTCTCACTGCGGTGGCTTGCCGAGTATGTGGAGCTTCCGGAGCTTGCTCCGGCCCAATGGGCGGAGCGCCTCACCCTGGCCGGATTGGAGGTGGAAGGGGCGAGCGAGCTTGCGGCCGAGGGCGTGCGCGTCGGCAGGGTTCAGGCGGTGGAGCCCCACCCCCATGCCGACAACCTCACGGTGTGCACGGTGGACGTGGGCGATGAGGAATTCCTCACCGTGTGCGGTGCGCCCAACGTCGCGCCCGGAATGCTCGTGCCCTTCGCCCTCCCCGGCGCGCGCCTGCCCCAG
>CALKFO010000072.1 GCA_938084765.1 Candidatus Bipolaricaulota bacterium | reverse complement strand
CACGGGAGTAACGCTGGCAGGTGGGACAATCGCAGGCCTCATCCACCGGACGCTCATCCTTCCGGTATTGGGCGTTGTCGATGTTGAGCTTGAAGTTGGGCGCGGCGAGGCTGAGCAGGGCGCCGTTGCGGGCCAGTCGCGTGGGAGCAGCACAGTCGAAGAGGTCGATCCCCCGCTTCACCGCCTCCACGATGTCCTCCAACGTCCCGATCCCCAACAGGTGCCGGGGCTTGTCCCGCGGAAGCTCGGGCACCGTCCACTCCAACACCCGGTACATGTCCTCCTTGCATTTGCCCAGGGAACCCCCGATGGCGAACCCTGGGAAGCCCAGCGCCCGGATGGTGCGGGCGGAGGCCCGGCGGAGCCCCTCGTAGGCCCCGCCTTGGACGATCCCCCAGAGCTCCTGGTTGGGGTTGGGACCCAGGCCTTGGGTGCGCTCAAACGCGGCCAGGGCCCGCTCAGCCCAACGATGGGTCCGCTCCATGGCCGCCCGAGTGTAGGCCTCGTCGTGAAAGGGCGAGGTGCACTCGTCCAAAGGAAGGATCACGTCCGCACCCAACAGGCGCTCGATCCGGATCACCTCCTCGGGCGAGAAAAAGAGCTTTCGGCCGTCCAAGATGGAGCGGATCCAGACGCCCTCCTCGTTCAGCTCCACAAGCGAGATCCCGGTGGGGTTACGGCGCGGCCTCTCCTCGCCCGGGAAAATGGAGGCGATCTTCCCCACGCCGTGGACCTTGGCCGCGCCCAGGGAGAAAACCTGGAAGCCGCCGGAATCCGTCATCCACGGGCCCGGCCAGCCGGTGAAGCGGTGGAGCCCGCCATGCTCGGCCACGATCAGCGGCCCGGGCCGGACCACGAGGTGGTAGGTGTTGGCGATCAAGATCTGCACGCCCAGGGCCTCGAGATCCTCCATGGACACGGCGCGCACCGAGCCGCGGGTGGCCACGGCCACGAACGCGGGGGTCTCCACCGTCCCATGGGCTGTGCGCAGAAGCCCCAGCCTGGCCTCGCTTCCCGGAACCTCCCTCCGGACCTCAAAAGGCATGGTCAGTAGGCCCAGGTCAGGGTCCGGTGGTGCGGCACGGGCAGGGGCCCTTGGGCCGCGTTCCAAAGGAGCCAGTCCACCTGGAAGGGCCAAAGATCCCGGCCCCGCTGGCGCAAAAGCCGCGTGAGCTCCTCCACCGCCACCACCACAGCCGCCCGCAGCTCCACCTCCGCCGCGCTCCCCCAAGGGATGAGCTCATGGTTCCTCATCCTCTCAGCAAGCGTGGGATGAAGCCGCAGAGCCCCACGGGCCCAAAGGATCTGGGGAAGCTTGTAATCGGCAAAGGCCGTGAGCCAAGGCAGGTCCGCCAACCTCCCCGGGCCCTGGCCCCGAAAAGTGCCCCACACGTCGGCCACCAAAATCTGCGCGCGCTTGTGGAAGGGAATCCATCTGCCCCCGTAAATTGCGGCATCCCGAAACATGGGAAGGTGGGCGGTGAGGAGCTCCACAAGCCGTTGGGCTCGGCCTTGGGCACTGGAAAAGAAGCGCTCAGCCGAACGGAAACGCAAAAGGAGGGTGCCCACCTCCTGGGCGGCGCGAACCCGCCACGAAAGAAGCGGAATGTCCCCCAGCACCGCGGAGAGCTCCTCGGCCTGGAGGCCGGCCAAGTGCTCCCCCTCAAAAAACCCGGGCGCCTCTTCCGCCACCTGCCGCAGGGCGAAGCTCAAGGCGTAATAGCCGGTGAGCCTCTCCCCATAGGGGCCGGGAACGCTCCAGCGCTCCGCACCCGTGGCCTTGGGGAACCCCCGCGGCGGCCAAAAGCAGAAGTTCAGGGCGTCCAAAACGAGAAGGTAGCGCAGGGTGAGCTCGGGCTCGCCCTGGAAGTGGTAGCGCTCCACCCACTCCGGATCCGGATTGCGGGCCAACTCCTCGGCCAGGGCCTCCAAGGCCGCGGGATCCACGGAGACCAAGCGGGCTCGCCGCAGCACCCAAGACGCGCCCCACCGCACCGGGTTTTCCCTCATGCGGGGAAAAGCGGGGGAACTCGGAAATACCCGTCCACGGCGTCCGGCGCGTTGCGCAAAGCCTCCTCCGGCGGAAGGGAGGCCTCCGGCTCGTCCTCCCGCAGCACGTTGATCTGGCCTGGCAGGGGCGAGAAGGGCGGAACGCCTTGGGTGTCCACCTCTTGGAGCTTGTGAAAATAGGCGAGGATCTTCTCTAGATCTGCGCGCAACGCCTCCCGCTCCTCGGGCGTCAACCGCAGCCCGGCCAGGGCCTCGACTTTCGCCATCAAGACGTCATCGATCATTCACACCCCCAAGAGCTCCAGATCCGCGCCGAACCGCCGCTCCACCTCGGCCACCAGCCTGGGTGGAACGCCTTTTTCCTCGAGCTTGCGAGCTTCCGCCCGCGCCCGCTCCAAAAGGAAAAGGTCGCGCACCAAATCCGCCGCCTTGAACTTGGACACGAACCCGTGCTGGGCCGTGCCCAAAAGATCCCCTGGACCGCGAATGCGCAGATCCGCTTCGGCAATCTTAAACCCATCGGTGAGGTCCCGGAAGGCGGCGAGACGTTCCCGGGCCTCCTCCGTGGTGGGATCGGCCAACACCCAGCAGATGGCCTCCTGGCCCCGCCGGCCGATCCGGCCCCGCAATTGGTGCAGCTGCGCCAACCCAAACCTCTCCCCGTGCTCGATCACCAAAAACGAGGCATCCGGCACATCCAAGCCCAGCTCCACCACGACCGTGGCCACAAGGAGCCGGGTCTTCCCCGCCCGGAAGGCGGCCATGGCGGCACGCTTCTCCTCGGCGCTCATCCGGCCATGGATCAGCCCCACCCCCTCCCCAAACCGCGCCCGCAGCTCCTCGTAGGCCACGGTGGCCGCGCGCAGATCCAGCTCCTCCGACTCCTCCACCAGCGGAAACACCACGTACCCCTTCTCCCCCTGCGCCAAAAGCCGGGCCACCTCGGCGTACACCTCATCCCGTTTGCCTTGAGAAAGCCAGATTGTGCGCACGTTCTTGCGGGGAATGGGCAATTCCTCGAGCACGGAAAGCTCGAATTCACCATACACGGTGAGCACGATCGTGCGAGGGATAGGGGTGGCGGACATCACGAGGACGTTGGTGCCCTTCCCCTTTTTCTCCAGGGCGGCGCGCTGGATCACGCCGAAGCGGTGTTGCTCGTCGATCACAGCCAGGGCCAGGTCCTTGAACTCCACATCCTCCTCGATGAGGGCATGGGTGCCCACGACCACCTGGACCTCTCCGGTCGCGATCTTCGCCAGAAGCCGTTCCCGCTCCCGTTTGGGGAGGCCCCCGCTCAGGAGGGCCACGCGGATAGGCAGGGGCGCAAGGAGCTCCTGAAAGACGAAGAAATGCTGTTCTGCCAGGATCTCCGTGGGCGCCATGACCGCGGCTTGGGCGCCGGCGGAGGCCACCAGGACACAGGCCGCGGCGGCCACCACCGTTTTGCCCGAGCCCACGTCGCCCTGCAAAAGCCGGAGCATGGGATAGGGAGCGCGCAAATCCGCCTCGATGCTGGCGATCGCCCGCCTCTGCGAAGGGGTCAGAGTGAAGGGCAGGCTCTCGATAAAGCGTGCCAGCCAAGAGGGGTCTGGGTCCACCCTTCTTCCCACCGCCTCCTTTTTTCTGCGCAGGGCAAGCCCCACTTGCAGGAGAAAAAGCTCCTCAAAGGCCAGGGTTTCGCGGGCCTTCTCGAACTCCGCAGGGCTGGTGGGGAAGTGGATCTTGGTGAGGGCCTGCGCGCGGGAAAGGAGGCCCAAACGGTCCCGAACCTCGGCAGGGATGATCTCGGGAATGCGCGGTCTCACCCGGCGTAGCGTCCAGCGAATCACGTTTTGCAACACCGTTTGGGAAAGCCCCTCCGTGCTGGGATAAATGGGCACGAATCTTCCGGTTTGCCCCCTCCGCCCAGCCCTCTCCCACACCGGGTTTTCCATCTGGATCTCACCGAACCGAATCTCGACCTTCCCGAAAAAGGCGTAGCGCTCCCCCTGCTTGAGGGAATCCCAGATCCAAGGCTGATTGAACCAAACGCCGAAAAGGAGACCGGTCCCGTCGTCCAAAGCCGCCTTGATCAACTCCAGATTAGGCCGGACCTTCACCTTGGACTTGGCCCGCAGCACCCCTTCCACGAGGGCGCTTTCGCCGTCCCGCAACTCCCCAATCGGGCGAAGCTTCGTGCGGTCCTCAAGTCTACGGGGGAAAAAGGTGAGAAGATCCTCCACGGTATGGATGCCGAGTTTGTGGAACAGGGCCTCGCGTTTCTCGCCCACCCCGGGCGCCAGCCGGATGGGACTGTCCAGCCTCAAATCGCTTTGGGAAAGGAGGCGCTCAAGTTGTACCTCCAGCCGCTTCAACGCTTGTTCCCGCTCCTTGGGGCTCATGTGGCCATAGCCCTGCACGGCCCGGGCCGCCTCCGGAAGATGCCGTCGCACCAGGGCCTCCAACCCGCCCATCACCGCCTGGTCCGAACAACCTTTCTCCCGCTCGAGGGCGATCACCTTGCGCACCAAGGCCACCCGCTCGGCGAGTTCGCTTCCCTGCATGTTGTGCGGCCTTATAATAAGGCCCACGAGGAGGAGGCCAAGTGGTGCGGATTTACCCTGACCCCATTTTGCGGAAACCCACCCGGCCCGTGCGCCCAGGGAGCGCGGAAGCTCGCGCCATCAGCGAAGCCTTGCTGGAGGCCTTTGCGCGCGTGGAGGGATTAGGACTGGCAGCAAACCAGATCGGTTTTCCTCTGCGTGCCGCGGTGGTGCGCCTTGGGGAGAACGCTGATCCCGTGGTGCTCCTCAACCCGCGCGTCCTTTGGCGGTCGGAGGAGCTGGAGGTGGAGGAGGAGGGGTGCCTCTCCCTGCCGGGGGTGTGGGCCGAGGTGCCCCGGCCCAAGGCGGTGAAGGTGGAATACCAGGACGGCGAGGGGGCTCGCCACGTCATCGAGGCCGAGGGCCTCAATGCCCGGCTTCTCCTCCACGAACTTGACCATCTGGACGGCGTGCTGTTCATCGACCGTCTGCCGCCGGCGGAACGCCAGCGGGTGCTGCGCCTGTTCCGCGAGGTTCAAGCGCGCAAGGAGGGGGTGCCTTCAACCGCTCAGGTCCGCGCCTAGCCTTTGCCGGTACGAGCACCTTTGCCGTGCCCATCCTCCGGGCCCTGGTCCAACGGTTCAGTGTGCTTTTGGTGATCACCCAGCCGGACAAGCCCGCCGGCCGCGGCCTCAAGCTCACCCCGCCTCCCGTCAAGCTCGCCGCCCAGGAGCTGGGATTACCCCTTTTCCAACCCAAATCCATCAACAGCCCCGAAAGCGTGGCAACCTTGCGCGGCCTCAACTTGGACCTCCTCGTGACCGCCGCCTTTGGGCAGCTTCTGCGGCCGGTGGTCCTTGGCCTTCCGCGGCTGGGATGCGTCAACGTCCACGCCTCTCTTCTGCCCAAGTACCGAGGAGCTGCGCCCATCCCCTGGACCCTCATCCACGGCGAAAAGGAGACCGGGGTCACCACGTTCCTCATGGACGAGGGCATGGACACCGGTCCCATCCTCCTTCAGCGGCGCGTGGAGATCGGCCCC
>CALKFO010000071.1 GCA_938084765.1 Candidatus Bipolaricaulota bacterium | reverse complement strand
GATCGTGGGCGTGGCCTGTGCGGTGAGCGGGTTTGTGCTGTGGGGCTTGGGCGAGGGCGGCTATCGGAGAGGCGGTAACGCCGCCTCGGGTCTTGGCATAAGCCGCGCGACTGGGGAGACCCTGTATAACCTGACGGGCGTGATCCTGCACCCCCTTCTCTACCGGCGTGGGCTAAGGAAGATGAGCTCCCCTCTGTTCAGTGCTAAAGCGCCCACCATCCCGGAACGGGCGTAATCCGTGACGACCATCCCCCTGGAGCGGAAGCTGGCTTGGGTGGGGTTGAACCTTTTGCCCTCGCTTACGCCGCGGCGGCGCGAGCTGCTTTTGGCGCGCTGCGAAAGCCCTGAAGAAGCTTGGCTCGCTTTGGAGCACGGACCTCTTTTTGATCTTTTTGGCGACGCGGCTCGGCAAATCTGGGAGGAGCGCCGCCGTGCCGATCCGCATAAGGAGCTCAAACGGGCGGAAAACGAAGGGGCGCGCATCCTGATTCTCGAAGAGCAAGATTATCCGGAGCCGCTACGGGAGATCCCCGATCCGCCGCCGATCCTGTATGTCCTGGGCCAATGGCGGGAAGAGGATCGGGTGGCGGTGGGCATGGTGGGCACCCGGCGCTGCACGAGCTACGGGAGGCTTGTGGCCAAGAAGCTCGCCCAGGAGCTGGCGGAGCAGGGGGTCACCGTGGTCTCCGGCCTGGCCCCGGGGATCGACACCGCTGCCCACGAAGGGGCGCTCCTGGCGGGCCGCACGATCGCCGTGTTGGGAACCGGCCTGGGAAAACCTTACCCCGCGGGAAGCGAAAAGCTGATGAGAAGGATCGCCGAACAAGGCGCGGTGATCTCCGAATTTCCCTGGGACATGGAAGGCGCGCCCTGGACCTTTCCCCGGCGCAACCGCCTCATCGCCGGGCTTTCCCTGCTCGTGGTGGTGGTGGAGGCGCCAGAGCGCTCCGGCGCCCTCATCACCGCGGACTACGCCCTGGAACAGGGAAAGGAGGTGCTTGCGGTGCCTGGTCCCATCACTTCCGAGGCCTCCGTGGGCACGAACCGGCTGTTGCGGGAGGGGGCCAAGCCCGTGACCTCCGTGGACGACATCCTGGAGGAGCTGGGGAGGCTTCCCTTGGGGAAAGCGCGGCCCCGGCCGGAGCCCCGTCTCGCCCCACCGGCCGCCCAGGTCTACGAGCTTCTGGCCTTGGAGCCGCTCTCCATCGAGGAAATCGTGGAGCGAACCGGGCTCTCCCACGCCCAGGCCTCCCAGATCCTGGTGGAACTCGTGCTCTCGGGCCTGGCGGAAGAGCTCCCCGGTCGGCGGTTCGTGCGCAAACCGCGGTGAGTGTAGCCTGCATTACATACCAGAACGCATTTTTTCGCTATACTCCCTCAAGGACCAAGGAGGTCACGATGCGAAAGTTTGGGATCCTGGCCATGCTTTTCGCGGCGGGCCTGGGCGCCCTAGCCGGCCCGGGGGGTTACCTGTTCATCCTCGACGCCTCCAACTCCATGAACGACCCCTGGGCAGCGGGGAAGACCAAGATCGCGTGGGCCAAGGAGGCGTTGATCCAGACGATCCAGGCCCTTCCGGAGTCCACGCCGTTTGGGGTGGTGGCCTTTGGCCACCGTCTTCCCGGGGAACCCAAGGCCCAAAGCTGCGCGGACATCGAGCTCTTGTTGCCCTTCGGCGTCCATCCTGCAGCTGCGCGGTCCGCGCTGATCCAAAAAATCCAAGGGCTTTCAGCCCGAGGCTGGACGCCCCTTGCCGACTCCTTGAAGTTCGCGCTCTCCGTTGCGCCCGCTGGCACACGCTTCATCCTCCTGACCGACGGTGAGGAGACCTGCGGCGGCGATCCTGCAGCCGTGGTCGCCGAGCTGTGCGCCAAAGGGCATGCCTTGGACGTGGTGGGGATCGTCCTGGAGCCCCAGGCTCAGGCATCGCTGCGGGCCATGGCCGAGCTGTGTGGGGGCAAATTCCTCCTCGCCGAAGACCCCACGCAGCTTGCCCGCCTCCTCATCGAGCTCGCCGCGCCGGCGGTGGCCGTGCCCGCGTGCTTGGCCAAGTACAACGTCGACCCCAACGTGATCGCCCTCCTTCTCCAACATCTTCCCTACACACCGTGCATCGATCCCATGTGGGACGTGATCCTTTCCTTCCTCCAGGCCAATCCTCCCCAGAAGATCATCGTGGGAACCGAGGGTGATGATTCGCTCTTCGGAACACCTGGGAATGACCTCATCCTGGGCTTGGGCGGCCGGGACCAAATCTTCGGGTTCGAAGGGAACGACCTGCTCATCGGTGGCCCTTCGGACGATCTGATCCAAGGTGGGCCGGGTTGCGACCTCATCTTGGGTGGACCGGGGAACGATCTCCTCTTCGGTGGAGAGGGGGATGACCTCATCTACGGCGAGGAGGGTGACGACCGCATCGAGGGCGAGGCTGGAAACGACAAACTCTTCGGAGGGCCGGGCTGCGATGTGATCCTGGGCGGGCCAGGCTGCAACATCATCGACGGCGGCCCTGGACAGAACTTCATCTACGACGAGGGGGCTTGCGTCCCCTGCCCGCCGGCCCCGCTTTGCCCTCCCAGCCCTGCCCCGCCTCCCGCCCCCCCTGCCCCCTGCCCAGGGCCCGTCGGACCCGCCAAGACGGTGGAGGAGGGAAAAAGCCTCGTTCTCCGGGCACAGGTTTTCGACCCCGACAATGACATCGTGAAGGTGACCTGGTCTGCGCCCAAAGGATACTTCTCCAACCCCCACGCGGTGGAGACGGTGTACTACGCGCCCCTGGTCACGGACTGCGCGGGCGAACTTATCCCCATCACCGTGGTGGCGGAGGACTGCTGCGGCGGCCGCGCCCAGGACACCATCATCATTCACGTCCTCAACGTGAATAACCCGCCGGTGGTGGATGCCGGCCCGGACCTCGTGGTGGACGAGGGTCAAAAGATCGGGCTTCGAGCCACGGCTTGCGACCCGGACGGCGATCCCCTCACCGTGCTGTGGACCATCCCCTGGGGCCGCGGCAGCCTGGACGACCCACGAAGCCTCACGCCCGTATTCACCGCGCCCCTCACGGGCAAGTGCGAGGGCGAGGTGGTGGAGCTCGTGGTCACCGTGCGCGACATCTGCGGCGCGGAGGGCAAGGACACGGTGAGGATTTTCGTGCGCAACGTGAACCGGCCGCCGTGGGCGGATGCCGGGCCGGATCTCACCGTGCCTGAGTGCGGCCAGATCATGATCCTGGGCCGGGCCGGCGACCCCGATGGCGACCCCATCCAGGTCTTCTGGACCACCACCGCGGGAAAGCTCCTCGCTGCCGACACCCTCTGCCCGATCTTTGTGGCACCCGAGGTGGAAGGGTGTGAGCCGCTCCAGGTGGTCGTCACCCTGCGGGTGGTGGACGCCTGCGGCGCCATGGCCGAGGACCAGGTGGTGATCACCGTGGTCAACGTGAACCGGCCGCCCACGGTGAAGGCTGATCCCTAGCTCAGCTGCCTCCTTGGTCGTTTTCAGGGCCGCCTTGTGCGGCCCTTTTTCTTTGGCAACAGAACGTGGGGTGCGGGCCGACTTAGGAGGAGCCCGGCTCGGGCCTCTCCAGGGCTCGACAAAGGACGCGGTCCGGTGGGCAAAAGAGCGCGGGAAGCTCCGCCGCCACCTTCTTTCCAATGGGGTTTTGGCCGCGAACCAGAAAATGGGCAAGTTGAGCGTGCAGACATTTCACGCGGTTGGGATTGGTCAGACCAGCGATTCCCGCCTCCACGAGCGAGGAAAGGCCTCTTTCCTTGATCCAAGCGAGCTCTGCCGGGGAGAGCAGGGAAAGGCGCTCCTTCTTGTACTCCTCCTGGGCGCGCCGGTATTCCTGAGCCAGCGCCTCGTCCTGGGAAAGCCATTCCTCATAGCGCCGGACCGCGCCGGCGGACTCCATTTTGGCCACCTCCACCACCAAAAAAGGGCAGGAGAGCCAAAACAGCGTAGGCATAGGCTCAGGATCCCCTTCCCCGGACGGCAAAAGGGGATGATTCAGGACCACTTGAGGGAAACCGTAGGGACAGGGCTTCACCGCCAAGACGCCCCGCGGCGGGCGGCCCAACTGCCCGGCCAGGACTCGCAGGTCCTCTGGGGTGGGCGGCCTCAGCGGGAGAGGATCTGGTCGGCCAACGCCCATTCGCGCAAGGAAAGGGAGGCCCACGAGGGCGTCCCCAGGGGACGGAACGCCTCCAAGAGCAGACGCACTCCTTCTTCGAGGGACACTTCGCGGGCCAACAGGGTGGAAAGATGGGCAACCGGAGCGGGCCGGGAGGGCACGCCGCTGGGCGCGTATCCGGGCTGCATGGCCCGCAGCACCCGCTCCATGGGGATCACATCGGGAAACAGAAGGAGGGTCCCATGGTGCAGGAGGGCACCCCGCCGCAGCTGGGCCGAGCCCGAAATTTTCTGGCCCTTCACGAAGATGCTGCCTGCATGGGCCTCGGCCGGGAGGTCGAGCTTCCGACGCAGGGCCTCCGCCAAAAGCCCTGTGAGTGCGGCCTGGGACTCCGCCACCGATCGCCACCTCCCGGTGAGGGGCAAAAACAGGGAGAAGAGGAGGTTGCCGGGGTGGTGATAGACGGTGCCTCCGCCGGAGGGGCGCACCACCACCCGAATGCGCCAGCGCCGGGCCAGCTCCAGGTCCACCTCCTCCTCGGGCCGCTGTCCCCTGCCCACCACCACGCAGCGGGGGTTCCGCCAGATGCGCAGGGTGGGCGGGACGAGCTCCCGCCGCACCCCGTCCAAAATGGCCTCCTCCAAGGCCAGGTTCAGGGCGGGATCGCGGAAAGCCAGATCGATCAGGACGCGCATGTGAGCTCCGCGTACACCTCCGCCGCCCGCAGGGAGGTGCGGGCCAGGGGTTCAGCCACCACGGCCCGAAAGCCCAGGGCCTTGGCGCGCTCCGCCCAAAGGGAAAACTCCGCCGGCGGAAGGTACCGGGCCACGGGAAGCTCGCGCGGCGTGGGCCGCAGGTATTGCCCCAACACGAGGATGTCCACGCCCGCCTGGCGCAGGTCGCCCAAGGCCTCCGCCACCTCCTCGGCCGTCTCGCCCAAGCCCAAAAGGAGCGAGGACTTGGTGAACAGCCGAGGATGGAGTTCCTTCAAGGTTTTCAGGACGAAAAGGGAGAGGTCGTAGGACGCGCGGCGGTCGCGCACCCGGGGAGTGAGCCGGCGCACCGTCTCCACGTTGTGCCCCACCACGTCCGGGCCAGCCTCCACCACCTGGCGCAGGGCCTCCCGATCGCCCGAGAAGTCCGGGATGAGGGCTTCCACCTTGGCCTCCGGCGTCGCTTCCTTGACGGCGCGGATGCAGGCGGCGAAATGGGCCGCACCCCCATCGGGAAGATCATCCCGGTCCACGGAGGTGAGGACCACGTAGCGAAGCCCAAGCTCCCGGACGGCCTGCGCCAGGAGCACGGGCTCCGCCGGGTCCGGCGGCAGGGGTTTCCCGTGTGGAACAGCACAGAAACGACACGAACGGGTACAAATCTCGCCCAAGATCATGAACGTGGCCGTGCGACCTCCCCAGCAGGTGGGAAGGTTCGGGCAGCGTGCGCCCTCGCACACCGTGGACAAGCCTTTTTCCCGCAGCACCCGGCGCACCTCGGCCACGGCCGTGTCGCCGGGCTCGACCCTCACCTTAAGCCACTCGGGCTTAGCCATGCCCGCACCTCTGCACCCGAGAGCTCCACCGGCTCCACACGGAAGACCTCAGCAAATGCCTGAAGAGCAACGTTCTCCACAGCGGGGAGAGAAACAGCCCTCCCCACGATCTCCCGCAAGGATACCACAGGAAGCGCGGGCATCCCGCATGGCACGATCCAGCGAAAACCGTTGGGGGCAAGGTCCACGTTCAGAGCAAGGCCGTGCATGCTGACCCAGCCTCGCACGTGCACACCGATGAACCCCACCTTGCCTGAGGTGTGCCAAGCTCCGGGGTAGCCGGGCCGGCGGAAGAGCTCCGCCCCAAACGCCCTTCCGGTGAGGATCATCACCTCCTCCAGTCGCTGCACGTACTCCCGCAAGGATAGCCCGAGTTCCCGCAGGTCCAGGATGGGATAAAAAACGAGCTGACCGGGGCCATGGTAGGTGGCCCCGCCGCCGCGTTCGACCACAAAGACCTCCACCCCGTTTTGTTGGAGCTCCTCCCGGGAACGAAGGAGGTCCTGGGGGGAGGCGGTGCGGCCCAGGGTGATCACGGGCGTGTGCTCCAGGGACAGGAGGACGTCGGGGATCCTATGGGCTCGGCGCTCCGCGTGCAGGCTGCGTTGGAAATGGAGCACAGGGCCGTAGGGCACGCGGCCAAGCCGCAGGAGCAAGCAGCGCTTCATGCGCAGTGGATTTCGCCGATCTTTTGGCCCGGAGCGAGGCGCTCACCTTCCCGAGCGCAGAGGGCCCGAAGCGTGCCGGAGACGGGCGCTTCGATGACGAACACGGCCTTGTCGGCCTCCACCTCGGCCACGGCCTCGCCGGCCTCCACCGCTTCCCCCTCCCCTTTCAGCCACCGCAGAAACGTCACCTCTTGCACTTCCCCTAAGTCCGGAACAG
>CALKFO010000070.1 GCA_938084765.1 Candidatus Bipolaricaulota bacterium | reverse complement strand
CGTCCGGGCAATCTCCTTGGCTGTGGCTCCTTGCAGCGCATGATAGACCGCCAGCCAGCGAAGGGCTTCTATGGCCTCCCGGGCCTTGTGGTAGCGCTCCAGAACCTCCTCGGGTTTGAGGTGGGGGACTACAGTGGGCATAAGTGAAGGATACAACAAAAAAGAGTATGACACCACCCAAGACCTGGGCGGATTTTCTCGCCACCTGCCAGACCTTAAAGCGTAAGGGTCTCGAGGCGCCCTTAGCCTTAGGGGAGAACTGGACCCAACAACACCTCTGGGAAAGCGTAGCCCTGGCCACCCTGGGGGCTGACGGCTGGGCCAACCTCTGGAACGGCAAGCTCAAGTTCACCGACCCCAAGGCGGTGGCGGTCTGGGACACCTTCGGCAAGGTGCTGGATTGCGCCAACAAGGACGCCGCAGGCCTGTCCTGGCAGCAGGCGGTGGACCGGGTAGTCCAGGGTAAAGCTGCTTTCAACATCATGGGCGACTGGGCCGCTGGCTACATGAGCACCACCCTTAAGCTCAAGCCCGGCACCGACTTCGCCTGGGCACCCTCTCCAGGCACCTCCGGGGTTTTCATGATGCTCTCCGATTCTTTCGGCCTGCCCAAGGGAGCCAAGAACCGGCAGAACGCCATCAACTGGCTCAAGCTGGTGGGCTCCAAGGAAGGTCAAGACACCTTTAACCCCTTAAAAGGCTCCATCGCCGCCCGGTTGGACTCTGACCCTGCCAAATACAACGCCTATGGTCAGTCGGCCATGAAGGACTGGCAGTCCAATCGCATCGTGGGCTCCTTGGTGCACGGAGCCGTGGCACCCGAAAGCTTCATGAGCCAGTTCGGCACGGTGATGGAGATCTTCTTGCAGAGCAAGAACCCGCAAGCGGCAGCCAACGCCGCCCAGGCCATCGCCAACCAGGTAGGCTTGGGCCGGTAACGCCTCTCGGCCCGTGGGGGCTAAAGCCCCCACGGGCTTTTCCCGGAGGTAGCATGCGCGACCGGATCACGGCCTTTCTGGTCCTCCTTCCCTCCTTGGTGGCGGTGGGCATCTTTGTCTACGGTTTCATCGGGCAAAACCTTTGGGTTTCCTTCAGCGACTGGGGTAAGAACCCCACTCAAGCTTTGGCCCTGAGACCTGAGCTCCAGTTCGTGGGCCTGGAGAACTACCGCGAGCTCTTTAGCGGCTTTGTGGACGTGCGGTTCCGCCAGAGCGTGGTCAACTTGATCTTCTTTACCCTCTTCTTCATGGCGGGAACCCTGGGCCTGGGCCTTCTCTTGGCCATAGCCCTAGACCGAGGCCCTAAGGGGGAAGGCTTTTTTCGCACTGTTTTTCTTTTTCCCATGGCCCTCTCCTTCGTGGTAACAGGCACCATCTGGCGTTGGCTTCTGCAACCCCAAGGTGGGGTCAACGTTTTACCCACGCTCTTTGGCTTTCCCCCCTTCAACTTTCCCTGGCTCACCACAAGGCAACAGGTGCTGGTCTTCGACTGGAATCAACTCCCTTTCTACACAGCCTTGGCCGTGGGTCTAACCCTTCTGTACCTTGCCTGGCAAGCCCACCGCGGAGGCGAAAGGAAGCGTCTTTTCTGGAGTCTCCTATCCAGTGGGCTGCTTCTCCTTTGGGCCCTAACCCTGGGTCGGAACATCCGCCTTCTTCCCTACGCCGAGCCCCACGGCTTCAGCCTGGCCTTGGTGGGGGTGATCCTGGCAGCGGTGTGGCAGATGTCGGGCTACACCATGGCCCTTTACCTGGCGGGCCTGAGGGGCATCCCCGTGGAAATTTTGGAGGCCGCCAAGGTGGATGGGGCCAGCGAGTGGCAGACCTATCGGTACGTTATTTTTCCCCTCCTCGCCCCCATCACACTTTCCGCCCTGATCGTCCTAGGCCACATTGCCTTGAAGATCTTTGACCTTATCTTCGCTATGGCTGGGCTAGACTATGCTCCCACCGACGTGCCAGCCATCTACATGTACCTTTTGGCCTTCCGAGGCAACCAGTTTGCCAAGGGTGCTGCCATCGGCATACTCCTATTGCTTTTGGTGGCCATGGTGGTCATCCCCTACCTGGCGAGCCAGCTGAGGAAGGAGGTCAGGCGCTGATGGGCCGGATTCTTCTATACACCTTTCTCCTCCTTGCCACCCTCTTCTTTCTCCTTCCCGTCTACCTGGTGATCCTCACCGCCTTAAAGGAGCCTGCCAGAATCACCCTGGACACGGTCTGGCATTGGCCCAATCCCGTATACTGGGAAAGCTTCAGGGTGGCCTGGGAGGCCTTCCGCCCCAAGTTCCAAAACAGCGTGATCCTGGCCCTTTCTGCCACCGTTCTCTCTGCTGTAGTGGGAGCGCTCAACGGTTACGTCCTGGCCAAATGGCCCTTCAGGGGATCTAACCTCCTCTTTGCCCTCATGCTCTTCGGCATGTTCATCCCTTACCAAAGCATCCTGATCCCCCTCTTCCAGTTCGTGAAGGCCATAGGCCTCTATGGCACCCTCTGGGGCCTCATCCTGGTACACGTGGTCTACGGAATTCCCATCGTCACCCTGATCTTCAAGAACTACTACAGCGAAATCCCGGATGAGCTGGTAGAGGCAGCCCGCATAGACGGAGCGGGATTCTTCGGTATCTTTCGGCACGTGATCCTACCTCTTTCCGCTCCCGCCTTCGTAGTGGTGGCCATCTGGCAGTTCACACAGATCTGGAACGAGTTCCTCTTCGCCGTGACCCTAACCCGGCCGGAAAGCCAGCCCATCACTGTGGCCCTGGCCCAGCTGGCAGGGGGTGAAGCCGTGAAATGGAATCTGCCCATGGCCGGGGCTATCCTGGCTGCCCTACCTACCCTCTTCGTCTATATCTTCCTGGGCCGGTACTTCCTGCGGGGCCTTCTAGCTGGTTCCGTAAAGGGGTAAGCTCCCCCCATGCGCGCCTGGGTGCAAGAACGCTTGCGTGGTCCATTGGTCCTTAAAGAGCTTCCCGACCCCACACCGGGCCCGGGAGAAGTGGTGTTGGAGGTGGAGGCGGTGGGCCTGAATTTTGCCGACCACCTTATGCGCCTTGGTGGGTACCTCACCCGCGTCCACCCGCCCTTCGTGCCCGGTATGGAGGCCGTAGGTCGGGTGGCAGGCCAGCGCTTTGCCGCTTTAATGGGGCATGGGGCTCTAGCAGAGCGGATAGCTGTGCCCAGGGAGGCCCTTCTCCCGGTGCCAGAGGGGCTTTCCCCTGAGGAAGCCGCCGCTTACCCGGTTTCTTTCCTCACCGCCTATTTAGCCCTGCGGCAGGCGGGGGCCAAGCCCGGGGAAAAGGTCCTGGTGCAGGCAGCGGCAGGGGCCTTGGGAACCGCCGCCGTGCAGGTGGCCAAGGCCATGGGCTTGCGGGTGCTGGCCGCCGCCTCGAGGCCCGAGAAGCTGGCCCTCCCCCAAACCCTAGGCGCCGAGGCCACCGCCACCTATGGGGAGCTTCCGGAAAAGGCCAAGGCCTTCGGCGGGGTGGACATCCTTCTGGAGGTGCGCGGCAACCTTCTAGAGGAAAGCCTGGCCCTTCTGAACCCGGGAGGAAGGCTGGTCTATATCGGGGCCGTAGAGGGGGAGGCCGCTTCCCTGAATCCCCTGCGCCTCATGCGCCGAAACCTTACAGTCACGGGCTTTTGGCTGGCTCCCCTCCTCAGGCAACAGGCCTTGGTGCAGGAAGCCTTGGGGTTTCTCCTGCCCCGGTTGGGCCGTGAGCTCAAGCCGGTGGTGGGGGCGGTTTTCCCTTTCCTAGAGGCTGAAGCCGCCTTCCAGGCCCTCATAGACCGGGGGCATACCGGAAAGATCGTGGTTCGCCTTTAGTCCAAGCCCAGGAGGTGGCGCACCGCGGCCAGGTCAAAAAGGGCGTGGCCCACGCTCTTAAACAGCACGGGATCCCCTTCCGCCCGCTTGCCCAAGAGGGCTTCCCTTAAGGTGACCACGGGTTTAGAAAGGCCCTGAAGTTCCCCCGCCTCCACGAGGGCGTCCTCCGTGTCGCAGTAGACGGCAGCCCTTTCCACCAGGGCCCGGGGGACCTCCTGCATCTCCGGGCGGAAACTGCCCACGGCGGCGATGAAGGCGCCCTCCGGTACCCTTTCCGGTAGCACCGGGGTGGGACTGGGGGTAGCGGTGACGATGAAGGCCACCTCCTCGGGCACTTCCTCGCCCAACCATTCCTCAACAGGAAGGCCTATCTCTCGGACCTTCCGCATAAAAGCTGCCAACCTGTCCCGACTCCTTCCCCGCACAAAGACCCTGGTCAGGCGAAGACCTTCGGCGAAGGCCTCGAGGTGGGCTTCCCCCTGCGTCCCCGGCCCCAGCAAAAGAAGCGCCCCCTCTTGCCTGGGCGCAAGAAGCCTAGCCGCCAAAAGAGAAAGGGCGGCCGTGCGCCTTTTCGTGATCTCCTCTCCCGGCAGGTGGAAGACCTCCCCGGTATCCAGCCTCTTGGCCCAGACCTCCGCCTGCACCGAAGGCCGGTCCTGAGGCCCATCCTCTTCCCTTGGGGAAGCCTCCACCGTAACCAGCTTGCAAAGGGCCACCTCCTGGTCGGCGGCGGGCATCACCAGAAACTGCCCCTGGGGAAGGGTTAGAACCTGGCGCCTGGGGGCCACCCCTCCCCGGAGGAGGACCTTCCTTAGGGCCTGGGAAAGAGCCAGGTATCCCATGCCTTTAGAATGCCCCACATGCAGGCTCTCCTCAACACCGTGCTCCCCGTGGCCTTGGTGGTTTTGGCCGGTTACCTGTTGGGCAAGCGCATCCCCATGGACCTCACCACCCTAAGCCGGCTTACCTTATACCTCCTGGTGCCGGCCCTCATCTTTGACGCCATGTACCGGGCGGAGTACTCCCGGGAAGGCCTTTGGGGACTGACCCTAGGCTTTAGCCTTACAGAAAAGGGGGGTGTGGGGGGCCATAATGCCCCAGACCTTCAGTCCGGGGATACATGGACCTCCACTTTTGCCGAAGGTTCATGGGAAACAGGGAACCATAAGCGCTAGACGTGTTATCATGGGTTAGAAGCATGACGTTCCGAAAGGCTTTCAAAT
>CALKFO010000069.1 GCA_938084765.1 Candidatus Bipolaricaulota bacterium | reverse complement strand
TGGGGCACTTCCCGGACGTCCTCGGCGAAGCGCTTGAGGGAGAAGATCTCGCCCACGAAGACCTCGCGGCCCTGGCGCAGGACGCGAACCTTGCCGCCGCGCACGACCCGGCCCACGCGCACGGAGCAGCCCGCCACCCGGCCCACGCCCTTGATGTCGAAGGTCTTGAGCACCAGGGCCTCGCCCACCTTCACCTCCCGGTACTCCGGACCCACCAAGCGCTTGAGGGCCCGCTCCACGTCCAGGGTGAGGTCGTAGATGATCTCGTACGTGCGGATGGGGATGCCCTTTTGCTCCGCAAGCCTTTGGGCTTTGGGATCCACCTTGACCCCGAAGCCCACGATGAGGGGCTGGCCTTGGGTCTCCGCCGCCGCCAAAAGCACATCGGATTCGGAGATCTGGCCCACGCCCGCGTGTAGAACCTCGAGCTCCACCCCCTCCGCCTGGATCGTGCCCAGCTCCAGCTTCACCGCCTCCAAAGCCCCGAAGGTCTGGGCCTTGACCACGAGGGAGAGCTTCTTCGTTTGGGCCTGGGCGGCCTGCAGGATCTCCTCAAAGCTGAGCTTGGGACGGACCATGCGTTGGGACCGCTCGGCTTCTAGGCGTTTCTCCACGAGCTCCTCCGCCGCCTTGGGGCTGGCCACCACCTCCACCCTCTCGCCCGCTTGGGGCACGCCGGAAAGGCCCAGGATCTGCACGGGGGTTCCCGGCCCGGCCGCGGCGATGCGTTTGCCCTGGTGATCCAAAAGGGCGCGGATCCGCCCCCACACCGTGCCCACCACCACCACATCCCGCTCCCGTAAGGTCCCGTTCTTCACGATGGCCGTGGCCACGGGGCCCTTGGTCGGATCCAAATGGCTCTCGATGATCACCGCCTCCAAGGGGCCGTGAGGATCCCCCGAGACCCCATGGAGCTCAGCCACGAGGAGGATCATCTCCAAAAGCTCATCCACGCCCTGGCCGGTGAGGGCGGAGATGGGGACCATGATGGTGTTTCCACCCCACTCCTCAGGGATATAGCCCAGGTTGGCGAGCTCCTGCTTGACCCGCTCGGGGTTGGCCTCGGGTTTGTCGATCTTGTTGATGGCCACGATCATGGGCACGCCCGCAGCCTTGATGTGGTCCAAAGCCTCGATGGTCTGGGCCATGACCCCGTCATCGGCAGCCACCACGAGAACGGCGATATCGGTGACCTGGGCGCCGCGGGCCCGCATGGCCGTGAACGCCCGGTGCCCCGGCGTATCGATGAACGTGATCAGCTTCCCATCCACCTGGGCCTGGTAGGCACCGATGGACTGGGTGATGCCTCCGGGCTCCTCCGCCGCCACCCGCGTCTTGCGGATTTGGTCCAGTAGCGTCGTCTTCCCATGGTCGATGTGGCCCAACACCGCCACCACGGGCGGCCGCGGCGGAGCTGGGGGCGCCTTCGGCTCCGCGGGTTGTTCCTCCGCCACCTGGGCCGGCGCTGGGGCCACCGCGGACGCGGCCTCCTTGTGCTCCGTCACCAGGCCGCGGATCACCTCCGCCTCTTCCTCGGAGACCATGTGAAACGTGGTCATGCCGGGCATGCCCAGCTTGGCCAGGGCCTCGATGAGGTCCCGCGTGGGCATCCCCAACTCCCGAGCTAATTCGTAGATGCGCTTTTTCCTCACAGGTTCTCCTCTGGGCACCTCAGGCCGGGGTGAGGCGCTTGCGGCCTTTGCGGCGACGCCGGGCGAGCACAGCTCGCCCCCCAGGCGTGCTCATCCGCGCCAAAAAGCCATGGACGCGGCGCCTTCGACGCACATGCGGTTGGTAAGTGCGTTTGGGCATGCGCTCCTCCTCAAGCCGAGGATCAATTTTGCAAGTTTAGCTCGCTCCTTGCAACTTCAGGCCAAAGGTCTTGTGCACCGAACTCCACCGCTTGCGGCAGATCGAGGGGAGCCCGCCGTGGGTCCGCACATAGTGGGCCAGGAACTCCTGCACCTTGGCCTCGCCGGGATAGCCCCAGCCGAAGTCGCCGTAGACTCGGTGCAGAGCGCGTATGTGGCCATCGCGCACCACTTTGGCCAAAAGGGAGGCCGCAGCCACCAGGGGTTCGCGCGCGTCGGCCTGGGGGAAAAGGTGGATTTGGTCCTCTGCCAGGCCGGTGCTCCGGGCAAGACTGTGCCGGAAACGGGGGATGGCCTGGGGGGACACGGGGGCATCGCCGATCACCCTGGCCGGCCGGAAGAACCGGACCAGCTCCCCTACAGCCCAGAGCTCCAGGTGAGTGAGGTTTTCTTGGTCAATGCGCTCTGGGGGGATCACCACCGCTCTTCCCCGCACACCGAAGGCCCAAAGTTCCCGCAGAAGCTGAGCGCGCCTGGCCCGGGCCACGCTCTTGGACTCCCGCACGTTCAGGGCGGCGAGTTCAGGGAGACGCGCCGCGGGCAGGACCACCCCCGCCACGACCAGAGGACCAAGGACTGCTCCCCGGCCGGCTTCGTCCACGCCCACAACGAGGGCCACGGCTCACCAGCGGGGGAAGCGGCGGTGCCACCAGATCTCTACACCGGGAACCACTCCCCTGCGCTTGAACAGAAACACCAAAAGCCCTCCGGTCAGGAAGCCGCCGATGTGCGCCCACCAGGCCGTTCCCCCCAGGCTCTGCAGATCCACGATGCCCGAGAAAAATTGCAAAAGGAACCAAATCCCCAGGTACACAAAGGCCGGGATCTCCACGAGCTGCAGGAAGAACCAGATGGGCACGAGGGTGAGGATGCGGGACCAAGGGAAAAGGACGAAATAGGCGCCCATGACGCCGGAGATGGCGCCGGAGGCGCCCACCATGGGCACTGTGCTCCGGCCGCTCACCGCCATCTGTAGCCCGGCCGCGCCCGCGCCCGAAAGAAGGTAGAAGAGAAGGTAACGCAGGGAGCCCATGCTCGCCTCCACGTTGTCCCCGAAGATCCACAGGTACCACATGTTGCCGATGAGGTGGAGCCAACCGGCGTGAAGGAACATGGAGGTGAGAAGGGTGAGCCAAATGGGGAAGGGCACGGTGGGGTCAAGGTCTTTGCCGCTCAGGAACTCCGCGGGGACCAGCCCGAAGCGGATGTAGAAGAGATCCCGCGGGGTCACGGGGTAGAGGCACGGCGGCCGGCCATACAGGCGATACGTGCGGTAGTTGAACCCCGGCGGAGGCTGCCGAAACGCCTCCTGCCAGGCGCAGCCGTCCACCAGGACATAGCCCCGCTCCGGGATGGTCAGGATGTAGAAAAAAGCGAGGACATTGAGGGCGATGAGGACGTAGGTGGCCCAGGGACGCCGACCGCTCACACGGTAGTCCCGCAGGGGGATCATCGGCGGCATTGTAGCGAGGAAGGAGTGTCCAGAGAAGTTGTAGGCCTCTTGGCCAACGGTTAGGCTTCCCGAGAAAGGAGGACGGGGTGGAACTTCTCAAGCGGCTTTCGGAGGCACCCGGCGTGCCCGGCCGGGAGGAGGCCATTCGGGCCCTCGTTCGCGAGGCCCTGGAGGGCCATGTGGACGAGTTCGAGGTCGACCGGTTGGGGAACATCATCGCCCACAAGCGCGGCGTAGGGCCCAAGGTGGTGGTGGCTGCCCACATGGACGAGATCGGATTTCTTGTCTCCCATGTAGATGAGGAGACGGGATATCTGCGCATCGAGCCCGTGGGCGGCTTTGACGCCCGCACCCTCATCGCCTCCCGGGTCATGGTGCACACCCAAAGCGGCCCCCTTTTGGGACTGATCGGTACAAAGCCCGTGCACATCCTCACCGAAGAGGAGCGCAAAAAGGAGATCCGTATCCAGGACCTCTTCGTGGACGTGGGCCTCCCCGGAAAAGAGGTGAAGGAAAGGGTGCGCGTGGGCGATCCCGTGACCTTGTACCAGACCTTCGCCGAGGTGGGGGAGCTCGTGTCCGGCAAGGCCTTGGATGACCGGGTGGGCGTGTTCGTGGGGGTGGAGGCCCTCCGGAGGTTGGGCTCACACCGGGCCGACATTTACTTTGTGGGCACGGTGCAGGAGGAGGTGGGGTTGCGGGGCGCGCGCACCAGCGCCTTCCAAATCGCCCCGGAGATCGGGGTAGCCCTGGACGTCACCCTGGCCTGCGACATGCCCGGAGTCCAACCCCACGAACAGGTCACCAAACTCGGAAAAGGCGTGGCCATCAAGGTGAAGGACGCCGCGTCCATCTCCCATCCTGGACTGGTGCAGTTTCTGCGCAAGCTCGCGGAGGAGAAGTCCATCCCTTACCAGCTGGAGATCCTGCCCCGGGGTGGGACCGATGCCGGCGCGATCCAGCTGGCCCGGGAGGGCGCGGCCGTGGTCACCCTGTCCGTTCCCACCCGCTACGTGCACACCGTGGTGGAGGCGGCCCACAAGAAGGACATCGAAGCGGCTATCTCCCTCCTCGTCGCATTCCTCGAGCGGTGCCACGAGGCCGATTTGCGCCTCTAGGGGCGAGGAAAGCACCGGGGGGTGGAACGATGAGGCGTGTGCTCTTCCGGGACGTGGAGGTCATCGCCACCTTCGATGCGCAGGGGCGCGAGCTGCGCAAAGCCTGGCTGGTGGTGGAAGGGAACCGCATCACCGCCCTGGGCGAGGGTGAGCCGCCCCACGGACCCTACGAGGAGATCATCGATGGCCGGGACAAGGTGATGATCCCCGGCATGGTCAACACCCATCACCATCTCTATCAAACCCTGTTTCGCGCTGTGCCCGGCGCCCAGGACAAAAAGCTTTTCGACTGGCTCATCTTCCTCTACGAACGGTGGCGGGGGATCGACGAGGAGGCCGTGTACGTGTCCACCGTGGTGGGCCTGGCCGAGCTCCTCCTCTCCGGGTGCACCACCTCCACCGACCACCTTTACCTCTTCCCCAAAGGCAAAAGGAACCTCATCGACGTGGAGATCGAGGCGGCGAGAGAGGTGGGGATTCGCTTCCACCCCACCCGGGGCTCCATGTCCTTATCCCGCAAGGAAGGCGGCCTTCCGCCGGAGGACGTGGTGCAGACCGAGGAAGAGATCTTGGAGGACAGCGAACGTCTGATCCTACGGTACCATGACAGGAACTTCGGGGCCATGGTGCGCATCGCCCTAGCCCCTTGCTCTCCGTTCTCCGTGACCCCCAAGCTCATGCAGGAGACGGCGAAGCTGGCCCGCCGATACGGGGTGCTGTTGCACACGCACCTGGCGGAGACCATGGACGAGGAGGAGTTCTGTCTGGCGCGGTTTGGAAAGAGGCCCGTGGAGTACCTGGAGGAGCTGGATTGGCTGGGGCCGGACGTGTGGATCGCCCATGCGGTGCACCTGAGCGAGACGGACATCGCGAAGCTTGCCCGGGCCGGCGTGGGCGTAGCCCACTGTCCATCCTCCAACATGCTGTTGGGCTCGGGGATCGCGCCGATTCCCCCGATGTTGGCCGCGGGGATGAAGGTGGGGCTGGCCGTGGACGGCTCGGCCTCCAACGATGCCTCCAACATGATCCGGGAAGCCCGCCAGGCCATGCTCCTGGCCCGGGTGCGGTATGGGGCGGAGGCCATGCCCGCCCGGCAGGCCCTGCGGATGGCCACCATGGGCGGGGCCCAGGTCCTGGGCTGGGAAAAGGAGGTCGGCTCCCTGGAGCCCGGAAAGTGTGCGGACCTCTCCCTGTGGGACATCTCCACCCTGGAGTTCGCGGGCGCGGCGGACCCCGTGGCTGCCCTCCTTCATTGTGCCGCCCAGTACGCGGACCTGGTCATGGTGAATGGCGAGATCCGCGTCCGCGGCGGCGAACTTGTGAACCAGGGCCTCTATCGCTATGTTTCCCGACACCGAGAGATCGCCCAAAGGCTGGTGGAGGGAAGATGCGGGTCAAGGTGACCCTGTACTTTCCGTTTCGGGAGGAGTTGCCGACGAATCCCCTGGAGCTGGACCTTCCGGAGGGCGCCACGATCGCCCAGGCCGTGGAGGCCCTGGCAACCCGCTTTCCCTCCTTGCGGACGAGGTTGTACGACGCCCAGGGCCAAGTGCACCGGCACATCTCGGCCTTGGTGAACGGCGTATCCATCCAATATAAACGCGGCTGGTCCACCCCTTTGGCCCACGGGGACGAGGTCGTCCTCCTTCCCCCGGTGGGCGGCGGCTGATCCATGGCCCGTTCTAGGCGGAGGATCGGCCTGGTGGCCCTGCTCCTGGTGGGCCTTCTTTTGGCCGGCTGTGGCGCCCGTGGGCCCGAGCCCTCCGCTGCCCGCCCCGTCCAGCCCGGTCAGTCAATCCAGGCCGCCATCGATCAGGCGCGGCCGGGCGAGACGATCATCCTGGCCCGCGGCACCTGGGAGGAAAACCTGCGGATCGAAAAAAGCATCACCCTGCGGGGAGCTGGCCCGGAAGCCACGATCCTCAAGGCGGCCCAACCCGGCCCCCCGGTGGTCTGGGTGCGCGGCGACGTGGAGGTACGGCTGGAGGGCCTCGCCCTCCAAGAGGGCCGGGGCGGGTACGTCAGTCCGACCCTCTCCTCTGCAGGCCTCTTCGCCCAGGATGGGGCCCGGGTGGTGCTGGAGCGTGTTCACATCCAAAACCACGCGGCCTCCGGCATCTACGCCCGCGACCAGGCCCAGGTAACCCTCCGCGACTCCCTGGTCGCCGATAACGCCCGTTACGGTTTGGAACTGGGCGGAAATGTCAAGACCGAGCTCCACAGCTCTCGCATCGTTCAGAACAAAGCGGGTGGGGGTTGGCTCGCGGAGGAGGCGGTGTTCACGGCCGATCTGTGCGAGATCAGCAGGAACAACGGTCCGGGGATCTGGGCCCGCGACTCCTCCGTCGTTCGGCTTTTCGCAAGCCGCCTGGAGGCCAACGCGAAAAACGCGGTCCTCGCCCAAGACCAGGCAAAATGCGTGCTTTTGGGGGTCCACTTGGCCCAACACAACGAGTCTGGGGTTTACGTGACCCACCAGGCCGAGCTTTCGGCGTATGGCTCATCGTTGGAGGGCAACTGGAATGGGTTGGAGGCCGACGGAGGCCGCATTTATTTGGAACGGTGTGCGGTGCGCAATTCTCGCTGGGATGGAATACGCGCTCAGGCTGGTATCCTGGAGCTATACGCCAGCGAATTGGCAGGAGGAAGGGGGGCGGGTCTCAACGTCTCCGGGTCCTGCCGCCTGGACATCCGGTCCTCCCACATCACGGGCTTTGCCCTCGCCGGGATCTCGGGGTTTTCCCGTTATCCGGTCCAAGGCGAGGACAACGTGATCACGCACAACGGTGTGGCCCTGTTGGGCCACGTGAACCCCCGGGTGCGCCGCCCTTTGGCCCAGGCCCAGCACCCCCATCTGCGGGTGGAGGGCGTGGACGCGGACCTGCAAGCGCTCGTGGACGCTGTCGTGCCCGGAGGAACTTTGGAGCTTGGGCCTGGCCGCTACCCCGCGGGCTTGACCGTCGATAAACCCCTGGAGCTGCGCGGGGAAGGGGCCATCCTCGTGGGGGCTCCCGAGGCCCCGGTGATCGCGGTGGTGCAGGGCGGGGAGCTCCGGCTTGCGGGGGTACACCTCACGGGCGGCTCGGAGGGGTTGGCCCTGGGCGGGGGCAGCCGCGCGGAACTCCAGGATTGCGCCCTTTGGGAGAACGGCGCGGGCATCAAACTCTGGCAGGATGCCCAGCTGGTCGGCACGCGCCTGAGCGTGTCCCACCATCCCCAGGGCGGGCTTTGGCTTTGGGACCAGGCGCAGGCGGAGCTCACGGAGGCCACCTTCTACGCCAACGGGCTGTGCGGGATCAGCGTGGCCGGCCGAAGCCGGCTGATACTGCGCCGCTCCACCCTCATGGACAACGGTTGGCAAGGGGGGTTGATGCTGCGCGAGCGCGCCGAGGTGGAGCTCTACGAGAACTTTTTCGTGAACAACCGCGGCTATGGTCTAGCCGTACAGGATCGGGCCTGTTTGGGATCCGGGCCAGGGTTTTATGGGAACGTGCGCGGCCGGGGAAACGTGTTCGAGGGCAACTACAAGGGCCCCTCGTGTCCCGAGGCGCTCAGCCTTATGTTGCGTTGAGGCGGGCGCGCACCCGCGCCGCAAGCTCCGGGTCCGGTCGGAGGGGCCGCGGCGGAAGGAGGCTGTGCAGGGAGCGGCCGCCATCGCCCACGAACCGGGGCACGATGTGCAGGTGCACGTGAGGCACGCCCTGGCCGGCCACGCGGCCGTCGTTGAGGCCCACAGTGAACCCCGGTGCGCTCAGGACCTCCTGGAGGGCGCGGCCCACCCGCACCGCCACGGCAAACAGCTTCCCCGCCAACTCCTCCGGTAGCTCCACGAACCGCTCCACATGGGCCTGCGGGACCACCAACGTGTGCCCAGGCGCCATGGGTGCTGCGTCCAAAAAGGCCAAAACGTCCGCGTCCGCATAGAGGATGTGGGCGAAAAGCTGGCCCTGGGCGATGCGGCAAAAGGGGCAGGTCATAGGGAGAGGCGGGCGAAGCGGCGGCGGCCCACGCGCAGGATCATGCCCGGCCGCACGCTGATGTAGTACTGATCAGGGGCAAGCTTTTCCCCATCCACCCATATCCCGCCCTGGGCCAGGAGGCGCCGCGCTTCCGACTTCGAGGCCACCAGGCCCGCGGCCAAAAGCAGAGCCGCCACCTCGGCCTTGCCCTCCGGGTTCACCAGGTGGCCCACGGCCACCTCCGGCATCCGTTCCGGCGGCCGCTCCTCCTCGAACACCCGCTCGAAATGGGCTTGCGCCCGGTCCGCCTCCTCCACCCCGTGCAGCCAGGCCACCACCGTCCAGGCCAGCTTCTTTTTGGCCTCCTTGGGATGGAGATGGGCCACCTCCGCCCACTCGATGTCCGTGAGGAGCTGAAAGTACTGGGGCATGAGTTCATCGGGGATGGCCATGAGCTTCCCAAATTGCTCCTCCGGGGGCTCCGCAATGCCGATGTAGTTCCCCCAGGATTTGGACATCTTGCGCACCCCGTCCGTGCCGATGAGGAGGGGCATGGTGAGGATGACCTGGGGCTCCTGTCCGTAGGCCAGCTGAATGTCCCGGCCCACCAGGAGATTGAAGCGCTGATCGGAGCCACCCAGCTCCACATCGGCCTGCACAGCCACGGAGTCATAGGCCTGGGCCAGAGGGTAGAGGAACTCCATGAGGGTGATGGACGAGCCCTCCTGAAAGCGCTGGGCGAAGTCCTCGCGCTCCAACATCCGGGCCACCGTGTAGTGGCTGGTGAGCTTGAGGACCTCCGCGAAGGTGAGCTCCGCCAGCCACTCGGAGTTGTAGCGGACCTCGGTGCGCCCAGGATCCAGGATGCGAAAGGCCTGCTCCTTGTAGGTCTTCATGTTCTCCGCGATGGTCTCGGGGGAGAGGGGTTCGCGCGTTTTGGAGCGGCCGGAGGGGTCGCCAATGCGCGCGGTGAAATCGCCCACCACCAGGACCGCCAGGTGCCCCAGATCTTGAAACTGCCGGAGCTTGCGCAAGACCACGGCATGGCCCAGGGTGAGCTCCGGCGCAGAGGGATCGATCCCCAGCTTCACCCGCAGGGGCTGTCCGGTCTCCAGGGAGCGCTGGAGCTTCCGGACCAGTTCCTCCCGGGGCAGCACCGTCTCTGCACCTTGCTCGATGACCTGGATTTGCCGTTCCAGCTCAGCCCACACGCCCATCTTCTCCACCCCGCAAGGGCACCGCCGACACCACCTGGTCGCCCTCCTCCACGAGGATCAGACGCACGCCCTGGGCATAGCGGGAGAAGGTGCTCACCTGGGCGGCCTCGAAGCGGATGACCTTGCCCCCCGCTGTAGAAAGCACGACCTCGTCGTCGTCAGCCACGAGGGCCGCATCCACCACCTGGCCCAGGTCCTGGTCCAGCTTGATCCCGATCACGCCTTTTCCGGCCCGCCCCTGGAGGGGGATATCGCCCAGTTCCACGCGCTTGCCGTAACCTTGGCCGGTGACCAAGAGGAGCTTTCGCCCCAGGGGCTCTTGGGGCAGCCACAGCATGGACACCACCCGATCTCCGGGGTCCAGGCGGATCCCGATCACCCCCTTGGAGGGGCGCTTGGTGACCCGGATCTCTTCCTCCGGAAAGCGGATGAGCTGGCCCTGCGCGGTCACAAGAAGGACCTCACCCCCACCCTCGGTGAGGGTCACGTCCACAAGGCGATCGCCCTCGGGGATGGCGTGAGCCGTGATCCCCTTGGTATGGGCGTTGGCGTAGTCGGCAAGGGCGTTGCGGTTGACGATGCCCTGGGCGGTGGCCAGAAGAACGTACCCTTGGGCGTAATTGGAGGCGGCACAAACGGCGCACACCTCCTCATCGGGCGCCATATCCAAGAACTGCCGCAGATTTTTGCCGACGGAATCGCGTTCGCCTACCTCCAGACGGCTCAAGGGCAGCTTGAACACGCGGCCGTGTGCGGTGAACACCAGGAGATCTTGGTCGGTGGAAGCGGGGAGGATCTGGGCAAGGGAGTCGCCCTCCCTGGGGCGGATGCCGATGACGCCCTTGCCCCCGCGGCCTTGGGCGCGAAACGCGTCCTGCTCCACCACGTTCACATACCCCCGCTGGGTCACACACACCAACACCGGCGCAGCCGGGACCTCGGCGGGCAAGGCCTCCAGCTGGTCGCGCTCCAGGATGGTGGTTCGGCGCGCATCCCCGTACTTCTCGGCGATGGACAAAAGCTCCTCACGGATGACCCCATCGAGCTTTTGCGGGTCGGCAAGGATCCCCTCGTACTCCGCAATCTTCTTGCGCAGTTCCACGAGCTCCTCTTCGATCTTTTGTCGTTCCAACCGCGTGAGTTGGGAGAGACGCATGCGCAGGACGGCCTCGGCTTGTTTGGGGGTGAGGCCGATCTCCGCCACGAGGAGCGCCGAGGCCGCCTCCGGATCCTGGGCTTGGCGGATGATCTCCACGACCTCGTCCAGGCGGGCGAGGGCGAGCTGGAGGCCTTCCAGGATGTGGGCGCGCTCGCGGGCTTGCCGCAGGCGGAATTCCGTGCGGCGGCGCACCGTGGCCCGCCGAAAGGCCAAGAACGCCCGCAATATCTGGGGCAGGGACAACACCCGCGGCACCCCGCCCTCGATGACCAGAAAATGGCAGGAGTAGGTGCGCTCCAGGGGCGTGAGCTTGTAAAGCTGCGCCAAGACGCGCTCAGGATCTGCACCCCGCTTGAGCTCCACCACCACCCGCAGGCCCTCCCGGTCGGATTCGTCCCGCAGGTCGCTGATGCCCTCCAGTTCCCCTTCCTTCACCTTGGCGGCGATGGCCTCGAGGATGGCACTTTTCCGCACCTGATAGGGGATCTCGGTGATGATGATTTGGTCGTTCTCCACGAAGGCCCGGCCGCGCAGGACAAACCGCCCCTCGCCCGTGGCGTAGGCCTGGCGAATGCCCTCCCGACCCACGATGACCCCGCCCGTGGGAAAGTCCGGACCAGGGATGAGGGCCAGGAGCTCCTCCACCGTGGCCTCGGGATGGTCCAAAAGGTAAAGGGTGGCCTGGATGAGCTCCCGCAGGTTATGGGGCGGAATTTGCGTGGTCATGCCCACAGAGATCCCCCAGGCACCGTTAGCGAGAATGTGGGG
>CALKFO010000068.1 GCA_938084765.1 Candidatus Bipolaricaulota bacterium | reverse complement strand
TGCTGGCCGCCGGCCTGGAAGGCCGCCTCACCAGCTGGGCCTATCGCCGCTAGCAGCAAGGGCGATCCTCCAGAACGCATCAGGATCTAAGGAGGCCCCGCCCACGAGCGCGCCCTGGATGTCCGGAAGCCGCAAAAACGCGTGGGCATTCTCGGGCTTCACCGAGCCGCCGTATTGGATGCGCACGTCCTTTCCTGCCGCGCCAAAGTGCTCCACCAGCCAAGCGCGGATGCGCCGAGCCATGTCCTGGGCATCCTGGGGTTGGGCAGGAACTCCGGTCCCAATGGCCCAAACCGGCTCATAGGCGATGACCAAGGGACCCGAAAGGCCGTCAGCAAGCGCGGCCCTAAGCTGCCTTTCAACCACCTCCCAGGCCTGGCCCGCTCGGCGCTCCTCCAGGGTCTCCCCGACGCACAGGATGGGGGTCAACCCATAGGCCCAGGCAGCGTTCACCTTCTCCGCCACGAACGCATCCGTTTCCCCAAAAAGGTGCCGCCGCTCGGAGTGGCCGCAGATCACGTACCTCACCCCTAGGTCCGCCAGTTGATGCATGGAGACCTCACCGGTGAAGGCACCCTCCTTTTGGGGGTGGCCGTTTTGTGCCCCCAAAGCGATCGGGCTTCCCGCCAGCACCCGGGCGGCGAGGGCCAACGCCGTGAAGGAAGGGCAGATCACGAGCTCCACCGGTGGCTCAGCCCCCACAAGCTCTAAAAGGCGATGCAGGTAATCTTCGGCTTCCTTCAGGGTTTTGTGCATCTTCCAGTTCGCCGCCACCACGGGCTTGAGCATCCCCGCCTCCTTTGCACGGGGATGGTAGGCGTCTATCATGGGGCTCGACAAGGGGGTGCATATGGCAGGCGGGTTTTGGTTTGCGGTTCTTGCGGCGCTGGTGGTCCTGTTTTTGGCCAGCGCCATCCGCATCGTGCGGGAATATGAGCGCGGGGTGATTTTCCGGCTGGGCCGCCTCATCGGCGCCAAGGGGCCTGGCCTTTTCTTCATCATCCCCTTCGTCGACAAAATGGTGAAGGTGGACCTGCGCACCATCACCCTGGACGTCCCTCCCCAGGAGGTCATCACCAAGGACAACGTGCCGGTGCACGTCAACGCCGTGGTGTACTTCCGGGTGGTGGATCCGACCGCGGCCGTGGTGGAGGTGTTGGACTTCGTGGAGGCCACGCGCCAGATCTCCATGACCACCTTGCGCTCCATCGTGGGAAAAAGTGAGCTCGATGAGCTCCTCACCGAACGGGAGCGCCTCAACCGCGAGCTGCAGAAGATCATCGACGAGCACACCGATCCTTGGGGGGTGAAGGTCATCACCGTGGAGATCAAGGACGTGAAGATCCCGGCGGAGATGCAACGGGCCATCGCCCGGCAGGCGGAGGCCGAGCGGGAGCGCCGCAGCAAGGTCATCCATGCGGAAGGCGAGCTCCAGGCCGCGGAAAAGCTCCGGGAGGCCGCGGCCATCATGCAGCAGTCCCCCGGCGCTTTACAGCTCCGGTACCTGCAAACCCTCACCGAGATCTCCGCGGAGAAGACCAACACCATCGTGTTTCCGCTCCCGCTGGAGCTTTTGGACGCCCTCAGGCGGCGCGACGAGCGGTGAAAGTCTGCGTGCTGGGAAGCGGGTCCTCGGGGAACGCCCTCCTCCTTGAGGGGCCCAAAGGGCCGCTGCTTGTGGACTGTGGGCTCCTTTGGCCGGACCTTGTGGCCAGGGCCGGGAGGGCTGGCCTCTCCCTGCAGGGCCTGCGGTATGTGGTCATCACCCACGAGCACGCGGATCACGTGCGGGGTTTGGCCCAAGCCCGTCGGCGCGGCGCCAAAGTGGTGGCCAGCGCCGGCACCCTCAGGGCCCTCGGCATCCGGGGCCTCGTGGCGGAACCCGGGCTCGAGGTCGCCGGCATCACCGTGTTCCCCGTCCCCCTTTCCCACGACGCCGTGGAACCCATCGGATTGCGGCTGGAGGTGGACGGGCTGCGCTTGGGCATCGTCACCGATCTGGGGCGGGTGACCCCTCAAGTGCTGGAAGCCTTAAAAGGCTGTGAACTCTTGGTGTTCGAAACCAACCACGATTTGGAGATGCTCCTCACCGGGCCATATCCTTGGCCGTTGAAGATGCGGATCCTCGGTCCCTTGGGGCATTTGGCCAACGATGAGGCGGCCCAAGCGCTGAAAAACCTTAGGGATTGGGCCAAGACCGTGTTCCTGGCCCACCTCTCCCGGGAAAACAATCGGCCGGAACTGGCTTTGGAGACGGTGGCCCAGGCTTTGGACGGCTGGACAGGCCACCTTCTTTTGACCTATCCGGATCGGCCCAGCGCGGTGGTGTCCGCGGGTTGAACCAGGCCCAGGGCGGCCATGGCCCGCACAATCCGCCCCACCGAGGGCACCGCCGTGGTCCCGCTCCAAAAATCGTCGGTCTTGCTGGTCTGGTACATCACCACGATCGTGTACTCCGGACGATCCCAGGGGAAGAACGCGCCCATAGCGGTGGTGACGTGACCAGGGACATAGCCTTGGCCAGGCAGGGCGATCTGGGCTGTTCCAGATTTCCCGCCCACCCGAAAGCCCGGCACCTGGGCTGGCGTCCCGGTGCCCGTGTTCACCGCATGCCCCAGAAACTCGCGGATCTTGCGACAGGAAGAGGGCTTGGCGATGAGCTGACCGACCTCAGGCGGCCCGGGAAGGAGGTGGGGGCGCAGCCACACCCCGTCGTGGCTGAGGGCAGCATAAGCGGCGGCCAGTTGAATGGCGGTCACCCCGACGCTTTGGCCAAAGGAGGTCACGGCCAGGTCCACCTCGGTCCACCGCTCCGGAGGGCGCAGGAGGCCCCGCGCCTCCCCGGGCAACTCGATCCCCGTGGGCTGGCCGAAGCCCATGCGCGTGAGGTACTCATGAAGCTTGTGCACGCCCACCCGCTGGGCCACCTGCACGAGCACGGTGTTCACCGAATGGGCCAGGGCATCCTGGAGAGTGAGCGGGGGATAGCTCCGATTGTTTGCGTTCCTGATGGCCACGCCCCCGACCAAGCGCGGGGAGGAGGCCTCAAAGACCTCGGTTTCCGTGACCAAGCCCAGGTCCCAGGCGGCCAGGGCCACCAGGGCCTTGAACGTGGACCCGGGTTCCACCACGTCCGTCACCGCCCACGGTTTGAGGAGTGCCAGATCCGGGTTCTCCGGGGACCAGCGCGGGGCCTGGGCCAGGGCCAGCACCTCCCCCGTGCGCGGGTTCAGGACCACCGCGCAACCCCGATCCGCAGGGGTATGGCGTAGGGTCTCCTCCAGCTCCTTTTCGCAAAGCCACTGAATCCGGTGATCCAACGTGAGCACCACGTCTTTTCCGGGCTGGCCAGGATCCTCTTCCACCACCTCTTGGGGGCTTCCGTCCGCGGCGCGCACGATCCGCCACACCTTGGGCCTGCCCCGCAACGTCTCGTCCAGGACGAGCTCAAGGCCGGAAATCCCGTTCCCATCAATATCCACCAGGCCAAGGACCTCGATCGCCATGTTTCCGTGCGGATAGGCCCGCTTCCAGGTGGGGAAAAAGAGGAGCCCTTGAATCCCTTGCGCCTTGGCCAAGGCCTGAACGCGCTTCGCTTTGTCCAGATCAACGTTACGGGCCAGCCACGTGAAGTACCCCGTGCGGTACACCTTGGCCCGCGCTTCCTCCCTGTCCAGCCGGAGCTCGCGCACCAAAAGCTCCACGAGGAGCTCGGGCTTGGTGACGTGGAAGTTGTCCAGGGCGATGGAGTAAGCGGGGACGTCGTAGGCCAGGGGCTGACCGTTCCGGTCAAAGAGGGTGCCACGCCGGGAGGGAAGCTCCACGCGGTCCTCCTGGATCCGCTGGGCCAAGGCCAGCCACTCCCGGTGCTCCAGCACTTGGAGTTGGAAGAGGCGGGCCAGGACGGCCAGCCCCGCCAAAGCCAGCACGAAGAACGCCCAGAATGCCCGCTTAACCACCGCCCCCATCCCCGATCACCACGTACCGGATCCGGGAAAGATCAAAGGGGGCCATGCCCAACGCCCGGGCGCGAGCGCTGAGGACCTCCAAAGAGCAGGCCTCCCGCCATTTGTGCTCCCAAAAGAGCTTCTCCTCTTGGAGCTCTTGGACAGCGAGGAGGAGGCGGGCCTCCTCCGCCCGGAGCCGGGCCAGGACCTGCCCTTGCCAGAGGTACAGGAACACAAGAGCCGCCCCAGCCAAGGCCAAGAGCAGCACTCCTGCCACGACCTCCCAGGAACCACCCTTCGCCCGCATCCCTAAGGCAAGCCTATGGGCTTTTTCCCCTCGCGACGGGACAGAAGAGCTATGAGGAGGGAACTTCGGGCACCTGGGCTGCGCGGAGACGGGCGGAGCGCGCCCGCGGATTGCGCCCCACCTCTTCCTTTGTAGGGCGCACCGGCTTCTTGGTGAGGAGCCTCAGGCGACCCCCGCGGGCCTCCTCCCGGAAAAAGCGCTTGACGATCCGGTCCTCCAGGGAATGGAAGGCGATCACGCACAGGACCCCTCCGGGAGCGAGGAGGTCCCGGGCCTGGGGCAGCGCCTCCTGCAGGGCGGAAAGCTCGTCGTTCACGGCGATCCGCAGGGCTTGGAACGTGCGCGTGGCCGGATGGATGCGGTACGGCTTGGGCGGGTAGCAGCGGGCCACCAGCCGGGCCAGCTCCCCGGTGGTGCGCAGGGGCCGGTTCCGCAGGATCTCCCGGGCGATCCTCTCCGCATACCTCTCCTCCCCGTATTCCCTGAGGATCCGCACAAGATCCCGCTCCGCAAGGCCGTTCACAAGATCCGCAGCGGTGACGGGGTTGTCCGGATCCATGCGCATGTCCAAGGGCCCTTCCTCTTGGAAGGAGAACCCCCGCTCCGCTTGGGAAAGGTGGAGGGAGGAGAGTCCGAGGTCAAACAGGACTCCATCCGCCTTGTCCACCCCGATGGCGGCCAGAAGGGTTTTCAGGTGGCGGAAGTTGCCCCGCAGGGCCAAAAACCGCGTCCCAAAGGCGCGGAGGCGTTCCTGCGCCAGCTCCAGGCTCTGGGGGTCCTGGTCGATGCCGATGACCCGGGCCCCCCGCGCCAGGAGGGCCTCGGCGTGACCGCCGGTCCCCACCGTGGCGTCCACGATCACCTTCCCCGGCTGGGGATCGAGGAACCCCAGGACCTCCGTGAGCAACACGGGCTCGTGAAAGACACCGAAGCCCAGGCCAGGCCGCATGGCTACGAGGGGAACAGCTTCCGCCCCGGAAGGCCGAGCTGGGCCAGCTTCTCCGGGGTGGGGCGGCCCTGCTCGTCCCAGCCGCGCACGCTGTAGTACTCCTGCAGCCAGCGCTGGAAATCGGCGCGGCTGAAGCGCCGGCCTGCAAAAAGACCGGCCTCGTGGGGCTCAGAGAAGAACCGTTCAGGGAGCGTATCCTCCTTGCGGCCGCGGGCGAGATTGATGAGACGATGCAGGTTCTCCATGCGCTCCCCTGCCCGCAAGAGTTCCTCGGGCGGGACCCTCATCCCCGTGAGGGCCGACAGAAGCGGGCTCAGCCGGTCAAATCCGAACGGAAGGAAATCGCAAACGATGAGGGAGTTGCGGGCCGCCACCTCATCCTGGCCCTCCTTCACGAACCTGGGGACGGCGTCCACCGTGAGGGCTCCCTGCATTTCCGCGGTGGCCGACCAAAAGCGCGTGTGGGAGGCGAAGTCCGCCGTGGCCAGGGAGAGGCCCATGGAGGCGCAGCCCTTGGGGTTGACCCCGGAAAGCTCCATTCCGCCCACCTGGATCGCGAAGTAGTGGGCTTCCCCGCCGAGCTCCTCCGCGGCGATCCGCGTCCCCTCCGCAAGGAGGTCGCCCACCCCTTCGCGCCGGGCGATCTGACCCAGCAGCGTGAACACCCCCTCCGCGTCCCCAAACCTCTGGGGAAGAGGGAGAAGCCCGCGTTCCGCAGCCTCGAGGGCGAACGCAATCACCACCCCAGCGGAGATCGTATCCAGGCCAAGATCGTCGCAGAGCCAGTTGGCGTAGGCCACGGCGCGCGCGTCCCCCAGGGCCAGGTTCGCCCCCAAAAACGCGGTGGTCTCGTACTCCGGGCCCTCGAGCTCAAAACCGTTCCAGCGGGCGAGCTTCCCGCAGCGGATGGGGCAGTTGAAACAGCCCCGCGGCTCCCAGGAAAGCTCCCGCTTCATGGCCTCGGAGGTGATCCCCTCAAAGCCGGAAAAGCGACAGTCCCGGAAGTTCCGGGTGGGGAGGAAACCGGCCTCTTGGGCCATGCGGATCCACATGGTGGTGCCAAGCTCCTCCCGCCTTTTCCGCATGGGATGCGCCAGGAGGTCCTCGATCAGTTGGCGGTTGAGGCGGTGGAAGGTGGCCGCATCGGCGATGGGGACCGTGGCCTTCCCGGGCGGGATGACGATGGCCTTGAGGTTCTTGGCGCCCATCACAGCGCCGGCGCCGCCCCGGCCGAACTGGCGCCAAAAGCTCGTGCCCACACAGGCAAAGCGCACCCTGTTCTCGCCCGCGGGGCCGATGGAGGCCACCTCCGCGCCCGGATGCCGCTCCTTCAGGGCCTTTTCCGTGGCCAAGATCCCCTTTCCCCAAAGGTCCGCGGCCGGGTGCAGGACGGCCTGATCCGACCGCACTTCCAGGTACACGGGCCTTTCCGCCCGGCCCAGGATGATGAGCCCGTCCAGGCCCAGCCGGCGCAGGGCCGGGCCGAAATGCCCGCCGGCGTGGGAATCCACGGCGGAGTTCGTCAACGGCGAGAGGAACACCACGCAGGAGCGCGCGGATGTGGGAAGGGGAGTCCCAGTGACCGGCCCGGTTAGGAACACGAGGGGGTTCTCCGGCGAGAAAGGCTCCCCCGTCAGGCCGTGATCATAGAGGATCTTCAACCCCGCGCCCTTTCCGCCCAAAAACAGGGCCCACAGCTCCTCCGGCGGGACCCAAATGCGGGAGTCGCCGGTGGAGAGGTCTACCAGGAGAAGACGGTGGAAGTACCCCCCGTAGCCCACGCCGACCTCCGATGGATGGCCAAAAGGTCGGAGAGAACCGCATGACCGGTGACCTCAGGGCCTGCGCCTGGCCCGATCACGGTGAGCGCGCCCAGGGGATCCAGCTCCAAGGTGAGGGCATTCAGCACCCCACCCACCTGAGCGAGGGGGTCCGAAAGGGGGAGGCGCTCCGGACCCACCTTCGCTTCCACCCCACCTTCGGTGCGGCGCGCTTCCGCCACAAGCTTCCAGCGGAAGCCCTCGGCGGGCGCCCGGCGCACCTCCGCCGGGTCCAACCGGGTGATCCCTTGGCAGGGAACGTCCCGGGGATGGAGATCCCCATCCAAGAGGATGTTGGCCAGGATCACGATCTTGGCCAAGGGGTCCAGGCCCTCCACGTCGGCGGTGGGATCGGTTTCGGCATAGCCCAAACGCTGGGCCTCCGCCAACGCCTCCGCATAGCTCCTTCCAGCCTCCATGTGGGTGAGGATGAAGTTGGTGGTGCCGTTCAGGATGCCCCGCACGCGGCGGATGGGGGTGGCCAAGGTGAACTCCACCAAGGAGAAGAGGGGGGTGCCCGCCAGGACCGTGCCCTCGAACCTGAACTCCACACCGTTTTCCCGGGCCAGGGCCAGAAGTTCATTTCCGAACAAGGCCACGGGCCCTTTGTTCGTGGTCACCACGTGCTTTTTGGAGGTGAGGGCAAAGCGGATATAACCTGCGGCCGGTTCACCCGTGCGCAGGTCCGTAGGGGTGAGCTCCACCACCACATCGGCTTCGGAGTCGCGAATCACCGCGAACGCATCGAGCCCGGCGCCGCTTTGGCCCAGCTCTCCCAGATCCCGTCCTTCCCGCCAGGCCCAGGCCAACCGCGCCAAGTCCAACCCCTCCGGAGCGAACACCGTGCCCCGCCGGATGTCGTGCACCGCCACGATCTTCGGCGCGAACCCGAACCGTTCCGCAAGCCAGACCCTGTGCCGAAGGAACACCTGCACGAACCCGTATCCCACCCGGCCATACCCAATGAGGCAAATCCTCACGAACCGCATTATAGCCGGCTCTGGGCTGCCGCAACGCAGATATCGGGGTGAACGCGAAAGCTTTTGACCGGGGGAAAACCGACCCTCTTCCCGGGGAAGGGCGCTTGGGTGGACGCACGGGCCTGAAGCGTCCCGCTTCTCAGAGGGCCTGGGTGCGCTGGGCGGAGGCCGCTTTGATTCGGGCGATCACCTCCGGGAGGGGTTGAGGACCGAGATCCTCCCCCGTGCGCAGCCGCAGGGCCGCCTTCCCCTCGGCCACCTCCCGCGGCCCACAGATGAGGATGTACGGGATCTTTTGCATTTGCGCCTCGCGCACAAGCCAGCTTAGGGTCTTGCCCTCCTTGGTCCACGCTTCCACCCGGATCCCCTCGGCTTCGAGCAGGGCCGCCACCTTTTCGGCGTAGGGAACCTCGTTTTTGCTCACAGGGAGGACCACGGCCTGCACGGGGGCAAGCCAGACCGGGAAGGCACCGCCGTAGTGCTCGATGAGGATCCCCAGGAATCGCTCGAAGGACCCAAGCAAAGCGCGGTGGATCATGTAGGGCCGGTGCTCTCGGCCATCAGGACCGATGTAAGTCATGTCAAAGCGCTCGGGCAGGTTGAAATCGAACTGGATGGTGGTGAGCTGCCAGGGACGCTTGAGGGAGTCCTGGACCTCCAGGTCGATCTTGGGCCCGTAGAACGCGCCCTCGCCGGCCTTGATCTCGTAGGCCAGGCCTTCCGCCTCGGCGGCCTGGCGCAGGGCCTCGGTGGCCCGCTCCCAGTCCGCGGGATTCCCGATGAACTTCTCCGGCCGGGTGGACAGGTAGGCGGTGAACGCCGTGAACCCGAACGCGCGCAAGATGTAGAGCGCAAAACGTAGAACGTTCTTGATCTCCTCCTCCACCTGGTCCGGCCGGCAGATGATGTGGGCATCATCTTGGGTGAAGCCGCGCACCCGCAAGAGCCCATGCAGGACCCCGGAGCGCTCGAACCGATACACCGTGCCCAGTTCACAGTAGCGGAGGGGGAGCTCCCGATAGGAGCGGGTTTTGGTCTTGAAAATGGCGATGTGGAAGGGACAGTTCATGGGTTTGAGGAAGAACTCCTGGCCCTCGATGACGATGGGGGCGTACATGCTCTCGCGGTAGAAGTCCAGGTGGCCGGAGGTCTGCCAGAGACGGCTGCGGCCGATGTGGGGGGTGTAGACCAGTTGGTATCCGGCCCTGTAATGTTCAGCCACCCAGAAGTCCTCGATGAGGCGGCGGATCCGCGCGCCCTTGGGATGCCACAGCACAAGGCCTGCGCCGATCATGTCGTTTTGGATGGAGAAGAGATCGAGTTGAGGACCGAGGGTGCGGTGATCCCGGCGCCGCGCCTCCTCCCGCCACTTCAGATACTTCTCCAGCTCCTCCGCGGTGGGAAAGGCGGTGCCGTAGATGCGGGTGAGCATGTCGCGGTTGGGATCCCCTCGCCAATACGCTCCCGCCAGGTCCAAAAGCTTGAAGTGCTGCACAAGCCCGGTGGAGGGAAGATGCGGACCCCGACAGAGATCCAAGAACTCCCCCTGACGGTAAAACGAGATCCGATCGCCCGGGATCTCCGCAAGAAGCTCCAGCTTGTAGTTCTCGCCCCGCTCCCTGAGGAGGTCCTCCGCCTCTTGGCGGGAAAGCCAGACCCGCTCCAAGGGCAGGTCCTCGGCGATGATCCTGCGCATCTCCTCCTCGATTCGGGGCAGATCTTCGTGGGAGATGGGCTCGGGAAAGAGGAAGTCGTAGTAAAACCCATCAGCGATGGCAGGACCGATGGCCAGCTTCGTCCCGGGGAAGAGGCGCGTCACGGCATGGGCCAGCACATGGGCCGCCGTGTGCCGGAGGACCTCCAGGGCTTCGGGATCCGCCAGGGTGAGGATTCTCGTCTCGCCCTCCGCGGGGATGGGCTCCCGTAAATCCAAAAGCTTTCCGTTCCACAGGGCGCCTGCCGCCCCTTTGGCCCGCGGGCCCAGAAGGTCAAGGAACGGGATCCCTTGAGCTTCCACCGCCTCTCCACCGGGCAGGATCACCTTGGCCATGGTCACCACCCCTACAACGAGACGCGAACCATACTCAAAACCCGATTTTCCAGCAACCGTTAGATGCGCAGTCGGCACAGGGGGCATAACGGGCCTGTGCCAAGAAACGCTGCGCCACAGCGCGCGCAGCGGCGGCCGCCCTGGCTGAGCACCACGGCCTCCTGCGCCAAGGCGTACGCCGCAGCCCGCACGAGGCCTGCCCGAAGGCTGGGGGGCAGGTCCGCGGGAATGATCTCCTCAGCGCGGTTCCACTCCGCGGCGCCCGGCTCTACGGCCGGGACCTTCGGCTCGCCGGCGGCAGGCACCAAATGGAGGCGGAGGTCCCGCACGTTGCTTTGGGGCGCAAGCTGCTCAAGCTTCCGCACGAGCTCTTCTTTCCAAAGGCGCAGCTCATTGGCAACCACCGGGCTTTCCACGGCCAGGTGGAGCACGCCTCCTTCCACGTACAGGGGTTTGGCTAGGCGCGCCAGGTTCTCCCCTACGATCTCTTTCCAGCGAAGCACTGCTTGCTGTTCCTCCCAAGCTGGACCAGAAAGCAGCCCGCCCAACCAATCGTGCTCCTTCATTTCCTTCTCTCCCAAGGAGTAGTTGTAAGGGCAACGCCTGGCCTGTGGATAACTCGGAAGAAGCTCCTCAGGATGGGCACTTGGGCCTGTGGATAACTTGGGGGATAGTCTGTGGATAAGTTGGGAACGGCTATGGAAACCGGTTGGGGACAGCCGTTACCGGCGCTTGTCCGCCGCGGTTTTCCCCAGGTTGCCCGGAGTTTTCCACAGGCCACGGGGGTGTTCTCCCCAGAGTTATCCACAGGGGGTTGTGGATTCACCGGCTGTACTTGGAAAGAAGGCGGCCGCGAAGCTCATCGATCTCCGCGCGCAGGAGGGGGGCGTCCCGCAAGAGCTCTTGCACTTTTTGGTAGGCGTGCATGGCGGTGGTGTGGTCGCGGCCTCCGAACGCTTTGCCCAGCGCAGGGAATGAGCTATCCGTGAGCTCCCGCGCCAGATACATGGCGATTTGGCGGGCGAAGGCCACCTCCTTTTTGCGCGAGGGGCCGTCCAGCTCCTCCACCGGCACCCGGTAGTACGCGGCCACCTCCTCCTTGACGGCTTGGATCGTCAGCTTTTGCGGCCGCTCCTCCTTGGGAAGGATGGCCTCGAGGATGGTGGGCGTGAGCGGGCCTTGCCCCAGCTCCAGATAAGCGATGACCCGGATGAGGGCTCCCTCCAGCTCCCGCACGTTGGTGGTGATGCGGGAGGCGATCATCTCCAGAACGCTGTCGGGCACGGTCACGCCACGGCGGCGCGCCTTCTCCCGCAGGATGGCCATGCGCGTCTCCAGATCCGGTGGCTGAATGTCCACCACCAGACCCCAGCGAAACCGCGAGATCAACCGATCCTGAAGCCCTTGCAACTCCTCAGGCGGGCGATCGGAAGAAAGCACGATCTGTTTGCTGTTGCCATAGAGCTCGTTGAACGTGTGGAACAGCTCCTCTTGGGTGCCCTCCTTGTTGCGCAAAAAGTGCACGTCGTCGATGAGGAGCACGTCCACGGTGCGATAGCGGGAGCGGAATTGGTCCGTGGTGTTGGTGCCGATGGCCTGGATGAGCTCGATGGTGAACCGCTCGGAGGTGGTGTAGGCCACGGTCAGACTGGCGTGGGCCTTGAGGACGTGGTTCCCGATGGCCTGGAGGAGGTGGGTCTTCCCCAGGCCCACCTTTCCGTAGATGAACAGGGGGTTATAGGCGCGCGCCGGGGAAATGGCCACAGCTTGGGAGGCGGCAAACGCCAGCTCCGAGTTCTTCCCGCGCACGAAGCTCTCGAAGGTGTACTCCGGGTTGAGGGGCAGGGAGCCCACGTAACGCCGGGCGAAGGGGGGTGAGGGGTGTTCCTCAAGATCTTGGGAGGGGATGCTCAGCTGAGGGACGACCTCGATGCGCCAGGCCACAGGTTTTCCCATGGCGTCCGCGAACAGGCGGCTCAAAAGCTCCTGGTATTTCTGCTCGATGGCGAGCTTGGCGAAGGAGGAAGGGACCTCCAGGACGAGCTCTTCTCCGTCAGCGCGGGCACGCACCACCGAAAACCAGGCGGCAAAACTGGTGGGTGGGATCTCCTCGGCCAAATCCTGCCGCACCCGTGCCCAGATCTCCTCGATGGGCTGGCCCATGTCGAAAAGGGAAATGGCGAGGCCCAGAGTCGAACTGGGGACACCCCGGTTTTCAGCCGGGTGCTCTACCACCTGAGCTACCTCGCCTGGCGGGGACGACGGGATTTGAACCCGCGATCTCCGGAGTGACAATCCGGTGTGTTAGTCCGGGCTACACCACGTCCCCGCATCGGGCATTTTACCCGGCCTGGGGAAGGAGGGCCAAGCTCTGGGCGAGAGAGGATTCGAACCTCTGGCCTTCCGGATGTAAGCCGGATGCTCTGCCCCTGAGCTACTCGCCCCACCTGTCCCCGGGGGGATTCGAACCCCCGTTTCCGGATTGAAAGCCCGGTGTCCTGGGCCAGCCTAGACGACGGGGACGCATGGGTCGTGCAGGAATCGAACCTGCGGCCCCCGGCTTAAAAGGCCGGTGCTCTACCGACTGAGCTAACGACCCGTGGAAAGGAAATGGGCCGTGGAGGACTCGAACCCCCAACCCGCGGATTAAGAGTCCGCTGCTCTACCGGTTGAGCTAACGGCCCCAAGCGATCTTAGCGGCCCCGCGCGCGCCCTGTCAAGGTTCGGGTAGAATGCCCAGGGGATGGAGGGGCTCTGGCAAGGGCGGCTCCCCCTGGCAGAACGGCTCCGCCCCCGCGACCTCGACGAGGTGGTGGGACAGGCGCACCTTTTGGGCCGCCACGGTCCCTTGCGGGCCCTGATCGAGGGAGGCCTGTCCGTCCCCCTCATCTTCTGGGGTCCGCCCGGCACGGGCAAGACCACGGTGGGCCGCATCATTGCCCAAAGGTTCGGCGCCCGCTTCGTCCAGAAATCCGCAGCCCTGGCCACGGTCGCCGAGGTGCGCCAGGCCTTGGAAGCCTCGCGGGACCTGTGGCGCCGCACCGGCAGCAAGGACCTCCTCTTCCTCGACGAGATCCACCGTTGGAATCGAGCGCAGCAGGATGTGCTCCTTTCCTTCCTGGAGGAGGGTTCCGTCTACTTCATCGGCGCCACCACGGAAAACCCCTCCTTCGTGTTGCGCTCAGCCCTCCTTTCCCGTGCCCAGCTGTTTGTGTTTGAACCCCTCTCACCGGAGGACCTGCGGGTTCTTTTGCGGCGGGCCCTCACCGATCCCCGGGGCTATGGCGGCCGGGTTTCCCTGACCTCCGCGGCCGAGGAGTTCCTCCTCCGCTGGGCCGACGGCGATGCCCGCCGGCTCCTCAATGCCTTGGAGACGGCCGTGGAGGCCTTGGGCGCAGGAGAGCTTGAGCTTTCTCAACTTCGGCAGGTCCTGGGGCGCAAGGCCCTCCGCTACGACCGCGCTGGAGAGGAGCACTACAACCTCATTTCCGCCCTGCACAAGTCCGTGCGCAACTCCGATGTAGACGCGGCCCTGTATTGGCTTGTGCGGATGCTGGAGGCTGGGGAGGACCCACGGTACATCGCCCGGCGGCTCATCCGCATGGCCTCCGAAGACGTGGGTCTGGCCGATCCCTGGGCCCTGGTGCACGCGGTGGCCGCAGCCCAAGCCGTGGAGTACGTGGGGCTGCCGGAGGCCGAGCTGGCCCTGGCGCAAGCTGCGGTGTACCTCGCTTTGGCTCCCAAGTCCAACGCCCTCTATCGGGCCCACCTGGCCGTGCGGGCCGATGTGCAGGAGACCCTCAACGAACCCGTCCCCCTCCACCTGCGCAATCCCGTCACGGAGACCATGCGCACGCTGGGGTATGGGCAGGGGTACCAGTATGCCCATGACCTGCCGGAAGGCGTGGCTCCCATGCCCTGTCTTCCTCCGGGCCTGCGGGGCCGGGAGTATTTCCAGCCCACCGAGCGGGGCTGGGAGGGCCGCCTGCGCCAGCGGCTCCAGGAGCTGCGGGCTAAGATCCGCGGGGAGACGTCCCGATGAAGGTGCAGGTGAAGCTCTTTGGGGAGTTTCGCGAGGCAGCGGGCACGGATGTGGTGAGCTTGGACCTCCCGGCCGGCGCGGATTGCCTTTCCGCCTTGAAAACCCTGGCCCAGCGATATCCGAAGCTCGCGGCCCTCCTCTTCTCTGGCGGGAGCCTGAAGGATCACCTTCACGTGTTCCTGAACGGGCAGAACGTGAACAATCTGGAGGGTTTGGGCACGAAGCTGGCGGAGGGCGACGTGTTGACCTTCTTTCTGCCCATCAGCGGGGGGTGAGTTGCGCCGCCGGCGCGGCCGCGGTATCTTGCGTCTGCGCGGGCGAAAAGGAGGCGGGGATGGCGGAAGTCGTGCTGAAGGAAGTGACGAAAAAGTTCGGAAACTTTGTGGCCGTGAACAACGTGTCCCTTGAGATCAAGGACGGCGAGTTCGTGGTGTTGGTGGGGCCCTCGGGCTGCGGAAAGACCACGACCCTGCGCATGATCGCTGGGCTGGAGGAGGTGACCAAGGGCGAGATCTACATCGGCGGCCGGCTGGTGAACGATGTTCCCCCCAAGGATCGCGACATCGCCATGGTGTTCCAGAACTATGCCCTCTACCCCCACATGGACGTGTACAACAACATGGCCTTCGGCCTGAAACTCCGTAAGGTTCCCAAGAAGGAGATCGACCGACGGGTGCGCGAGGTCGCGGAGATGCTGGGCATCGCCGACAAATTGCGGGCCAAGCCCCGCGAGCTTTCCGGCGGCCAGCGCCAGCGCGTGGCCCTGGGCCGGGCCATCGTGCGCAACCCCAAGGTGTTCCTGTTCGACGAGCCCCTTTCCAACTTGGATGCCAAGCTGCGGGTGCGCATGCGCGCCGAGCTCCAAGAACTTCACCAGCGGCTCAAAACCACCTCCATCTACGTGACCCACGATCAAGTGGAGGCCATGACCCTCGGGCACCGCATCGCGGTGATGAAGGACGGCCAGGTCCTGCAGTACGACAGCCCGCGCGTGATCTATGATCAGCCGGCCAACATGTTCGTCGCGGGCTTCATCGGTTCCCCGCCCATGAACTTCGTGCCGGCCCGGCTGGTGGAGGAGGACGGCCGGGTGTGGTTACAGGGCCGCGGGTTCAAGCTGTGGGTCCCGCCGGAGAAGGTCACCCCGGAGGTGCGGAGCTATCTTGGCCGGGACGTGGTGTTCGGCATCCGTCCCGAGGACATTCGCACGTTGGATACCGTGCGGGAGCCCCCTCCTGGCCGCACGTTCGTGGGCCGGGTCAAGGTGCGCGAGGCCCTGGGCGATGAGCTCATCGTGTACGCGGATGTGGCCGGCGATGAGATCGTGGCCAAGCTCGATCCGCGCCTCGCCGTGTCCCCCGGGCAAGAGATGACCTTCGTGGCCTTGCTTGAGCACATGCATCTTTTTGACCGCGATACCGAAAAGGCCTTGATCTAAGCCCGACCCCGTTGGGCCAGGGAGAGCGCGGCCAGCTCCTCCTTGACCACGGCGCCAAGACGCCGGATCCCTTCTTCGATCTGTTCTGTGCTGGCCAAGGCGAAGGAAAGGCGCATGGTGTTGTGACCTGAGCCGTCGGCGAAGAAGGGCTGCCCGGGCACATAGGCCACCTTGTGCTCCAAGGCCCGCTCCAGCATGCGTAGGGTGTCCACATCCTCGGGGAGTTTGACCCAGACAAACAGGCCGCCCTCGGGTTTGGTCCATTCCGCCTCTTCCGGCATGTACCGGCCTAAAGCCGCCAGCATCGCGTCCAGCTTCACCTTATAGTGCTGGCACAGGAAGGCAAAGTGGCGCGGGAGGTCGTACTCGGTGAGGAAGCGCACGGCCAGACGCTGGGTCAGGGAGGGGCCACACAGGTCCGCCCCTTGCTTGAGGGTCACCACCATGTTCACCACTTCCGTGGGCCCCACCAGCGCGCCCACCCGCAGCCCAGCGGCCAGGATCTTGGAGAAGGTGAGGAGAACGATGACCCGGCCCTCCTCATCCAACGAGGCGATGGTGGGGAGGTGCTCCCCTCGGTAGCGGAGCCAGCGGTAGGGGATGTCCTCCACCACGAGGAGATCCTCTGCCCGCGCGATCTCCAAGAGTTCACGGCGTTTTTCCTCACTCCATGTGATCCCCGTGGGGTTCTGGAAGTCCGGGATGACATAGATGAGCTTGGGTTCATGGCCAGCCCGTCGGGCCTCCCGAATGGCCCGCCGCAGAAACGCCAGGTCCATGCCGTCGTTCTCCAAAGGGATGCCCACGAGCGTGGGCTGATAAGCTCGGAAGGCCTGCAAAGCGCCCAGGTAGGTGGGCAGGCTCACGAACACCGCATCCCCGGGGTCCAAGAAGGCCCGCCCGAGGAGGTCCAGCCCCTGCTGGGAGCCGTTGGTGATGACGATCTGGTCCATGGTGGTGTGGATGCCCTCCTCGGCAAGCCAGCGGGCCAACGCCTCGCGCAACGGACGCTTCCCTTCGGTGGTGGTGTACTGCAAGGACTTCACCGCGTTATGGAGGATCTCCTCCTGGGCCACCCGGGCCAGGAACTCCAGGGGGAAGGTGGCGGGATCGGGGAGGCCGCCGGCGAAGGAGATCACCTCCGGCTGCTCCGTGTACTTCAACAGCTCCCGGATGGCCGAGCGCTTCGCCCCTTTTGTGCGCTCCGCAAAACGTAGCACGCGCATCACCCCCATTTAGCCCACACAACGGCTGAGCCACGGGAAAAGCCCGTGGGCGAGGTACGTGCCCAGGGCTGCTCCCCCCAACACGTCCAGCGGGTAGTGCTCCCGCAGGTACACCCGGGAAAGGCCGATGAGCCCCGCCAAGGCGTAGAGGAGAAGCACGGTGTGCCAGGCCGGGTAAAGCCGGGCCACCACATAAGCCATGGCGAACGCCACCGCGGTGTGGTTGGAGGGGAAAGAGGAGGGGGTGAGGAACTGGTGGTGGAATCCGCGGCGGAAGAAGGCCGGCCGTGGCCGGTCCACCCCGTGCTTTAGGGCTTGACAGATGGCCACCACCACGATGAGGGTGGCCAGGCCCACAAGGACGTTGAGCTTGTCCTGGGGGCCGCCAAAGAGGATCAGGGCCAAGGCCAGCGCTGCCCATATGTATCCGTAGCCCACATAGGTGGCCACAAGGAGGAGGAGACTCATGCGGCGCAGGGCCTTTGACGAACTCAGGCGATCCAGAGTTTTTTCGTCCCAAACAAGGACTCCCTCCACGGCCCGATCCAGGCGCGCCAGCACCTGGTCCTTCCGGAGCCGTAGCGAGTCCACCAGCTTCATCGCAACAAGGGGAACGTCAGCACCTCCCGAATGGACGGGGCATTGGTGAGGATCATCGTCAGCCGGTCAATGCCAATGCCAATTCCTCCCGCAGGCGGCATGCCCAGCTCCAGATCCCGCAAGAAGTCCTCGTCGATGCGGTGGGCCTCCTCGTCGCCCTGGGCCCGCTGCCTCTCCTGGGCCAAGAACCGCTCCCGCTGCTCCTCCGGGTCGTTGAGCTCGGAGAAGGCGTTGGCCACCTCCCTGCCCGCGATGTACAGCTCGAAGCGCTCGGTGAGGTCCGGCCGATCGGGCTTGCGCTTGGCCAAGGGCGAGATGTCCCAGGGGTAATCCAGGACGAACGTGGGGTTCCACAGGACTCTCTCGGCGCAGGTCTCCAGGAGGTGTTCGATCACTTTCCCTTTGGGGCCGCGCCGAAGGTGGTCGGGGACAGGGATCCCTTTGCGTTCCAGCTCCGCCAAAAGTTCACCAAGCGGCTTTTCCACGTCACAGCCGCTCGCTTCCGCCACGAGCTCCAAAAGCGGAACCCGTCGCCACGGCCGGGAGAAATCGATCATCCGGCCTTGGTATTCTAGTTGGTGGCCCCCCGCCACGGCAAGGACAC
>CALKFO010000067.1 GCA_938084765.1 Candidatus Bipolaricaulota bacterium | reverse complement strand
CAACGCTCATTGGGGAAGGGAGCGGGGCCTTGGGCCCCGCTTCTTTTTCGCTCCGTTTCTGGCTTTAGCGCCATTTTGAGTCGCCCAGGGCAGCCCCTTGACTTTGTAACAGTGTGATGTTACACTGGCTCCGGAGGTGGTTCCATGGTTCACCTGCTGAGCATGGCCGTGCTCATGGTGTCCGGATCTTGGCCCGCGGAAGTCCTGGCCAAGGTGATCGATCACCCTGGGAATACTCAGGATTATCCCAAACTACCGGTGCCCCTGGCCGCGCGGCGGCCCAACCTAAGCCTTGCCCCAAAACACCGGTGGGCACTGCGGTTGTGGCGGAAGCGGCGCGCGTCATCCGCGGTGGACGTTGGCACAGTGTGATGTTACAATTCCCTGAGGTGATGAACGTGCTGACCGTTGGACTCCTCATCGTGTCCGCCTTCTGGCCCGCAGAAGTCCAGGCCAAGCTGGGCCGGGGGCGGTGGGGGAGGTGAGGGTTCTTTGGAGCCCGCCGAGGAGCTGATCCCCAAGAAGGAGGTCCTCCGCCTCACCGGCATCTCCTACGGCCAGCTCTACCGCTGGAAACGCCTGGGCCTCATCCCGGAAGCTTGGTTCATCCGCCGCTCCACCTTCACCGGCCAGGAGACCTTCTTCCCCAAAGAAAAAATCCTCAAGCGCATCGAAGACATCCTCCGCCTCAAGGACGCATATCCTCTGGAGGAGCTGGTGCGGCTCCTTTCCCCCGAGGTCGTGCCCGCCGAGGTGGCCTACCCCGATCCCCTCACCCTCAAACCCATCGGGTCTGAGGGAAGGGAGCTCCTGTGGAAAAGCGGGGAGCACTCGTTTACGGAGCTGGTGGCCTTGGCCTGCGGAGCGGAGGCGATCCGGCGGGGCGCGAAACCCGGAGAGGCCAAGCTCCTGGTGGAGGTGGTGCGGCGGGCCGAGGAGGCCCTGCGGGCGCCCACCGGCCTTTCCGTGATCCTCGCGGAAAAAACCGTGGAGCGCGAAAGCTTTCTCTTTAAAGCTCCGCTGGCCCTGGTGGGCAGAGAACCTCTCCTTTTGGATCCGGAATGCCAAATCAAGGTCCGGCTGGACCTAGAAAAAGTGCTGGAAGAGGTGAAACTGGCGTTGGGGGGTGAAGAGCGTGGGTGAGCGAAACATCACGATCTCGGGGGCAGGCAGGATCGAAGGCGGCAGCTACGGCACCGTGAAGATCACCGGCTCCGGAAAGGTGGTGGGCGACGTCACCGCCGAGGAGTTCAAGTCCGCCGGCTCCGCGAAAGTCGAGGGGAACCTGCGGGCTCAAAGGTTCGAGGCCGCTGGCTCCTTCAAGTGCGAGGGGGATTTCGAGGTGGAGGAGGGCGAGGCCGCCGGATCCTTCAAGGTCACGGGCAAGGTCAAGGCCAAGGAGCTGAAGCTCGCCGGCTCCGCCCAGGCCAAGAGCATCACCGGCGGATATCTGCGCGCCGGTGGAACGCTCTCCGTCCAAGAAAACGTGGAGGTGGAGACGTTCCGCATCATCGGCGCGTTCGAGGTGGGCGGGCTCCTCTCCGGGGACCGGGTGGAGGTGGAACTGGAAGGACGGGCCTGCGCTCGCGAGATCGGCGGGGAAAAGATCATCGTGCGTGTCGGACAAAGGGGATGGGGCGGGCTTTTCTCCGGCGCCCTCGGTCTCCTTTTTGGCCACAGCTCTCCCCAAGAGCTCACCGTGGAGACGATCGAGGGCGACGTGGTGGAGCTTGAGGCCACGACGGCCAGACTCGTGCGGGGTGGCCGGGTGAAGATCGGCAAAGGCTGCCGCATCGAGCGCGTGGAGTACAGCGAATCGTTGGAGGTGACGCCCGGCGCGGTGGTCAAGGAGGAGGTGCGGGGATGACTTTTCTTTTGCGGCTTGCCCGGAAAGCGCGGATGGTGGCGGAGTTTGTGGTCGGGCTTCCTTTTCGTATCACGTACGAGGTTGTGAGAGGCGTCTTAGGGGGAGTGTGCGGAACTTTGGGCGGCATTACCGGGGCGGTTGCTGGAATTTTCGTGGCTGCCCTAATCCTGCCCATCGTGGTTGGCGCGATGGGCTTGGTCTTAGGCATCGTCGTTCCCGTGGTGGCCTTGGCCGTAGGACTGGCGGGGGTGTTCGTCATCTTGAGCATCCTTCTCTCCCCATTTCTTCTCTATAAGACGCACGTGTGGCGCAAAAAAGAGCTCGAGCGCTGGAAGGAGGAGCTGGAGCGCTGGAGGTAGGGATGAGGCACGGCGTGCTCAGGCGTGAGTTCGAGGCGCGGGGAACCCTTCGGGTGGAAGTGATCGATCGGGCAGGCGATGTGGACCTGCGCGCCCACGAGGAGCGAAAAGTTGTGGTGGAAATGGTCTACGAGCTGCGTGGATGGGGACGTTCCGCAGAAGAACGGGAACGCGAACTTGCGGCAAACCCTCCCGTTACCTTTACGAACGGGATCCTGCGGGTGGGACCAGCACCCGAGGGCTTGGCCATGGATTACACCCTGTTCCTCCCGCCGGAGGCGGCGGTGGAAGTGGAGGTGGAAGCGGGCGATGTCACAGCCCAAGGGCTCGCCAATACCCTGCGGATAAGCACAGGCTCAGGCGACGTTTCCTTGCGTGGGATTTCGGGAACAACAAACGTTCTCTGTGGAAACGGCGACGTCAACCTTCAGGAGGTATTCGGGGCCATATCCATCCGCACAGGAAGCGGGGATATCGCCGGCCAAAACGTCAAAGGCGCTTTGGACCTGGAGACAGGCTCAGGCGACGTGAACCTGACCGACGTGGAAGGGGAGCTCCGCATCTTCACGGAAAGCGGCGACGTGCGCGTGGAGGGCCGCCTGGAAGAGGAGACCTGGAGGATCCGCACCGGATCGGGCGATGTGATCCTAGGGCTCCCTGAGGGGACGAACGCCGAGCTTCTTTTGCGCACAAAGTTTGGCGACGTGGAGTGCGATCTCCCTTTGGAGGCCCAAGAACGGGGGGAAGGGCACCTCGTGGGCCGCTTGGGCGCAACCCCCAAGGCCCGCATTCTCGTGGAAACCGAAAGCGGGGATATCCAGCTCACCCAGGCCTAAAGGAGAGCGTATGCAGGAGAACGCGGATCAGGTTTTTTATCAGAAGGTAGAGGAGTGGCTGGGCCGGTTGTTGGAGGAAAACCCCGTGGCGGCCACGGCCCTCGGCGACCACCGCTTCGATCACCGCCTTGCCGATCACAGCCGGGCCGGCATCGCCCGCAAGGAAAGGCTCCTGAAGGAGGCACTGGCCGAGCTTGAAAAATTTGAACCGCAAAGGCTCAGCCCCGATGCCCGCATCGACTACGAGATCATAAACCGCCTCAGCAAAAGCTTTGCCCGCGAACTCGAAATCCTCCGGGGATACCAACGCAACCCCAATGGATACCTGAACGAGTGCGTAAGCGGGGTTTTCCTCCTTTTGCTCCGGGACTTCGCGCCCTTCCCGGAGCGGCTGCGCCTGATGGCTGCACGGGCGAGAGAAATCCCCCGCGTCCTTCGGGAGGCCGAGGAGAACCTCGTGCCGGAGGAGGTTCCACCGCTTTGGGTGGAGATCGCTCTGGAGTCCACAAAACGGGCCATCCCTGCCTTTTCCTTTTTCCTGCCGGCTTTGGCCTTGCGGGCCCCCCGGGTCCTTCCCGCGATGGTGCGGGCCGCGCAGGCCGCAACCCGCGCCCTCAAACGCTATTCGGCGTTCCTCGAAGAAACGGTGAAACCGAAGGCTCGCGGGGAGTTCGCCGTCGGCGAAAGGCTTTTCCAGGAGATCCTCCGGGAAAACCACCTCCTGGACCTCCAAGCGGAGGAGCTCTTGAGGCTTGGTCAGGACCTCCTCCGCCAAACGCGGGAGGAGATGGAAGCGCTGGCCAAAACGATCGATCCGCGGCGGAAAGCGAAGGAGCTCCTGGAGGAGGCCAAAAACCACCACCCCAGCCCGGGCGAGATCCTTCCCGCGTACCGACGGGAGGTTCAAAGGGCCCGAGAGTTCGTGGTCCGCGAAGGGGTGGTGCCCATACCCGAGGGGGAGACCCTCCGGGTGGAGCCCACGCCGGCGCACGTGCGCCCCGTCATCCCTTATGCGGCCTACATGATGCCCGGGCCTCTGGAGAAAAAGCAGGAAGGGATCTTTTGGGTCACCCCGGTGGACCGGCGCAGCCCTGCGAAAACACGGCTGGAAAAGTTGCGTGGGCATTTTTGGGCCAAGATCCCCGTGACCGTGGTGCACGAGGCCTATCCAGGCCATCACCTTCAGCTCGTCTACGCCAACCGTTACGCCCAAACCCTTCCCAGGAAGCTCGGTTCCGCTCTCTCCTCCCTGTTTGTGGAGGGCTGGGCGTTTTATTGCGAGGAGCTCATGGAGAGCTTGGGGTACCTGAACGATCCCTTGCAGAAACTAGCGCGGCTTTCGGACCAGCTTTGGCGGGCGGCGCGCGTTATCATCGATGTTTCTCTGCATACGGGCAGAATGACCGTGGATGAGGCCATAGAGTTCCTCGTGCGCGAAGTGGGGATGGAGCCCACCAACGCCCGCGCGGAGGTGCGTCGCTACACGCTGAGCCCCACCCAGCCCCTGAGCTACCTCGTGGGGAAGCTGGAGATCCTCAAGATCATAGAGGAACTCAAGCGCGTCCGACCTGGTTGGACCTTGCGCGAGCTCCACGACACCCTTCTTGCCCAAGGGTCACTTCCACCCAAGCTCCTGCGCCAAAGGCTTTTGGCAAGCCAGTCGTGATGGAGCCGAGCATGCACAGCTGGAAAGGGCGCTTTTTCACGATCTGGGTGGGGCAGCAATTTTCGCTTTTTGGGAGCGCGGTCGCGCACTTTGCCCTCATCTGGTGGCTTACCCAGAGGACCGGTTCGGCCACGGTCTTGGCCACGGCAAGCCTCGTGGCCATGCTGCCGGGTGTGCTCCTGGGCCCCTTTGCCGGGACAGTGGTGGACCGCGGGAGCCGCCGGCGGGTGATGATCGTGGCTGATGGCTCCATCGCCCTCGTCTCCTTGATTTTGGCCCTGCTCTTTTGGGCAGGGAGGGCTGAGGTTTGGCACATTTATCTAGTCAAGATCGCCCGATCC
>CALKFO010000066.1 GCA_938084765.1 Candidatus Bipolaricaulota bacterium | reverse complement strand
GAGGCCGGTGAGCAGGGAAAGGACCAGAAGCCCGTGGGCGATGCGCTGGCCGAAGGGGGTCTCTTTGGCGAACTCGGCATCGGTGTGGATGGGGTTGTAATCGCCAGAGATCCCGGCGAAGTTGACCACGTCGGCCTCGGTTACCGTGCGGGCCGGGGTGGTAAAGCGCTGGCCCACCTCAAAATCCTCAAAGAACATAGGCATCCCCGTCACCTCCTTTAACCTTCCCCGAAGGCCTTGATCCCGGTGAGGTGGGCTCCGATCACCAGGGTCTGTATCTCGCTGGTCCCCTCGTAAAGGGTGAGGATGCGGGCGTCCCGGTAAAGCCGGGCCACCTCGTACTCCTCAAAGAAGCCGTAGCCCCCGTGGATCTGGATGGCCCGGTAGGCCACGCGGTTGGCGGCCTCCGAGGCGAAGAGTTTGGCCATGCTGGCTTCGAGGGTATACCGCTCCCCCCTAAGCTTCTTGGCCACCGCCTGGTAGGTGAGGAGGCGACTGGCCTCGAGGTCCAGCTTCATCTGGGCCAGATGGGCCTGGATTAGCTGAAAACTGGCGATGGGTCGGCCGAACTGGTGCCTTTCCTTGGTGTAGCGCAGGGAAAGGTCCAGGGCCCTCTGCATGAGCCCCACCGCCCCGGCCGCCAAGGAAACCCGGCCGGTATCCAGCGTGGAAAGGGCGATCTTGAAGCCTTGGCCTTCCTCTCCCAGGACCCTATCCTTAGGAATGCGCACCTCCTCCAGAAAGACCATACCGGTGTCGGCGGCCCTCAAGCCCAACTTCCCCTTTAACGGCGTGGTCCGCACCCCGTCCTCCCGCTCCACCAAGAAGGCGGTGATGCCCCTGCTGCCTTTTTCCGGCTCCGTATTAGCGAAGATGAGGAAGACCTCGGCCACGTTGGCGTGGGAGATGAAGGTCTTCTGGCCCTGGAGGACGTAGTGGTCCCCGTCCCGGTAGGCCCGGGTGCGGAGGCTTCCCGCATCCGACCCCGCCTCGGGCTCCGTGAGGCCGTAGGCTCCGAGGATCTCCCCTTTGGCCAGCCGGGGGACGTACCGCCCTTTTTGCCCCTCCGTTCCGTAGGCGAGAAGGGGAGTGAGGACCAGGCTCTGCTGCACGGAAAGGATGGAACGCAAGGAGGCGTATCCCCCAAGCTCCTCCAGAAGGGCGATGTAGGCCCAGAAGTCCAGGCCAGCCCCTCCCAGGGCCTCGGGGGCAAAAACCCCCAGGAATCCCAGCTCCCCCATGCGCTTTACCAACGGCCAGGGAAAGGCTTCCTGGGCCTCGTATTCCGCCAAGGTAGGTCCTGCTTCTTCCAGGAAACGCCTGGCCAGTTGTCGGATTTCCTTGTGGTTAGGAATCTCCATTTTCTAACCCCCTGAGGAGGAGATGGAAGTAGAAGCGGGCCACCTCCTCCGCCCGCAAGGGCCCGCCTGGGCGGAACCAGCGGATCATCCAGTTGAGCAGGGAGAGGACCGCCCGCGCAGTCAAGGCCACGTCCAGCTGGCGGAAAACCCCGCTCTCCATGCCCCGCCTTAGAAGGGCGCGGAGGGTTTCCTCGTACCGGTCCCGCAGGGCGATGATGGGCGCTTGCTTTTCCGGGGAGAGGCTTTGCAGGCCCTGCAGCATGGTGACGAAGAAGGGGCGGTTTTCCTCAAGGAACCGGGCGTGGCTCTCCATGAAGCGGAGCAGGGCTTCGCGGGGATCAGGGAAGGCCAAGGCCTTCTTCCCCTCCTCCAGGAGCCCCTCCAGGGCCTGGTGGCTGATCTCGTAGAGGACCTCCTCCTTGCTGCGGAAGTGGTGGTAAAGGGCGGCCTTGGAAAGGCCCAAGGCCTCGGCCAGGTCCTGAACGCTGGTGGCCTCGTAGCCCTTCTCCGTAAAAAGCCGGGCGGCTTCTTCCAGGATACGCTCGCGGGTGGCGGTTCCCATATCCCACCGACCGGTCGGTAGGGCCACTTTATCCCCGGGTGGGCGGGGCGTCAAGATCCTGGCGGCCCTGATTCACTGTATCCCACATCGGGGACGGGGTCGTCCCTCTTCTCGCGCACACCCCTGGGGTTCGGAACCCATCCGTCCACCAGCTGGTGTGGAAAGCTTTGCGGGAAGGTCCCCGGGTGGCCAAGGAGGAGGGGCTTTAGGGTGCCCAACAGTAAGGGGTTGGAGCGGGAGTTTTCCTAGGTCTTCGCCTCCTCCCTGGGGTACGGGGTAGACTTGCCCGGGAGGAGCCATGGACCTCGCCTACTACCCTTATCCGTCCCGGCGGCACGTGGTCTTGGGCCGGCGGGGAGCGGTGGCCACTAGCCAACCTCTGGCGGCCTTGTCGGGGATGGAGATGCTTTTAAAGGGGGGGAACGCGGTGGATGCCGCCATCGCCATGGCGGCCGCTCTTACGGTGGTGGAGCCCACCAGCAACGGCATCGGGGGAGACCTTTTCGCCATGGTGTGGGATGGGAGGCTCCACGGCCTTAACGCCTCGGGGAAAAGCCCCCTGTGCCTTACCCCCGAGCGGATTCCCGAGGGGGGGATGCCGGAAAGGGGCTGGCTCCCGGTGACGGTGCCGGGGGCGGTCTCGGGATGGCGGGCCTTGCATGAGCGCTTTGGCAGGCTCCCTTTTCCTGAGGTCCTGGCTCCCGCCATCCGCTACGCGGAGGAGGGGTTCCCCGTGGGGCCAGAGACGGCCCGGGCTTGGCGGCGGGCGGAGGAAATCTACCTGTCCCTAAAGGGCCCGGAGTTCCAGGCCTTTCAGGAGGTGTTCTTTCCCGGAGGTCGGGCGCCTGGGGCGGGAGAAGTGTAGGGAAGCCCCGGGCATGCCCAAACCCTAAGGGAGATCGGGGAGAGCTACGGGGAAAGCCTCTATCGCGGGAAGTTGGCGGAGGCCGTTGCCGGTTTCAGCGAGGCCACCGGGGGCCTCTTAAGCCTTAAGGACCTTGTGTCCCATGCTCCGGAATGGGTGGAGCCCCCTTCCTAGGAGTATCGGGGTTTTACTGTGCATGAGCTTCCCCCCAACGGCCAGGGGGTAGCGGCCCTCCTGGCTTTGGCCATCCTCGAGGGGTTTGACCTCAAGCCGGAGGATCCTTTCAGTTACCACGTCCAGGTTGAGGCCATGCGCCTAGCCCTAGCCGATGCCTTCCGCCACGTGGCCGACCCCCGGTTCCTGGAGTTGGACCCAAGGGCCATGCTTTCTCCTAGCTACGTGGCGCAAAGGCGCAGCCTCATCGGGGATAGGGCCTTGCCGCAGGCGCTGCCCGGGCTCAGGCCGGAGGGAACCGTGTACCTGGCGGCGGCGGATGGGGAGATCCTGGTTTCCCTGATCCAGTCTAACTACCAGGGGTTTGGGGCGGGTATCCTCGTTCCCAAGACGGGTGTGGCCTTGCAAAACCGGGGCTTGGGGTTTTCCTTAGAGGAGGACCACCCCAACCGGGTGGGGCCGGGGAAGCGTCCCTACCACACCATCATCCCGGGGTTCCTGACCCAGGAGGGGAAGCCCTTGGGCCCCTTTGGGGTCATGGGGGGGTATATGCAGCCCCAGGGGCATGTGCAGGTGGTGGTGGGCCTGGCGGATTTTCGCCTAAATCCGCAGGTGGCCTTGGACCGGCCGCGTTGGCAGGTGGTACCGAGCAGGGGAGGGGACCGGGTCCTGTTGGAGCTTGGCATCCCTCAGGCCACGGCCCTGTTCCTTAGGGATTTGGGACACAGGGTGGCGTATGAGGCGGAGCCGGGCGTTTTCGGTCGTGGCCAGGTGGTTCTGAAGGGGAACGGGGTGTTGCTGGGGGCTTCGGATCCTCGAGGGGAGGGCCTGGCGCTTGCTCCCCCACCCAGGCCGTGGGGGTGTCCTCGGATGAGGAGACCCCAGTCACTATCTCCTACTCCGTGCGCCCCGGGATCCTGAACATCAGGATGACCGGGCTACCCGAGGGGCAAGGGGACATACGGGTGCAGGGGCCTGCGGGCTTCAGCGCCCGGTTCACTGGCTCCACCACCCTTAGGCTCACGGTCTTCGGCACCTACACCATAACCGCGGGTTATGTGGACTACAACGGCAGAACCTACGGGGCCACCGTTTCCCCAGGGAGCGTCTATGTCCAGTCCGGAGGGAACTACACGGTGAATGTGGACTATAGGCCTGTCACCGTCATCCGCCTCACCTTCGACAACAATACCGGGGGTATGTGCTCCAACGGTACCGTGCGCATCGGCATCGCCCGCGGGTCTTCGCCCGTCTATACCGCCTCCACGAACACCACCTGGAGGGATGTCCCCCCCGGTACCTACACCGCCTCCTTCAGCACGCCTCCTTCGTCAAGCCTATTCACCTGCTCCGGGAACATCTCCCCTACCTCCATAACCCTGAACGAAGGGGACCAGGGTACCTTCACCGCCACGAT
>CALKFO010000065.1 GCA_938084765.1 Candidatus Bipolaricaulota bacterium | reverse complement strand
CCAAAGCAGGTGCGCTTCCAGGCTGCGCCACGCCCCGACCCATTTGGAGTATAGCTTTGCCCAAATGGCGCGCAACGAGGAAAATTTCGGCGTGGATCCGCTTTCCTTGGCGGAAAAGATCCTGCGGGCCGGCCCGATCTGCGACGAGTGTCTGGGTCGGCGGTTCGCCCTTCTGCCGGGGCGACTCGCCCCGGCGGAGCGGGGGCACCTTCTGCGGGCCGCCCTGGGCCAGGGGACCCGTGCGCCCCAGGAGTGCTGGGTCTGCGGCGGCGCGTTCTCCCGCGTCCCCATCTGGGCCCAGAAAGCCTGGGATCTTTCCCGCCCCTATGAGTTCGAGACCTTTCTCTTTGGGGTGCACCTCTCCCCGCGCCTGGAGGCCACCGAGGAGGTTTTGGCCGAGAAGTTCCCCTCGCCGTGGGCCGAGCCTGTGCGGCGTCATTTGAACCGCGCTTTAACCCGGGCCTTTTCCGAGCTTTTGCGCCGCGAGGGCCGCCCCGCCGCCGTCCACTACACCCGCCCCGACGTGCAATTCCTCGTGGACGTGGAGAACGACGAGGTCCAGCTTCAGGTGAACCCCGTCGTGTATTACGGCCGCTACCGGAAGCTTGTGCGCGGCATCGCCCAAACGGCCTGGACCTGCCCGCGCTGTCGCGGGAAGGGCTGTGAGGTTTGCGGGGGGACGGGGAAGCTGGCGGCCACCTCCGTGGAGGAGCTCGTGCTCCCCGTGTTTTTGGAGGCCACCGGCGGCACGGACGGGAACCTGCACGGCGCGGGACGCGAGGACGCGGACGCGCGCATGCTCGGCCGCGGCCGGCCATTTTTGCTGAAGGTGGAGAACCCGCGCCGCCGCAGGATCGACCTGGCCTGGGTGGCGGAGGAGGTGCGCCGCCGCAGCGCTGGCGCGCTTGAGCTTTCCGACCTCCAGCTCGCGACGCCTGAACTTGAGGAGAGGGTGAAGGCGGGCAAGTTCGCCAAGCGTTACTTGGCCAAGGTCGCCTTTTCCGCTCCCGTCTCCGAGGAGAGGTGGGCCCGTGCGGTGGCGGGTTTGGTGGGCGAGGTGTGCCAGCGCACGCCGGAGCGGGTGCGGCACCGCCGGGCCGATTTGGTCCGGCGGCGCCGGGTTTTCTCCGCCCAAGGCCGCCTGCTTTCCCCCACCGAAGCGGAGCTGGAGATCACCTGCGAGGCTGGCCTCTACGTGAAAGAGCTCGTCTCCGGCGATCAGGGCGGCACCCAGCCCAGCCTCGCTGGGCTTCTTGGCGTGCCGGCGTGGGTCACCGAGCTCGACGTCCTCGAGATCCTCGACGAGGCGGGTGTTGTGCCGCCCGACCAGCCCGATTAGACTCCTGCCCCATGCTTGTGGAGCTTTTGGAGGAGTACTTTCAGCGGGAGGAGCCCCACCGGGAGCGGGATTATTTCTATGTTTCCGAGGTGGGGAAGTGCCCCCGCCAGATCTTCTACACGGTGAAGGGTTTTCCCCGGCCCCCCATCGACGGCCAGACCGCGCGTCGGCTCGCCGTGGGAGAAGATGCCCACCGCCGCATCGTTCAGGCCCTCTACGGTTTGGGGATCGTGGTGGCGGCCGAAGTTCCCCTTCCCTCCGGCGCCCTGTTCCACGGCCGGGCCGATGCCATCGTTTCCCTTTCCGGCAAGAATTACGTGGTGGAGATCAAAACCGTGCACCCGTACAACTTCGACCAGATGGCCCTCGTTCCCCGGCGCGACCACTACCTCCAGCTCCAACTTTACCTCCATTACTTCCAGATCCCCCAGGGCATCCTCCTCGCCGAGAACAAGGCCACCCAAGAGCTGCGGGAGTTCGTGGTGGAGCTGGATCACACGGAGGTGAGGCGGGTCCTTTCCGAGTTCGAGGCCTTACGCGAGCTCATCTTCGTACGGGGCGAGCTTCCGCCCCTTCCCGATAAGTCCGATTGGGAATTCGATCAGTGCAAGTACTGCCCGTTCGTGGACTTTTGTCGGGAGAACGTGAGCGCGCTTTCCCCACCCGCGATCCATCTGGAGCCTCACGAGCGCGCGAGCCAGGTGCGTGGCCTGTTCGATGAGCTCTAAAGTCCGCAGGTTTTGGTCCGGGAACATCGCGGTGGCCGAGGGCGCCTTGGCCGCCGGTGTGGACTTCTACGCCGGTTATCCCATCACCCCTTCCTCGGAGATCATGGAGCACATGGCCCGCGAGCTCCCCAAACGGGGTGGCGTATTTCTCCAGGCCGAGGATGAGATCGCCGCGATCTTCATGCTCATCGGCGCCTCCTGGGCGGACGCGCGGGCCATGACGGCCACGAGCGGTCCGGGCTTTTCCCTCATGCAGGAGGGCCTGGGGATGGCGGTGATGACGGAGACGCCGCTTTTGGTGGTGGACGTGATGCGGGTGGGTCCGGGCACGGGCCAGGCCTCCAAGGCGGCCCAAGGGGACCTGATGCAGGCCCGCTGGGGACGCCACGGCGACCAAATCCTCCCCGTGTTCGCTCCCTCCTCCGTACAGGACTGTTTTGAACTCACCGTGTTGGCCGTGAACACCGCGGAGAAGCTGCGCACCCCGGTGGTGCTCCTTTCCGATGAGCTTTTGGCCCATACCTGGGAGACGGTCCAGGTCCCCGCGGAGGTGGAGCGGGTGGAGCGCCGCCGCCCTCAGGGAAACGAGCCTCCCTTCGGTTCGCCGGAGCCGCGGCTGCCGCCGCCCATGCCCCGCCTGGGCGACGGCCACGCCCTCCTGGTGACCGGCTCCACCCACGATCCCTGGGGCATGCGTCAGACCTCGGATGCGCAGACCCATCGCGCGCTTGTGGAGCGGCTTTGGCAGAAGATCTGGCTCAACCGCACCGAGCTTTCTCGCTACGAAGCGGTGGGCGTGGAGGAGGCGGAGGTGGGGATCGTGGCCTACGGTTCGGTGGGACGGAGCGCCCTCGCCGCCCGTAAGCTCCTGGCCGGGAATGTGCGGGTGGGCGTGGTCGTCCTGAAAACGGTCTGGCCTCTTCCCGAGGAGCCCATCGTGGCGCTTGCGGAACAGGCCAGGGCTATCCTCGTGCCCGAGCTGAGTTTGGGCCAGCTCCTTTGGGATGTGGAGCGCATCGTGGCTGGCCGCTGTCCCGTCCTGCATTTTTCCAAGGTGGGCGGGGGCCTGCCCATCTATCCGGAGGAGCTGGCGGAAAAGCTGCGGGAGGTTGCAGGATGAGCGTTCATTCCCTGCACGCCTTTTTGCGGCCGCAGGCCTTGCCCACGGTGTTCTGCCCTGGCTGCGGCAACGGCCTTGTGGCCGGGGCGATCCTGCGCGCCCTCGCGCGGGCCCAAGTTGACCTGAAAAAGGCCGTGTTCGTGGCGGGGATCGGCTGCGCGGCCTGGATCCCCAGCCCCCATTTTCTGGCGGATAGCCTCCACGTGGCCCATGGGCGAGCCATTCCCACCGCCTTGGGGATCAAGCTCCGTCGCCCTGAGCTCCAGGTGATCGTGGTGGGCGGCGACGGCGATATCGCCGGAATCGGCGGGAACCATCTTCTACATGCCGCGCGGCGCAACGCCGATCTTTTGGTGATCATGGTGAACAACCTTGTCTACGCCATGACCGGGGGCCAAGTGGGCCCCACCACGCCCCATGGCCTCCCCACCTCCACCACGCCGTATGGGAACCCGGAGTATCCCCTGGACGTGGCGGGGGTGGTGGCCGCGGCCGGTGCCAACTACGTGGCCCGCTGGACCACCGCCCATCTTGGGCCGCTGGAGCAGTCCCTCCTCAAGGCCCTGGGCCAGGAGGGGTTTCGGTTCGTGGAGGTGGTGAGCCCATGCCCGGCGCGGGTGGGCGGCCGGCTGGCCATGGCCCCGGTGGAAGCGATGAAGTGGCTGCAAGCCCACAGCAAGCCCCTGGGCCAAGCTGGCCCAGAGGAGATCGCCCTGGGCGAATACGTGGAGCGCACCCGTCCTGGCCTCCTCCGCGCGCTGCAAAGGGTTGTCCATGGCTGAGCTGCGGCTTCGCATTTCCGGAATCGGTGGCCAAGGGATTGTGTTCGCCGGAAGACTTCTGGCCCAGGCCATGGCCGAGGAGGGCAAGGAAGTGGCCCTGCGCTATGCCTACGGCGCGGAGGTCATGGGCACGCCTGTGCACTCGGAACTCGTGATCGCCGAGGAGGCCATCCTTTCCCCCTATTTTCGGGAGGCCCAGGTGGCGGTGATCTTGCACCCCAAGGCCTTTCCCGAGGCCATCCCCCTTGTGGCGAAAGATGGGCTTTTGGTTCTGGATTCAACCGTTGCGGGAGGGCGTGTACCCGAGGGATTGCGCGTGGAGGTCCGGCCTTTCGTGGCTCGCACGTCCAGCGGCCGGCCCGGCGACCCCGGCCGGCTTGCTCCCGTGGCGGCCCTGGGCTTCTTGGCCAAGCTTTCCCTCTTTCCTCTTGCGCCCCTGCTGCGTGTGGCCGGCACCGGCCGCGCTGCCCCAGAGAACATCGCCGCTCTCAACCTGGGCCACGAGCTTTGAGTCCCGGCTGACGAAGGCGTCCGAGGCTTGGGTCTCTGGGCATCCAGGGCGGACGTCCCTGGCCCGCGCTAAAGCTTTTCGCGGAAGAAGGTCATCACCAACTCGCACAGGATGCGCACAAAAAGCGGCCCCAAGAACAGGGTCACCAGCCCAAGGACGATGAGGCGAGCCTTCTGGGGACCGGGGGTGAGCGCCCCTTCCACCACGGTGACGATGCCCATGATCACGGCGATGGCTGCTCCGATCCAAAACACATACGGCATGACATGCGGGGTGATCACCACCCGGAACCTGTGAAAATCCTGCCACCATTGCCTCATGCTTCCCTCCTTGATCCAGGGGTTGAACCTACCCCCAAGCTGTCCTATGCGTCAAGTCCGGCCCTCGCTACACTCCCAGGACATGCTGGCGGTGTTCGTGGTGGGCGCCATGCTTTGGGGCCTCTGGGTTCTCCTCTGGCGGGAACCGTCTTGGCCTGTGATCTTGGCTGGGGCAGCGTTTCCCCTTGGGCTTTGGCTCCTGCGGCGCAGTGGCCGGGTGCGGTTGGCCCTCCCGCCCCCATTCTTTCGCCTGCACCTATGGCTTGGGTTTTGGCTCACCGTGGGGCTGCGGGTGGCGATCGCTGTAGCCCAAACCGCTTGGGCTGCGGTAACTGGCTCGATCAGCCCAGGCATCGCGGCGGTTCCTCTCCGCGTGCGCTCGGAAATGGCCCAGCTTCTCCTCCTTTGGGCCATCACGGTGACCCCGGGCACCATCGCCCTTCTCGTTGAAGGGGAAACGCTCTACATCCACTGTTTGCATCTCCCTCCCCGCGGCTACCCTGAGGGTGTAGAGCGTCTCCAAAGTCTGGTACAAAGGATCTGGGGATGAGATTGGCGGTGGAGGTCCTGCTCCTTCTTAGCGCTCTTCCGCCTTTGGTGGTCCTTTGGCGAGGGCCCAGGCTTTGGGATCGACTGGCGGGTGCCTCTTCGCTGAACACGCGGGTGGTGCTCATTCTTGCTGCCCACGCGGCTCTCTTCGGCTACGAGATCCTGCTGGACGTGGCGTTGGCCTACGCCATCCTGGGTTTCCTTGGAACCGTTTTGGTGGCCCGCTTTGGGGAAAGGGGGGAGCGGTGAGGATCCTGGGGGAAGTCTTGCTCATCTTGGGGGTGGCCCTGATCTGGGTGGGGGGGATAGGTATGGTCCGCTTCCGCTCGCCCTATGTGCGCCTCCAGGTGGCGGGAGTGGCTGATGTAGGCGGATCCTGTGTTTTTCTCATCGGGCTCATGATTCGCGAGGGATGGTTGGCCACCGGTGGGCTTGCGCTCGTGCTTTTGCTCTTTGTGCTTTTCACCGGCCCCCTGGCCACCCATGCCATCGCCAAGGGCGCGTTTGTACGCAGGATCCGCGACTGACATGATGGCCGTGCTCCTCTCCGCTTTGGCCTTCGGGCTGGCCGTCTTTGCCCTCACCCGCAAGCGCCTCCTTTGGGGGGTGATCGGGGTCGGTGTGCACTCGTTGGTGCTTGCCGCCCTGTACCTTGTCCTAGCCGCTCCTGATGTGGCCCTCACGGAGGCCGCCATCGGCTTTGGACTTGTGACTTTCGTCTATCTTTTGGCTTTGCGCCGCACCGGGAAGCTCGTGGTGGCCGCCTCCCCCCTTTACCCCTTGCTCTATGCGGAGGGCGAACGCGTTGCCGGCCTGGAATGGGAGATACTGGAGCGCTTCGCACGCTGGTGTCACCGGGATTTGGAGCTCATCTGGGTGCCCAGGGCCGAGATCCTCCGCCTTGTCCGGAGCGGTGAGGCGCATGTGGGAGCGGGCGGCTTTTTGCCCAACCCCCACGACGGGGTGGTCTACACCCAGGGCCTTGTGCCCACCCGCCTTGTGCGCGTGCGCCTTGGAGGCGGTCCCATCGGGGCCGTGGTTGGGGAGCCCGGTGCCTCTTGGCTCGGCTCCGACGGCAAGCTCTTTGAGGACGCCGACGAGCTCGCTCGGGCTCTTTCCCGCGGTGAGGTGGGCGAGGCCGTGACGGACCTCTTGCGCTGGCGGGAGTGGGAAACCCGGGACCTCTTCTCTGGAGCCGAAGCGACTCTTTTGCCCGGGGAACATCGCTTTGCGTTCGCCTTGAACCCCGAGGATGAGGAGCTACGCGAAAGCTTTGCGGAGTTTTTGGGGGAATTGGAGCGACGAGGCGAGCTTTCCGAGCTTATCCGGAGGCACTTAGGATGAAGCTCCTCTTGGCCTTGGGGATTTTAGGATTGGTGGGGATTCTGGCCGTGGGAATTGCGGGCCTTTGGCCACGCGCGGATTTCCCCGATCCTGACCCTGTGGCCCGAGGATGGAGGGTGACCAACGCCGTGGCCGCCATCGTCCTGGGCCTGCGGCTTTGGGATACCCTCCTGGAGGTGCTCGTTTACGTGGTGGCCATGGTGGGGGTGCGTTTTCTCCTGGTCGGCTTGCATTGGAAAGGCGAACTTCCTCCGGTTTCAGAAACCCCGCTTCTTCGGCGCTCTGCTGACCTGTTGTTGGGTCCCATCCTTGTTTTTGCTCTGTATGTGGCGGCCAGCGGCCACCTTGGGCCGGGCGGGGGTTTCCCCGCCGGCGCCATCCTGGGCTCCGCCCTTCTCCTGCTGGCCCTGGCCAAAGGAATGGAGCGGGTAAGCGCCGAGCTCTACGAGCCTCGCCTGGAGAGCCTGGAATATTTGGCTGTGGTGCTCCTGGTGTTCTTGGCCGCCCTGGTCTTGATCCTTGGCCTGCGCACGCCCGCGGCGTTCGTGACGGCCAACCTCCTCATCGCCCTTGAGGTGGCCATCGGTGCCTGGGCTGTACTGCACCGGTTTTCCTCCGCCCGGGGAGAGGTGTGACGTGGAAAGCTTGAGCGCCCTGGCTCTAGCTGTGGCCTCCGCTGCGCTTGGGATGTGGGCGATGGTTGTGCGCCGTAACTTGGTGTGGAAGCTGTTGGGCCTCAACGTGGCCTCCGGCGGCGGCATTTTGTTCCTGGTGGCCCTGTCTCATCGAACGGGAGCGCGGCCACCCATTGTGGGATTGGGCCCAGGTCCTGCGGCCGATGCCCTCCCCCAAGCCCTCGTTCTTACTGCCATCGTCATTCACTTCGCCACCTTGGCCCTGGCCCTGGCTTTGGTGATCGTGCTCACCGAGCACCGCCATACCCAGGATTCCCGCAAGTTGGAGGAAAGATGAGCGCTGCCCTCGTCGGGGTGTTGGCCTATTTTGCGCTGGGCATGCTGGGGTTGGTGTTGGCCCGCGGCCGGGAGACCGCGGTGGTGGCCCTCGTTTCCGGCACGATCAGCCTGGCCCTGTGGGCGCCCGCGTTCCCCGAGGGGTTCGTGGGCGACTGGCCCTGGGGCATCGCCGTCGCTGGGGATGGTTGGTCCCTGGGCATTTGGGGCCTGGCGCTTTTCCTTCATGCCACCGTTCTCCTCCACGCCTGGTCCCGCGATTCCCTGGGGCATAGCCTTATCACCCTCCTTGTGGGCACATGCCTTGCTGGCAGCATCTCCCGCGATCTTTTCAACTTGTACGTGGTTCTCGAGTTTTCCTCGCTTCTTTCTGTGATCCTTGTGGCCAAAGAGGGCCGGAGCGCTGCGCTCTGGGCGGCCCTGCGCTACCTCATCTTGGCTGGGGTGGGGATGACCTTGTACCTGTTTGGGCTGGGTCTGATCTACGGGCGCACCGGAGCTCTGGCGGTGAGCGCCCTGGCGCGGGGCGGGGTATTCGACACTGCGGTGCGCGTCGGAGCGGGCCTCCTCCTGGCGGGAGCGGCCGTGAAGACCGGGGTGTTTCTCCTCGGACTTTGGCTCCCCCAAGCCCATGGCCAAGCCCCCACAGAGGTCTCCGTTCTCCTTTCCGGGCTCGTCGTCAAACTGGGCGTGCTCACCCTGGCCCGCCTGGCGGAGGCGTTTCCGGTGGGACCGGCCTTGCTCAGCTTGGGAGTGATCAGCGGCGTGGGAGGGATGCTGTACGCCTTAAGGGAAACCGACCTCAAGATCTTGCTGGGGCACAGCACCGTCTCGCAGCTAGGGTTCATGCTTTTGGGTCTCGGTCTGGGAGCGGAATTCGGAGCCCTCATCTATGCGGTGGCGCACGGGTTGGGCAAAGGCCTTTTGTTTCTGAGCGCAGGCGAGGCGGTGGAGCGAAGGGGAACGCGGACCATTTCGGAGCTTGCAAAAGGCGTTCCCTGGCCAGCTGTTCTGGGCTTGGCCCTGGGCGCCTGGGCCCTCGTGGGTCTCCCCCCGCTCGCTGGGTTCACTGCTAAAGCTTGTCTCGGCGCCAACCAGCCTCTTTGGGCGAAGGCTTTTCTCCTGCTCTTGGGCGTGGGCACCGCTGCTTACTTGGCCCGGCTCCTGCCGCTTTTTCGCGGGGGAACAGGGGATGGAAGGCTAGGGGGCGTCCTGCTTTTGTCTAGCGGAATCCTGGCCCTTGGGGTTTGGGGTTTCGTGGGGAACCGCGATCTGTATGCTTGGCCAGTGTGGATCGAAGCGCCTTTGACCGCGGGAGCGGGCTTTCTCGTCGATCTTTTCCTGCGCACAAAGTCCTGGCCGTTGCCAAAGCTTTCCCTGGAATATGCGCTTCTTGCGACCCTTCTTGTTGCGGTGGCCCTCAGCGCTTCTTTCCTTGTCCTCTAAAGATCGGTCCGGGCACGCTTGGGCTTGAGGCGCTTGCCGTGCGTCATCCCCAGGTTTCCGCTGCACGGCGTTTCCCTCCGCGTCCGAGAGGACGTACAATGCTGCTGGCATGCCGATGATGTTGCGCAGGGAAAGGAGGTCCTCATGGAGATCAAAGTGGTGCCGATCGAGAAACCCGCGGAGGTGAACCTTATCCTTGGCCAGGCCCATTTCATCAAGACCGTGGAGGACCTGCACGAGGCCATGGTCAACAGCGTACCCGGAGCGAGATTTGGCTTGGCCTTCTGTGAATCGTCCGGCCCAGCGTTGGTGCGGTGGTCGGGCACAGATCCTGAGCTTGTGGAGCTCGCCAAAAAGAACGCCCTTCACCTCGGATGTGGTCATGTGTTTTTGATCTTGATGCGCGGGATGTATCCGATCAACGTGTTGAATGCGATCAAAGCGGTGCCGGAAGTGTGTCGAATTTTTTGTGCCACAGCCAACCCGGTGGAGGTGATCGTGGCCGAGACCTCCCAAGGCCGCGGCGTCCTTGGGGTGATCGACGGGATCAAAACCAAGGGTGTTGAAGGTGAGAAAGAACAGGCTGAACGCAAAGAATTGCTTCGCAAACTCGGGTACAAGTTAGGCTGAGTCAGGCCCTTGGCCTGGGCATGTCCAAGCGGGGAAGGTGAACTGTGAGCACCCGCGTGACAAAGAAGTTGGTCACCCCCTTTGAGGTGTGCGGAGCCACAGGAGCTATCCTCCTTGTGAACCTTTATGACCCGCAAATTGCCACGCTTGAGCTCTTCCTCGAGGCTGTTCATCGCGCTGGCCTTCCGTTTTTGATGGTGGGAAACAAGCTGGATCTCGTGGACCGGGCTGTGGTTCAGAGCATTTACCGCGAGCTGGGACAGGACTTTCCGGTGATGTCCCTTCTCACGGGGGAGAACGTGCCCAACGTTGTGGCGGAAATCGAACGCCGTTTTCCCGAGGGTGCACGCGTTGTGGTGTTGGGCATTTTTAACTCCGGTAAAACGAGCCTTATTGCGCGGTTGACCGGGAAGGATTTGCGGATCGGCGATATCCCGGGCACGACGTTGGAGTTTGAAGAGCATGAATGGAAGGGCCGGGTGCTCATCGATACTGTGGGTCAGGTCATCGATGTAAATCGTCCGTTCATGGTGGGATACGATTTCACGGGTTGTAACACGCCCGGAGAGATGCTAGAAAGGGCCTTGCGTCTGGAGGCCGAAGGGATTCTTTCCTCGCTGGTCACGGCGAAAACTGGGTTTTTGCGAGCCCTTGAGCTCATCAAGGAGCGCCTGGACCAAGGGGGAAAGATCGTGACCACGGGCGCGGGAGCTTCGGCCCTGGTGGCCGAGGAGATCGCTGGCCAATGCTATGAGACGGGTGTGCCCTGTTTGTGCATCACCAACAACATGGCGCAAGCCTTGCCCGTCTCCTTCGCTAAGGGCACCGGTGAGGAAGAAGGCGGATTGGCTCGTTTCATCGTCCAGCAGGTTTCAGAAAAGGACGTGCTTATAGGAGTTTCGGCCTCTGGTGGAACAGGGTTTGTCTACGAGGCCGTGCGGTTGGCGCGAGAAAAGGGTGCTCTCACGGTGGCGATCACGGAGAACTTGGATTCCCCGCTGGGGAAATATGCCCACGTGGTGATCAAGAGCAATGCCAAACCGGAGGGCCCATCAAGCACGCGGGTTCAGACGGCGCACTTGGCCATCGGCCATGCGCTGGTGTGCATCCTGGCCGCACTCAGAGGTGTGAGCGCAGAGGATTCCATCCGCTGTATGCTCCCGGAGAAGATCGCCACGAAGAAGATGGGGATCAAATGATTCGCGCCATCCTCTTGGACCTGGGCGGTCCAGTCTTCAACGAGGACGCAGAATACGCGGTATGGACGGAGCTTTTGGTGGGTAGTCTCTCCGCACAGGGCGTTCCCATTGGGCGGGATGAGTTTGCGGGGTTGGTCAAAGAAGAGATCGCGCGTTGTGAGCCCAATCCCTGGCTTTCGGCTACTTGGCGATTGCTCTGTCCAGATTTTGCACGGTTTCAAGTCGTTCTCTCCGCGTTTCGCGCGCGAAACGAAGAGTTTCAAAGAGAGCTGCCCGGGGTGTTCGTGCGGCCCGAGGCCAAGGAGGTCATTCCGCAGCTTGCCGAGCGGTACCTCTTGGCTCTGGCGGCCAATCAGCCCCGCAAAGCCTTGGACCTTTTGGAAAGCGCGGGATTGCTCCGCTATTTTCGTTGGCGAGAGGTTTCCGAGACGATGGGTTTAGCCAAACCTCTGCCCCTCTTCTTTCGCATCATTCTTGATGCTCTGGATGTGCGACCGCAAGAGGCGGTGATGGTGGGCGACCGCTTGGACCACGACGTTTTCCCTGCTCGTCTTCTTGGTTTGCACACGGTGCGCGTTCTTTTGGGGCCCTATCAGTGGCAAACGCCTCTCACACCCTATCATGCGGCTCACCTATGCATTGGTGACCTTTCCCAATTGCCCCGTGCTGTGAGGCAGATGGGCGTTCGACCCCGTTGTTTCTTTAGGCCCCACCGTCGTTGTTCACGGGGTGTAAGCTAGGTAGCATTGTTGGCATGGGTTTGACTATTCACGACATCGCCCGCCTTCTTGGGGTTTCTCCGTCCACAGTGTCCCGGGCTTTGTCTGGGAAAGGCCGCATCAGCGAAGCCACACGTGAACGTATTCGAAAAACGGTGGAGGAGCTAGGGTATCAACCCAACGTTTTGGCCCGGGCTCTAGCCACGCGTTCCACTTTTGCGATCGCTGTGGTTATACACGAGCGCCATTTGCCTTTGGACGAGCGCTCTTTTTACGGGGTGATTTTGGAAACTATCGAGGCCGAGGTGACAAAACACGGGTATCACGTGGTTTTCGCAACGTTGCGAAATCACGCGCTTCCTCAATGCATCAAAGAAAGCCGTGTGGATGGTGTGGTTTTTCTAGGCACTGACATCCAGTCCAAACTGGTGGAAGAGGTGAAAAGGTTGTTGCCAGTGGTGCTGGTGGACTATCATCTTCCTAACGTGGTCTCTGTGGTGGGGGACAACCTAGGAGGGGGCAGACTTGCCACTTTGCATCTTCTCGAACACGGGCACAAGCGTATCGCCTTCATTGCTGAAACCCTTGCGGACCCTAGTTTCCACGAGCGGTTTGTCGGCTATCGACGTGCGCTCAAGGAGCGGGGAATTGCTGTGCGGAAAAGCTGGGTGATCGAAGGCGGGCGGCGGCCCGATTCTGATCGGATTGCAATGGAAAAGTTTCTCAAATTGTCTGACCTCCCCACCGCAATCTTTGCAGCCAATGATTTCATGGCTGTGGGGGCCATCCGCGCCTTAACACAGGTTGGGCTTAAAGTGCCGGAAGATATCGCTGTGGTGGGTTTTGATGACGGGGCGCTGGCCACGCTTGTCCAGCCGCCGCTGACGAGTGTGCGGGTGCCGCGCGTGGAGATGGGTAAAGTAGCAGCACAAAACCTCCTCGGACTTTTGCGTGGTGGTGACGTCCCCGTGCTTTCCGTTTTGCCTATAACGTTGACGATTCGCGCCTCTTGTGGATGTTAGTGCGCGCAGCGCTTGACAAAGGGGTAGGAGGTTCTCTATAATTGCGCAACCGGTTGCGCAAGGAGGTGATGCGCTGGAAACAGGAGTTCTCCACTGCCGCAGCAAAAACTCATAGGGGGTGACCTTTATGGTGAAAAAGGTTGGTTTGATTTTGTCGGCGTTGGTCTTGGTCGGTTCATGGGTGGTCTGGGCTGAGGATCTCCTGGTTTACAACTTCCCTGCGCAAGCCATTGCCGCAGCTTGGCAGCCTTTCTTGGACCCCGCAAGCGGCGAGTTCCTGGGAGCGGGCTCGGTGAGCCTGGTCGACGGAAAGGCCGTGGTGGGGATCACTTTTGGTGAACCTTGGGGCGGTGGCGTCATCAGCCCATGGCTCCTTATAGATATGTCCAAGAACCCCGTTATCCTTCTTCACAACGTACGACCTACAGAAAAATGGACGCTCAAGGCGCATCTGCGCGGTCTGAAACCAGATGTGTTTACACCCGTCGAAGGCTGGGGAACTTACCTCATCGGAGATAACAACCTCTCTGGCAATGTGGAGATTGTGCTGGCCGACGCGCTGCGTGAGTTCGCTCCCATTGGGGTCATCCGGGCCATTCCCAAATCCCCTATCATCGCTATAAGGCTTTGGTTCTGGGGTGTGGGCGGCAGCGTTTCGGTTGATGGCATCAGCATTGTCTATCGCACTCAATGATGGGGAGTCGCGCGGGGGAGGTTTCGTTCCTCCCCCGCCTTTAACCTTCAGGAGACCGTGGAACATGTCCAAGTACGTTGTTGTAGCGTTGTTGGCGCTGAACGCGTGTGCACAACAGATTCTCCCTCCGGTTGTGGAGGCTTTCCCTAATCTTCCCGCTGTTTTGGAACTGCGAGACTGGAAAAAGGTGGCCCAGGATTACACTGCGCTGGTGTTTGACTGGACAGCTCAAGGGGACCTGTTTCCCTTGAGCTGGTGGGATCGGCGCGGCGTTAACTTCGGTTTAGATCACTTAGCTCTTCCTGCGTACGTCGGAGACCACCGATATGGTCGTGACGGCGCTCAGGAGGCCATCAATGTTATCGCCGCCGTGCGTAGCGCTACGCTCGTGGGTTTGGACATGAGCTGCTGGCGCGGCTTCGATTTGGTGACCATGCAAAAGGAGTTCTTCAACCGAGCGAACGGCCAGAACCTTGTGCTCAACAACCCTAACACTGTCACGGGCAACAGTTTTTGGTACGAAATATACCCGAGCATCCTGTTTTATATTTTGACTTACCAATATCCTGAGCTCGCTCAAGCGAAAAAAGGCCCCGAGGATTTGAGCATGTTGGAGATCACGCGCATCGTGGCGGAGCGTTGGTTGGAGGCCCTGGACGTGCTCACGGATAAAGGTGGCGTGCCTGATTTTTCTTTTCAAGCTTTTGACTTTGTACGGATGACCCCGACCTTGCGCTGGTGGAAAGAACCTGACGCCGCAGCAGGAGTGGCTTGGCTGTTGTATATGGCTTATGTGGTGTTTGAAGAGCCCCGCTTTTTGAGCGGCGCAGAACGAGCACTGGCATATCTGCAACGCCTGGTGGAAGAAGGTCATAACCCCCTTTATGAGCTTCTTCTTCCTTACGGAGCGCTGATAGCAGCCAGGCTCAATGCTGAACAAGGCAGGGATTACTCTGTAGAAGTTTTCGTGCGGTGGTGTTTTGGAATTTCCGATACTCGGCCAGGCTGGGGCGTGCTCTCCGGGGAGTGGGATGGCGTGCGTGTGGACGGGTTAATTGGGAGCCTCACCGATCAGGAGGGTTACGCGTTCGCCATGAACACCTTTGTGTGGGCTGAGCCGTTGGTGCCGTTGGTTCGCTATGACCCGCGGTTTGCCCAGGCGATTGGGAAATGGCTCCTTCATGCATCTGTAAACGCGCGCCTTTTCTATGCGCCATATCATTCCCCTAAACATCAATCCTCTGCGTTCTGGGCGGAAGCCTCCCAGGGCGTCATCCCTTACGAAGGCTTGCGCCGCTGGGGTGTGGTGGGTTGGGACGTGGTCAGTCCTTACGCCACCGGTGACGCGATGCGCAACAAGTGGGCTAAGACCGATTTCGCTCTTTATTCTGGATCACACGCAGGGATATTTGGGGCTGTGGTGAACCGTACCAACGTCGAAGGAATTTTGCAAGTCGATCTTCTGGCCACCGACTATTTCCGCGGTCCAGCTTATCCATCTTACCTTTTTTATAACCCGTACAGCGAAACAAAGGAAATCGAGCTGGACTTAGGAATAACACCTAAAGATCTATACGACACAGTGACCAAGAAGTTTCTTCTCCGGGATGTCCGTGGGATTGTTCGGCTGGCTTTACCCCCCGATTCCGCAACAGTGCTCGTCGTGATCCCCGCCGGGGAGGAAGCGAAATACGTGGAAGGAAAGCTCGTGGTGGGTGGAGTGGTGGTGGATTGGCAAGCCAGGGGTCAGTAGGGAGGTGACCTATGCGAGAAGTGTGGAAAGTATGGGCTTTTGGTTTGTTGGTTCTCGGGTTTGTAGGGATGGCCCAAATTGAAATAACGTTTTGGAGCGCGCCCAACCCCTCTCAGGAGGTGTTTTGGCGGCGCATGGCTGAGAGGTACATGGCGGAGCATCCTGGAGTGAAGATCACTGTCAGTCCGATCCCGGAGACGCCCACCTCTGAAGCAGGAATCCTTGCAGCCATTGCTGGCGGGGTGGCGCCCACCGCTTCCGAGAACATCTTCATCGGATTCGGCGACGAACTCGTTCGTTCTCAGGCTGTTGTGCCATGGAACGCTTTTCCTGGCTGGGAAGATCTGGTGAAAGCACGGAACATGGAAGAGACTATGAAGAGCTGGATCTTTGCAGATGGGAACTATTACATCATACCGATGTATGTGAACGCGATGCTTATCGCTTGGCGCATCGACATCCTGCGGGAGCTGGGCTATGACAAACCTCCGCGCACCTATAGCGAGGTGCTGGCTGTGGGAGAGCGCCTTAAAGCCGTACACCCTGATAAATTCTTGTGGTTAAGAAGCGAGCTTGAGGTGCCGACCTGGTGGCAGCGCTGGTTTGACTTCTTCGTGTTTTATTATGCAGCAAGCGGAGGGCAGCCTTTCCTCATTGGCGCGGAAATCGTTGCGGACGATAAAGCTGCCGTGGAAGCGCTGCGCTTTTTCAAAACCTTACGGGACAAAAAGTTGTTGATCACGGAACCGTTAGCCGCTGGCTTCGAGGTCGGGAAAACAATCATGACAGTGCTTGGTCCCTGGACCTTCCCGTGGTGGAAGGAGAATTACCCTGAGCTGGTATACGGCAAGACGTTTGTTTTGACGCCACCGCCTGTGCCCGACTGGTATCCAGCGGATGCTCCTGTTTTTACCTTTGCCGATGCGAAGGGGGTGGTGATGTACGCTCAGGCCACGCTAGAGCAACGCCAGGCTATGTGGGACTTCATTCGCTGGGTTTTGTCTAACACCGAGCACGATCTTGCTTGGGTTCAGATCACGGGGATGTTGCCGGCACGTGATGATGTGAGTACCAATCCTCTTTTCATTACATACATCCAGGAAAAGGAGCCAGCGCTTTTGGCATATGCCGCGAACATCCCCTATGCTGTGCCCCCCATCGCTCACTATCAGTATGTACAAATCCAGGAACTCATGGGGCTGGAGTGCATCTACCCAGTGCTGGTGGGGGACTTGACCCCCGAGGAAGGCTGGGCCGCGTGGAAGGCCGCGGTTAGGACGGTTTTGAAGTAATCGGCCGTGAAACTCCAAAAAGAGCTCCGGGGCTGGCTTTTGGCCAGCCCCTACCTTCTCACTGCAGTATTGTTCTTCCTCATCCCGCTTGGTTGGAGTCTCTCGCTTGTGCTCTTTGATTGGAATCTCATTGCTCCCGTGCGGATCTATGTGGGGCTTGGAAATTTTCAGGAGGCTTTGCGTAGTACACGCGTACTTCATGCGTTTGTGAACACCTATAAATTTATGGCCGCTATTGTTCCCGCTGTCGTTGTAGTCTCCTTGGGGTTAGCGTTGATCGTCCATCATCTCCCGCGTCTGAAGTGGTTTTACGCTGTGGGGTTTTTCCTGCCCTATTTGGCCTCGGGGGTAGCCATCAGTTTGGTTGTGCGCGGGGTTCTTTCTTATGACAGCGCGTTTAATGCATTTTTGCGTGCTACATTTGGCTCAGCTCCTCGGTGGTTACGGGAGCCCGCTTGGGCCACCCTCGTGATAAGCGCCATGATTGTCTGGAAGCTCTCCGGTTATTACGCCTTGATTTTCCTTGCCGGACTCCAAAATATCCCGCGCGAGCTCTACGAAGCTGCGGCTTTGGATGGGGCTGGAGCGTTGACTCAGTTCGGTAAAATAACGCTTCCCCTTTTGTATCCAGCTTTTTATACGGTGTTAATCCTCGCGGTTGGACTCTGTTTTGGAATCTTCACCGAACCATATGTGCTGACTGGGGGAGGCCCTCGATTCGCGACATATACTTGGCAATTGGAGATTTACTACCAAGCTTTCGAGCGATTTCGCGCAGGGTATGGAGCTACGGTGGCAGTTTTGAATGCCCTGGCCACGTTTGTAAGCGTTCTCATTATTCGGCGACTGGTGGAGTCTTGGGGTGTACGGAAAGGATTTCGTTGAGGAGCCACCAATGAGGTTAACGAAAAGCAGGAAAAACACCAAAAATCTGATGCTTTACATTCTGGCCACGCTTGTGCTCTTGGTAATGATTGCGCCATACCTTTACATGTTGCTGCAATCCTTGGCTCCGTGGCATGAGGTGGATCGCGTCTTTGTCCCGACCTCTTTGAGCTTTCGTTCTTACCAATGGTTATTTGCTGGTGGGGCTGCCACCTTACCCCGTCCCTGGCTCCGTGCGTTGGGAAACAGCGCCTTGGTGGCAAGTGTTGTCACCTTCAGCCGTGTCATTTTTGGTGCTTTCGTCGGCTATGCCCTTGCGGTGCTTTCTTTCCACGGTCGGCGCATCGTTCATAATTTCATCTTGTTCCACATGTTCTATCCTGGGATTATTCTTCTTGTCCCCACTTTCTTGCTCATTCGCGCCATGGGGCTTTACAACACGTACCTGGCCATGATCCTGCCGGGCCTAGTAAGCACTTGGGCCATTTTCATGTACGCGAACTTTTTCCGTTCTGTTCCAAAGGAAGTAGTGGAGGCAGCACGCATAGATGGTGCTGGAGAACTGCGCATCATCTTTCGCATTATGATCCCCATTGCTCGACCCGTGACAACCATTGTCTTTCTCTTCTTGTTTATGGAGCGCTGGATTGAACTTCTGTGGGACATGATCGTGGTGCGTGATCCAGCCAAGCAAACATTGAACGTGCTTTTGACCACAATGTTTGGCCCCTATGGTGGCTACCCTGGCCCCTTATATGCCGCAGGTGTTCTTCTTACCTTCCCCATCGTCCTTGTGTTCCTCATTTTCAGCCGCAAGTTTGTGCAAGGGGTTTCCCTTGTGATCTCCACATAGCCTGAAGGAGGGAGAACATGGAAAGCATGTTGAAACGCGCAAAGGATACGCCGATCCTGGTCCCGGATCCTCTGTCAGCCTGGGAATGTCTGCACGTTTTCAACCCTGGTGTCATCTATCATCGGGGGCTTTTTCATATGTTTTACCGTGCGCAAGGTTTGGATTTTATAAGCCGCATCGGCTACGCAGTTAGTGAGGATGGGATCCACTGGAATCGCTTGCGAGCACCGGTTTTGGTGCCAGAAAACTCTTGGGAAGCCTGGGGTGTGGAGGATCCTCGTGTGGTCATGATTGATGACGTCTTTTACATGACCTATACTGCCTTCGGCCCAGCAGATAATGGAGCTGTTTTAGCTGGTGGAATGGTCACCCCCATGCTGGCTTGCAGCGAAAACCTTGTGAAATGGAAGCGCCTCGGCCCGATAGTGACAGGGGAAGATAACAAGGATCACGTTCTTTTCCCGCGCCGTATTAGCCGACACTATGTTGCCCTGCATCGACCACGTCCTTGGATCTGGTTGGCCTTCTCCGAGGACCTGGTTCACTGGCCGCGTGAAAAAATGCGTCCGCTTTTAGGACCAAGACCGGATAACTGGTGGGATAACGTCTGTGTGGGGGCAAACGGGGCTCCTATTGAGACCGAATACGGCTGGCTTCTCTTTTACCATGCGTATGACGAAAACCGCATTTATCGCTTTGGTGTAGCACTTTTAGATTTAGATGATCCCAGCCGGGTGATCGCTCGCCCCAGAGATCCCGTCTTTTGGCCCGCTACGATTTGGGAGCTTCAGGGGAACGTGCCCAACGTGGTGTTTAGCTGTGCAAATATTCTGGTAGGTGATATCGTCTACGTGTTTTATGGTGGCGCGGATCATGTTATCGGCTTAGCTACCGTGCCTTTAAAGGAGCTTCTAGACTATGTGCGCTATTCAGCATAAGCGGCAGCCACTAGGTATCGGAATTGTCGGTTTGGGACGGTTTGGCCAATTTTTGTTAGCAGCGTATGAGGAAATGAAAGAGGTGAAGGTTTCAGCCGTATGCGATGCTGACCAACACCGGGCCCGTGCCTTCACTTCGAAAAACACAAAAATCTACGAGAAATTTGAGGATATGCTTGAGGACCCCGAAGTAGCTGTGGTAGTCATTGCCACGCCCCCCTACCTCCATGCCACCATGGCCGTGCAGGCCGCTCAAGCCGGCAAACATGTAGTTGTGGAAAAACCCCTAGCAATAAGCCTTAAGGAGGCCGAAACCTTGATAGAGGCTGCCTCCCAAAGCGGGGTCCTCCTCACTGTCGATTATGTTCTACGCTTTCACCCTTTGTACCAGCTTGTGCTGCGCCTAGTCAAGGAAAAAGTGTTGGGGGAGTTTCAACTTTTTGTGCTTATCAACCTGGCCACGCAAGATGGACTGGATCCCCATCATTGGTTTTGGGACTTAGCGAAGAGCGGCGGCATCCATGTAGAGCATGGAGTACACTTTTTTGATTTGTGCAACCAATTGGCTGGAGGTGTGCCTACCTTTGTTCAAGGCTATGCATTTCCAGGAGCGCATGGTCGCATTGATCGTGTAGCAGCGGTGGTGCAATATGGAGACCAGGTTTTCGCCAGCTTTTACCATAGTTTCGATCGCCCACGGTGTGCAGAACGCACCACTGTCCATTTAGGGCTAACTCGTGGGCAAATGATCCTGGAAGGATGGATCCCCGTGCGGCTTATCCTGTTTGGTCTCGTTGCCCCCAATCAATTGGCGTTGTTACAACACATGCTAGGAAAGCCCCCAGAAGTCCTCGGAACCTATGGCTCTTGGGTCCAAATTCAGGCGGAGGTTAGCTGTCCGGCACGCCAGGATGAATACAAACGCGCTGTCCAGGCCCTCATGAGGGATTTCGTTGGAGCAATATTCGAAGGGAGGGCCCCGTTGGTCACACCGGAGGATGCATTGGCTAGCCTCGCAGTAGCCATTCAAGCCCAAAGAAACACGGTTTTGTAAGTTCTCCAAGTCGAGAGACGGTTGTGATCAGCGCTTAGCACGGGCAAGGACTTCGTCGATCGTGCCCACCATGTAAAACGCTGGCTCGGGAACATCGTCCAGTTCCCCCTCCACGATCATTTTGAACCCGCGGATCGTCTCCTCCAACGGCACATACGCGCCCTTGCGGCCGGTGAAGTGCTCCGCCACATGGAAGGGTTGAGCCATGAACCGCTGAATCTTGCGGGCACGCATGACCGTCGTCTGGTCTTCCTCGGAGAGCTCCTCCATTCCCATGATGGCAATGATGTCCTGAAGGTCCTGGTAACGCTGGAGGATGGCTCGGGTCTTCTGGGCCACCTCGTAGTGATCGCGGGAGATGATGCGCGGGTCCATGAGACGGGAGTCGGACTGCAAAGGGTCTACAGCTGGATAGATCCCCTTTTCCGCCAGCTCCCGGGTGAGGACGATCGTCGCGTCCAAGTGCGCAAAAACCGTGGCCGGTGCGGGATCCGTAAAGTCGTCAGCAGGGACATAGATGGCCTGAACCGAGGTGATCGATCCTCGGCGAGTGGAAACGATCCTCTCTTGGAGCTCGGCGATGTCCGTGGCCAAAGTGGGCTGATAGCCGACTTCGGAGGGCATGCGTCCCAGAAGCGCCGACACCTCCGATCCGGCTTGGGCAAAGCGGAAGATGTTGTCGATGAAAAGGAGGACGTCCTTGCCCTCCTCGTCGCGGAAGTACTCGGCCATGGTCACGCCGGCGAGGCCCACGCGGAACCGAGCTCCGGGAGGTTCGTTCATCTGCCCGTAGACGAGCACGGTGTTGGGAAGCACCCCGGCCCGCTTCATCTCCAGATAAAGTTCATTCCCTTCGCGGGAGCGCTCGCCCACCCCCGCGAACACGGAATAGCCCTTGTGCTCATAGGCGATGGCCCGGATGAGCTCCATGATGAGCACCGTTTTGCCCACCCCGGCCCCGCCGAACAGCCCCACCTTTCCCCCCTTGGGGATGGGGGCCATGAGGTCGATCACCTTGATCCCTGTCTCCAGGATCTCGTCCTCGACCGAGATCTCCTCCAAGGGAGGGGGATCTCGGTGAATGGGGTACCGCTTGGTCACAGGCGGGGGTGGGAGGTTATCGATGGGGTTTCCCACGAGATCGAACATGCGGCCCAAGGTTTCCGGGCCGACGGGCACGGTGATGGGGCCGCCCGTGTCCAACACCCGATCCCCACGGCGCAAACCATCGGTGGAGTCCATGGCAATCGTGCGCACCGTGGAGTCGCCCAGATGCTGGGCCACCTCCAACACCAGATCCTTCTCCTCCCGAGGGACCACGAGTGCCTGCCGCAAGGGCGGCAAATGCCCGCGGGGAAAAGCCACGTCCACCACCGGCCCCCGCACGGCCACGATCCAGCCCTCCGCCACAGCTTCGCGTCTGTTCATACCTCCTCCCGAATGGCCTCGGCCCCGCCCATGATGTCCATGAGTTCGCGGGTGATGCTCTGCTGACGGGCTTTATTGTACTGAATCGTGAGCTTCTCCAGCATCTCATCGGCGTTCTCGGTGGCGGTCTTCATGGCCTGGCGGCGGGCCGCGTGCTCCGAGGTCTTCGCCTCCAACAGGATCTGATGGAGCCGACCAAGCACCCAGGTTTTCCCCACTTCCTCCACCAGGAGTGCCAAATCCGGCTCCACGAGGAGCTGGGGACCAGGTTTTTCTGGGATGGGAACAGGCAAAAGGCGCTCCACCTTCACCCGCTGGATAAGTTCCCCACGGAACTCCGTGTAGACCACATGGATTTCCCCCACCTCACCGTACAGGGTCAGCACTTCTTGGGCGAGCATGCGGGCCTGCAGAAGGCGGGGGCGTTCCCAGCGCCGGTGCACGGCGACCACAGGCCACCTTTCCCGGGCGAAAAAGCGCACGGCCTTGTCGCCCACCAGGATCAACTTCGTCCCCGGGTGAGCCTCCAGGAACCGCAAGGCAGCGTGGTTCACCTCCTGCACATAGCGGCCACAAAGCCCACGATCCGCGTTCACCACTACCAAGCCGGAGCCAGGAAGCCCGTTTCCCTCAAACAGCGGGTGGGCAAAAAAATTGGCCCGTGCCCAGGCTTTCAAGCCGGCCAAGATCTCCATGGCCTCGGAAGAGAAAATGCGCGACGAAACAAGCTCTTTCTTCCTTTGGATGACCTGGGTGGAGGCGATGGTGTACATGGCCTTGGCGATCTGGCGGATATGTTGAATGTTGCGGATGCGTCGTCTCAGCTGGCGGAGCTTTTTGGCCATGCTTCAAGCGCGGAACGTCTTTTTGAACTCGGAAACGGCCTGGTCCAAGCCAGCCCGCACCCTCTCGGTTAGTCTCTTTTCCCGGCCGAGCTCCGCCAAAATCTCACCATGGTGCTCCCGCAAATACGCGAGGAATTCTCGCTCAAAGGCCCGTACCCCCTCTAGAGGGACGTCGTCCAGGTATCCGTTCACGGCAACATAGAGGGAGGCCACCTGTTCCTCCACGGGCATGGGCGCAAACTGGTCCTGCTTCAGGATCTCCATGACCCGGGCGCCACGAGCGAGCTGGGCCTGGGAGGCCTCGTCCAATTCTTGAGCGAACTCCGCGAACGCCGCCAGATCCCGATACTGGGCGAGCTCCAAGCGGAGCTGGCCGGCCACCTCCTTCATGGCCGGGATCTGGGCCGCGCCGCCCACGCGCGATACGGACAACCCCACGTTCATGGCTGGCCGTTGCCCTTTGTTGAAAAGATCAGCTTCCAGATAGATTTGGCCATCGGTGATGGAGATGAGGTTCGTGGGGATGTAGGCGGTGATGTCCCCGGCCTTGGTCTCCACGATGGGGAGGGCGGTGAGGGATCCGCCGCCGTAGTCGTCGCTCAGGCGTGCAGCCCGCTCCAGGAGACGCGAGTGGAGGTAGAAGATATCGCCGGGATAGGCCTCGCGGCCGGGCGGCCGCCGCAGAAGCAGGGAGATTTGGCGGTAGGCCACAGCATGTTTGGAAAGATCATCGTAAACGATGAGGGCATCTTCACCGCGATCGCGGAAGTACTCGCCCATGGCGCAGCCTGCATAGGGGGCGATGTATTGCAGCGGTGCGGGGTCCTCGGCGGAAGCGGCCACCACGATGGTGTAGTCCATGGCGCCGTATCGGCGCAGGGCATCCACCACCTTGGCGATGGTGGAAGATTTTTGGCCGATGGCCACGTAGATGCAATAGACGCCCTGACCCTTTTGGTTGATGATGGTGTCCAGGGCGATCGCGGTTTTTCCGGTGCGGCGGTCGCCGATGATGAGCTCCCGTTGTCCGCGACCAATGGGGGTGAGGGCATCGATGCACTTGATGCCCGTCTGAAGGGGGGTATTCACGGGCTGGCGCATGATCACGCCCGGGGCTTTGGCATCGGTTTTGCGGTAGCCTTCGGGCTCAATGGGCGGCCCGCCGTCCAGGGGGCGGCCCAAGGGGTCCACCACCCGCCCCAGGAAGCCCCGGCCCACCGGGGTCTCCAGGACGCGCCCCGTCCGGCGTACCTCATCCCCCTCTTTGATGTGCTCATCGGGGCCGAGGATGGCCACGCCCACGGAGTCCTCGGTGAGATCCAAAACCAGCCCGTAAACGTCGCCCGGAAAGAGGAGGAGCTCCGAGGCCATGGCAGAGCGGAGGCCCCAGACGCGGGCGATGCCATCCCCCACCTCCACCACCACCCCCACCTCTTCCAGCTCCAAATCCGCGCTCAAGCTCTGGATCTGCTTTTTTAGGACGGCGGCGATCTCGTCGTACCGGGGCATTTCACCCTCCTAGAACCTGGCGCAGTCGGGCCAGACGCCCGCGCAGCGACGCATCCACCCTCTTCCCGCCGATCACGAGCTCCACCCCCGCCAAGAGCTCGGGCGCCACTTCCTCCTCCAGGGCCACCGCGCGCTTCAATAGCTCCTCCAGCCGGGCCTGAAGTTTAGCCCGCGCCTCCGGGGAAAGAGGCCGTGCGGAGCGAACCACGATGTGCACCGGTCCCCCAACGCCCTCCCAGGCCTTGAAGTAAGCGGAGATCAGGGAGGGAAGGAGGCCGGCCCGCCCCCTGCGCACCAAAAGCCGCAGAAGGTTGCGTGTGTAAGGGTGTAGGGCGGCATCCATGGAAAGCAATACCTCCTCCTTTTGGGCAGGATCAATGCGCGGATGAGCAAGAAAGGGCACGAACTCCGGAAGCTCTTCCTGGATCTGGCGAAGGAGGAGGAGGTCCTGGGCCACCCGGTCCGTGACCTTGCCCTCCTGGCTTGCGGCAAGAAGGGCCTGGGCATAGCGCTCGGCAAGAGGCTCTTCTCGCATGGTCGCTAGGAGAGCACCCTCGGGCCCAGCCGCGCGAGGAACTCGTGCAGAAGGCGCTCATGGTCCTCGGGCCGGACCTCCCGCCCCAGGACCTGCGCGGCTGCCAGCACCACGAGGTCGGCATAGGCCCTGCGCAGCCCCTCCCAGGCCTCCTCCTGCAGGCGGGACATGGCCCGTTCCGCGTCCTGGAGGAGGCGACGTGCCTCCTCTCGGGCCTCCTCCCTAGCTTTTCTCAGGATCTCCCGGGCTTCTGCCTCGGCGCGGGCCACGATCTCCCGAGCCATCCGGTTGGCCTCCGCCAGCTCCTCCTCCGCCTTTTTCCGCAGCTCTTCGGCCTCTTTTTCCAAAGCCTTCGCTTTGTTCAGGCGCCCTTCCTCTGCGGCTCTGCGGGCCTCCAGCCAGCGCAGGGCAGGCCCAAAGAGGATTTTACGTAGGAGCCCCAGCAAAATGAGGAACGAGACGATGTTGAAAATGAGCGTCCAGTTCAGGCTCCTGATGATCGTTTCCCAGCCCTGGGTCATGTCACACCACGAACAGGATCATGATGGCCACAATGAGGGAGTAGATGCCGGTGGTCTCGGCGATGGCGTCAGCGATGATCATGTTGCGCAGAAGGGTGTTGGCCATCTCTGGCTGACGGGCCATGCTCTCCAAGGCCGAGGCGCCGATGCGTCCCTCTCCCAGCGCTGGGCCAATGGCCCCGATGCCCATACAAATCCCAGCGGCCAGGTATTTCAGGGCCTGTACGAACTCCGCACCTGTCACTTGCATCCCTTCCCTCCTTCTCACTCCGCGGCCATCTGGATGTAGGCGGCCGCAAGGAGCGTGAACACCAACGCCTGGATCGTTCCGGCGAAGATCCCGAAGAAAAAGTTCAGCACCACCCCTGCTCCCGTGCCCACCACGAACGCCAAGGGTGCCACCCAAACCAGAGGTGACCACACCTGCAGCACGAACAGGACCGCGATTCCCAGCCAAGCGGCTCCGAAAGCATAACAGGCTTTGCGCCTTCCCCGGCGGGCCAGCCCCCCCAGGACCCCCAGCCCCAGGAGGAGGAGCAATCCTCCCAAAACCCAGCGGAACCGGGAGACGAGGTCCACCAGAACAGGAAAGATGACGGCCAGCATGATGGCCCCTCCCAGGATGTTGCCGAAGAGGCGGAACGCGTGGGAGAGGGTGCGACCAAAATCGCCCACCAGGTTCATGGGCAACATGACGGGAAAAGGCTCAAGATAGCTTTTTCCGTGGCGCAGAACGCCTTTTGCGCGGATTCCGTACACGTGGGAGAGGGCGTACACCAAGAGGGCCAGACCCAAGGTCACGTTGAGGTCCCGCGTGGGGGCAACAAGGCCAGGGATGGGCAACAGGGGCGCAAGGTTGCTGACCCAAACAAAGAGGAATAGTGTGGCCACGAAGGGCAGAAGCGCCCGCTTGATCCCCTTCTCCATGGCGCCCAGGATCTGTCCATCCACGAACTCCAAGAAGGCGCTGAGGAGCACCAGCCGCCGGGAGGGCGCGGCCTCCGGGTCCTTGGGGATGCCCCGGCGAAACCAAAGGGCCACCACCCCCAGGACGAGGGCCAGGCCCAAGGAGGTGGCCAAGGTCAGGGGGTTGAAGGCCACCTCCATCGGCCCCAGCTGCACACGCCAAACCAGATCTTTACCGACGAGCTCGGAGGACATGGAACCCCAAACTGAGCCAAAGCCCCAAGGGGAACAGGAAAAGGCCTGTAGCCACGCCCAAGGGGTCTGCGCCCCACCCGATCCCCAGAAGGGCCACTGCCGCTAAGACCCCGAATTTTCCCAAACTGGCGGCGATCAGGGCCTGAGGTCGACCCTCCGCTAGCGCCCTCTCCAAAAGGTTGGTGTAGATGAAACGTGTGAGCGCCACAGCGCCCAGCCCCCAAAGAGTGCCTAGCGCAAAGCCCGGACGGAAAAAGAGCAAGGGCAGGATGACCCCTGCCCCGAGCATGATGGCGACCTTCAGGCCAGGCATGCCCTAAAGAGTTCGCATCTCTTCCGCCTTTTTCTCCGCCAGCTCCTCCACCTTCTTGGTGAAATCCGCGGTGATCTGGTCCAGTTCCTTTTGCAGGCGGAAGAAGTCGTCCTCGGAAATCTTTCCTTCCTTCTTTTCCTGCTCCAGGCGTTCCCGGAGCTCCCGGCGGATGTTGCGCAGGGCGATCTTGGCGTCCTCGGCCTTTTTGGCCACGAGCTTCGCCAGCTCGTTGCGGCGTTCCTCGGAAAGGCGAGGAACCTTGATGCGAATGAGCTGGCCGTCGTTTTGAGGGTTGAGGCCCAAATCCGCCGCGCGAATGGCCCGCTCAATGGCCCCGATTTGGGAGCGATCGAACGGTCGTACCACCAATAGGTCAGGATCAGGGGCCACGATGTTGGCCAGATGCTTAAGCGGCGTGGGGACTCCGTAGTAGTCCACACGCAGATCCTCGAGCAAGGCAGGGTTAGCCCTTCCGGTGTGGACTTTTCCCATCTCTTGGCGCAGGACCTCCAGGGTTTTCCCCATCCGGTCTCGGGCCTCTTGCACCGCAGGGTGCTCCATTTCCTCCTCCTACGCAATCCTAGCCCTGGTGGGTTTTCCTCGCAAACCAGGGGATAATCCTCGCGTGCGCATCCCCATCGAGCGGATTTGGGCGGAGCACCCGGTGGCCAAGCACATCGTGGAGGAGCTGGAGGCCGCTGGGCATATGGCGGTCCTGGTGGGCGGGGTGGTGCGCGACGCCCTCCTGGCCGAACTCTCCGGCCAGGCGTTTCACCCCAAAGATTTGGATCTCGCCACGTCTGCCCCGCCCGAGGAGGTGCGCCGCCTCTTTGCCTCCCGCTACAAGGTCCTCACCGTGGGCGAGGCCTTCGGGGTGGTGGTGGTGGTGGGACCGGATGGCCGTCAATACGAGGTGGCCACGTTCCGCACGGAAGGGGAGTACACGGATGGCCGGCGGCCCGCCCGGGTGCATTGGGCTTCCCTGGCCGAAGACCTTCACCGCCGGGATTTCACGGTGAACGGGCTGGCCGCCCGCAAGGACGGGGAGGTCCTGGATCTTGTGGGCGGGATCGACGACCTCAAGGCTGGGCTCATTCGCACCATTGGCGACCCCCATCAGCGCCTCTGCGAGGATCATCTCCGGATGCTGCGGGCCGTGCGCTTTGCCTGCCAATTAGGTTTTCGTGTTGAGGAGAAAACGGCGGCGGCCATCCGTGAACATGCTCCTCAGATTCTACGCATCTCCTGGGAGCGCATTCGTGACGAGCTGGTGCGGATCTTGGGCACACCCCGCGCCGCCCAAGGCTTGGCTCTTCTCCAGGAGCTCGGCCTTTTGGAGCACATCCTGCCGGAGGTGGCGGCCCTCCGAGGCGTTCCTCAGGATCCCCTTTATCATCCCGAGGGGGACGTGCTGACGCACACGTGGCTCGCTGTGGCGCAAGCCGATGGAATTTGGGATGATCCTATGCTGAAAATGGCGCTTCTTCTCCACGATGTGGGGAAGCCTCGGGCGCTGGCCCGCTCCGGCGGGGAGAACATGGCCGGGCATTGCCAGATCGGGGCGGAGATGGTGGAGGAGATCCTGAGTCGGCTGCGGTTCTCGCGGCGAGAGATCGAACGCGTGAAGTTTGTTGTGGCTGAGCATATGCGGGTGGCGCGGCTCCCGGAGATGGGGCTGGGAAAACAGGTGCAGCTTCTGTGCACCGGGGAAGATGAGGAGGCCCCCCTTTCCTCGTTTTCCCAAAGGTTCCCAGCGTTTGCGGACCTCCTGAAGGCTGTGATCTGTGATGCGGAGGCCACCGCCCACAGAAGCCGTGCTTGGCTTCCTGTTCTTTCTCAGACGGTTCAGCTTGTGCTGCACCTGCGGCGGGTGCAGGGGCTGCGACGGGCCCGGGAGCTCCTTTCGGGCCACGATCTCCGGGCCTTGGGCGAGCCGCCTGGTCCCCGCCTTGGCCGGATTTTGACGGTCGTGCACGAGAAAATCCTGGCAGGGGAGATCACCACCCGGGAGGAAGCGTTGGCTGAGGCGGTGCGCTTGATGGGTGAAAAAAATCAACCCCCTTGACAAAAGGGGAAAAGCGCGTATAATGGAAAAGGAGGGCATAAATGGAGCTGCACATCGTGGAACGGCATGCAATCCCCTCTTCCGCGGTGCGGGAGTACGTGGAGAAAAAGGTGAGCGTCCTTGCCCGGTATTTTGACCGGATCAACCGGATGGACGTGGTCTTGGAAACCGAGGGTTCTGTGCATCGCGCCCAGATCATCGCCCACCTGGTGAACAAAAAGGTGGTGAAGGCCTTGGGCGAAAGCCCGGATATCTTGGCCTCGGTGGACCAAGCCGTGGACAAAATGCAGCGGCAGCTCGTGGAGTTCAAGGAGAAGCTGCGGGTGGTGCGGAAATCCGGGGCGGGGGAGGCCACGGCCCGCGCTTCGCCCAAGCCCAAGGTGGAGGAAGTGGAGGATTACGTGCGCAAGCCGCTCACGGTGGAGGAGGCCGTGGAGTACCTGGAGGCCAGCGGCCGGGACTTCCTCGTGTTCTTCGAGGCCGAAGAAGAGGCTCCGGCGGTGCTGTTCAAGAAGAAGGACGGGCGCTACGGGCTCATTCGACCGCGGCCTTAGGGGGTGAAGTACGCGGGGGCTTGTGCTTTTTTCCGGAAGCCTGGCCTCGGTGGTGGCCGTGCACCTGGCCCAGCGCGTCGGGTTGCGTGACCTAAATCTTCTTTTCTTTCGTTCCCCGTTTTTCCGCAACGAGGAGGGGGTGGCCCGCACGGCGCGAGCCCTGAAGTTGCCGCTGCGTTCGGTCACCCTGAAGCGGGAGTTCCTCCGGCTGCCCGCTGTCGATGGGGAGGTTTTTCCCTGCGGTTCCTGCCGCAGGGTTCTGCTGGAGAGGGCCGCCCGGATTGTGCGCCGGCACAAGTTCGACCTCGTGATCACCGGCGAGGTGCTGGAGAAAGGAGGGCTTTCGGCGGAGGCCTTGGCCCGGCTGGACGAGGCGGTGGGCCTGGCCGGGCGCGTGTTGCGGCCTCTTTCGGCCAAGCTTCTTCCCCCCACCTCGGCGGAGCGGGAAGGCCGGGTGGACCGGGAACGCTTCTTGGACCTGCGCGCGGGGGACGCCCTGGAGGCGCGGCTTGCGCAGCTTGCCCAGGATCTCGGCATATCCCAGGGGGTCTCCGAACGCCATTGTCTCCTGGCCGATCCTGTGTTTGCCCAACGTTGTCAGGAGTTAGGGAGGGAGGGCGACCTCCGGTTCACCGCCAATCTTCTTCAGCTTCTGGAATTTCCTCACCTGTTTCGATTGCCCTACGGATCCGTGCTCGTTGTGGCCACAACGCCCGCGGAGCAGGTGCGCCTGCAGGATCTCTTCCTTCCGGAGGATGTGCGGCTCTATTTGGCCCTGCCCGGCTCACCCCTAGGCCTTCTGCGCGGGCCGTGGACGAAGCTTTCCCCGGAGGCCCGGGAGCACGTGCTGCACCTGGCGGCGCGAAAGCTCCTCGTCCTTGGGGGGTTCGAGCCCGGGCTAGCTTGTACAGTGTGCTTCCGTACCGAGCAGGCGGAGGAGACCTCGCGTTTGCGCCTCACCTCCTTGCAGGAGGGGTTTTCTGTGGTAAACTAAGGTTTTTGGTTCCTTTTTGCGCGCTCCATTCCCTGTAGTGCTGATGAAAGGAGGTGGGCGATGCCCATCTACCGTTTCCGCTGCGACCATTGCGGGACGGAGTTTCGGGAGCTGGTGATGGACGGGAACCCCCGGGTGCGCTGTCCGGGCTGCGGCGCCGACGAGGTGACCCGTCTCCTGTCCCGTTTCGGGGTGATCTACAAGGGCAGCGGTTTTTACACCACGGACTACCGCCGCAAATCCAGCGACGGTGAGAAAAAGAGCGAAAAAAGCTGAGGTGGTAAGCGGTGCCGATTTCCGGTGACGATATCGTGAAAATCAGGATCGGATTGGCCTCCCCCGAGGAGATCCTTTCCTGGTCCAAGGGGGAGGTGACGAACTCCGAGACCATCAACTACCGCACCCACAAACCCGAGCGCGGCGGCCTCTACGCCGAGGAGATCTTCGGGCCCGAGAACGACTACGAGTGCTCCTGCGGCAAGTACCGGGGCAAGCGCTACGAGGGCATCACGTGCGACAAGTGCGGGGTCCTGGTCACGGACTCCTCCGTGCGCCGGGTGAACATGGGGCACATCCGCCTGGCCAGCCCGGTGGTGCACTTCTGGTACCTCAAGGGCGTGGCCAGCCCCCTCTCCCGCCTTCTGGGCATCAAGCGCCGGGATCTGCGGCGCATCGCGTATTACGAGACGGAGACCGCAAGGGAAGAGCTATACGTTGTCACTCAGTCGGCTTCCCCAAAGATTCGCCCTGGTGAAACCCTTTACGGGACGGAATTGCGCATCCTCCAAGGGGTGTTCACGTTCCAGGCTGAACGGGCTTACCTTCTCACGGCCAGCCCGCGCATCGTCGCCGAAGAGGCGGGCCGCGTGCGCTTCGAGGAACGCAAGCTTCAAAACGGCGAGACCTTCCGGGTGCTGGTGGTGGGCCACCACGAGTACCCGGTGACCCTCGACGCCGAACTCTTCGTGGAGGATGGGGATGAGGTGGCCGAGGGCGAGCTCCTCTGCGAACGACCTGCAAGGGAGATCTGCTCCCAGACCATGTTCGACATGTTCAGGGCCCGTTATGATGGCGTGGACGGCCATCCGGTCACGGAAGTGGTGGACAACCTCACCCACCTTGTGGTGCGCGTGGGGGAGAACGTGCCGCTCAAGGTGGGGCAGATGCTGTCCACCCTGGAGGTGCGGGCCTATGAACGGGCGTACCCCGGGGGGTTTGAGGCGGCCACCGGTGCGGAGGGCATCAAAAAGCTCCTCGCTTCCTTGGACTTGGATCGACTGGCCGAGGAGCTGTGGGAGGAATTGGACCGCACCGTGGGCCAGACCGACCGCCGCCGCATTCTTCACCGCCTGGAGGTGGTGGAACAGCTCCGCCGCTCGGGGAACCGGCCTCAGGACATGGTGCTGGAGGTCATCCCGGTCCTGCCCCCGGCCCTGCGGCCCATGATCCAACTCGAGGGCGGCAAATTCGCGACCACCGACCTCAACGACCTTTACCGGCGCATCATCAACCGTAACAACCGCCTGAAAAAGCTCATGGAGATGGGCGCGCCGGAGATCATCCTGCGCAACGAGCGCAGGATGCTCCAGGAGGCGGTGGACGCCCTCATTCACAACGAGAAGAAGGACAACCCCATCAAGGGTCGAGATGGCCGGCCCCTCAAAAGCCTTTCCGAGCGGATCCAGGGGAAGCAGGGCCGGCTGCGGCGGCACCTGTTGGGCCGGCGCGTGGACTATTCCGGCCGCGCGGTGATCGTCGTCAACCCCAAGCTCAAATTGCATCAGTGCGGCATCCCCAAGAAGATGGCCCTCGAGCTTTTCAAACCCTTCATCCTCGCCAAGGTGGAGGGCCTCCCCTATGCGGACTACGATGAGGTGAAAAACCGGGCCCTCGCGGGCGAGCTCCCTGAGGTGTGGGACGCGCTGGAGCAACTGGTCAAAGAGTACCCGGTGCTCCTCAACCGTGCGCCCACCCTCCATCGGCTCTCCATCCAGGCGTTTGAGCCGATCCTCGTGGACGGCGACGCCATCCAAATCCATCCCCACGTGTGCCCGCCCTACAACGCCGATTTCGACGGGGACCAAATGGCCGTGCACCTCCCTCTCTCCAAGGAGTCGGTGTGGGAGGCCAAGGAGATCATGCTCTCCGCGAAGAACATCCTGTCCCCGGCCCATGGCCGCCCCCTGGCCATCCCCACCCAGGACCAGGTGTACGGCTTCTACTACCTCACCATCGAAAATCCCCAGGGCAAGGGCAAAGGGAAGAGCTTTCGCTCCCTCGAGGAGGCCCTCAAGGCCTGGGAATTGGGGCATCTGGACCTCCATGCGCGGGTGAAGATCCGCATTGAGGGGAAGATCATCGAGACCACCTTGGGGCGCGCGCTTCTCAACCAGATCCTCCCCCCGGATCTTCGGGACTACCAGGCGGTGTTCGATTCCCGGCGCGTGCGGCGCTTGATCGGCGAGTGCTACCTCCGTCACGGTTGGGAGAAGACCGCGGAGGTCCTGGATCAACTGAAGGAGATCGGCTTTCGCTTCGCCACCCTGTCCGGACTCACCATCTCCATCCCGGACTGCGAGATCCCGCCGGAGAAGTGGGAGATCGTCCAGGAAGCCCAGGAGAAGGTGGATCGCATCCAAAAGATGTACCTGCGGGGTCTATGCACCGCGGAGCAACGCTATCAGGCCGTGACCCAGGTGTGGCGGCAGACCGTGGACTTGGTGGAAAAGGCCACCATGCGCAACCTGTCCCAAAACCCCTTCAACCCCGTGTACGGAATTGTGGCCTCCGGCGCCCGGGGTTCGTCGGGACAGGTGAAGCAGCTGGCGGGGATGCGCGGGCCCATGGCGGACCCCCAGGGCCGGGTCATCGAGTGGCCGGTGATCTCCAACTTCCGGGAGGGCCTCTCCATCTTTGAGTACTTCATCTCCACCCATGGCGCCCGCAAGGGCACCGCGGACACCGCCCTGCGCACCGCCACCGCGGGCTACCTCACCCGCCGCCTGGTGGACGCCTGTGTGGACGTGATCGTCAAGGAGTACGACTGCGGCACGAAGCAAGGCGTGGAAATCGACCCCCTTTACTTCGCCCCCAAAGGCGAGCTCATGGAGGACATCCCTGAGCGCATCTACGGCCGGGTCACGGCGGAGCCCGTGCACCATCCGGTGACCGGTGAGGTCCTCATCCCTGCCGGGGTGCTGATCGACCGGGCCACCGCGGAGAAGGTCGGACGCCTGGAGGTCGAGCTCGATCTCACCGCTCCTGGCGTGGAGGAACGGGCGCACCTGGCCAAGTCCACCCGGGACGTCCTCCATCCGGAGACCCTGGCCGTGTTGGTGCGGGAAAACGAGGCCCTCACCCCCGAATTGGTGCGGGAGCTTCGGGCCGCGGGGATCGAGAAGATCCGGGTGCGGCCGCGGTTCATCGTGCGCTCGCCTGTGACCTGCCAGACGCCCGGCGGGGTTTGTCAGCTCTGCTACGGCATGGACCTCGCTTTCCATCGGTTGGTGGAGCAGGGCACCGCGGTGGGGATCATCGCGGCCCAGTCCATCGGCGAGCCGGGGACCCAGCTCACCATGCGGACCTTCCACACCGGCGGCGTGGCCGGAGTGGACATCACCCAGGGGCTTCCGCGGGCAGAGGAGCTGTTTGAGGCCCGTAAGACCACGAAGGCGCCGCACGCCGCGGTGGCGCCCATCTCCGGCCGGGTGTTGAGGGTCGAGACCACGCGTGCCGGCCACGATCTTGTGGAGATCGAGTCCGACCCCCGCACGGTCGTTGTGCCCGCTGCCCTCCTGCAGGTGGCCGAGGGCGAGGAGGTGGACAGCTCCCGCCTCTTTTCGCTTCGGAGCCCTGTGGCCGGGCGGGCCTTCTTCTTCAGCGAAAACGGCCAGAGGTACTTGGCCCTCCTCGATGAGGATCTGGACCGAGTGTACACCCTGCCCGAGGGCGTGAAACCCGCGGTGCGTCACCGCCAGGAGGTGGAGGAGGGTGCCCCCCTCACGGAGGAGTTCCACGTGGAGGCGGTGGTGGCCGAGGTCGCGGGCAAGGTGGAGATCGTCGAGGACAAGAAGCACCGGTACATCGTGCTCCACGGCCAGGACGGCCGCACCCGTTCGTATGAGGTGCCCTATGGGGCCCAGATCCTCGTGCCGAACGGCGCGCAGGTGGAGGAGGGCAAGAAGCTCACCACGCGGTCCCGTCCCCTCACGCTCACCGCGGAGGTGGCGGGGACCGTGCTCGTGGCCGACCGCTCCGTGGCCATCCTGGCCCAAGGGAGCCGGGGGGTGATCCTCCCCTTGCCGGCCGGGCTCGAGCCCCAGGTGGAGCACGGCTCCCCGGTGCGGGAAGGCCAGGAGATCCTGCGCCTGAGCCTGCCTCCCCTTTCGGAGACGGTCGTGGTGGAGGAGATCCAAAGGGATGGGCAGCTCTGTACCGTGCGGTTTCGGTTCCGGGCCCGCGTGGAGTGCACGGAGGCCGCCACCGTCCGCGAGGGCGATAAGGTCGAGCGGGGTGACCCCATCTCCAAAGGCGTCGTTCCCCCGCAATACCTCATGGAGGTGGCCGGCGTCCGCAAGGCCTTCGAGTACCTCCTGGAGGAGCTCCAGCGCGTGTACAAGACCCAGGGCGTGGACATCAACGACAAGCACTTCGAGGTTGTGCTGCGCCAGGTCCTCAACAACGTGCGCATCATCGATCCGGGCGAGTCCGACTTTTTGCTCAACGACATCGTCCCGCTGGAGATCTTCGAGCTGGAGGTGCAGCGCCTGGCCCAGGAGAACGAAAAGATCCGGCGGGCCCGGGAGGAGATCGTGGGGGCGAAGCTCCTGGCCCCCATCACCCGGGGGGGCACGCTCCTGGCGGAGGCCGGGGAGACCCTGACCCGGGAGCTTTTGGAGCGGGCCGTGGCCTTGGGGGTGCGGCAGGTGCGGGTGGAGGTGCACGGCGAGCCCCGCACCGTGCGGATCGCCGAGTACCGGCTTCCGCAAGGGGAGCGCGAGCTTCTGCGCATCTCCCGCGTGGCCCTGGTGCGCAAGTCCTGGCTGGCGGCGGCCTCCTTTGAGCGCACCACCAAGGTCCTGGCGGACGCGGCCCTGCGCGGTGAGGAGGATCACCTGGACAGCCTCAAGCCCTGCCTCATGGTGGGGAAGAAGATCCCGGTGGGCACAGGTTTCCGCCGGCCGGATCAACTTGAGAAAGGCTCTGGGCAAAACTAAACTTGAGGGGAGAACCATGCCCACGTTCAATCAGCTGGTGAAGCACGGAAGGAAGCCGAACCCGTGGAAGAGCAAGTCGGTGGCGCTGGAGGGATGCCCCCAGAAGCGGGGGGTGTGCCTGCGCGTGTTCACCCGCACCCCGAAAAAGCCGAACTCCGCCCTGCGCAAGGTGGCGCGGGTGCGCCTCTCCAATGGCCGGGAGGTCACGGCGTACATCCCGGGTGAGGGGCACAACCTCCAGGAGCACTCCATCGTGCTTGTCCGCGGCGGACGCGTGAAGGACCTGCCGGGCGTGAAGTACCACATCGTGCGGGGTGCGTTGGATGCGGCGGGCGTGGAGGGCCGTCGCCAGAGCCGCTCCCGCTACGGCGTGCGCAAGCCCAAGGAGGGATAAATGGCCACCTACGACATCGTCATCCCCGGTCGCGACGTTCCTCCGGACATCCGCTACGGCTCCAAGCTCGTGGAGAAGTTCATCAACTACATCATGTGGGATGGCAAGAAGTCCTTAGCACGGCGGATCGTGTACGAGGCATTCGACCTCATCGAGAAGCGCGGGGAGGGTCCGGCCCTGGAGACGTTCCTCAAGGCCGTACAGAACTGTATGCCCAAGCTGGAGGTGCGCTCGCGCCGGGTGGGTGGCGCCACCTACCAGGTCCCCTTTGAGGTCCCGCCCCATCGCCAGACGATGTTGGCCCTGCGGTGGATCCGGGATGCGGCCCGGGCGCGGCCGGAGAAGACCATGGTCGAACGGTTGGCGGCGGAGATCATCGCCGCGGCCAAAGGGGAGGGCGGCGCCGTGGCCCGCAAAGAGGAGGCCCACCGCATGGCCGAGGCCAACCGCGCCTTCGCCCACTACCGCTGGTGACCCTCCCGGCCCATGGCCGACCCCTACGACATACGGCGAGTCCGCAACATCGGGATCATCGCTCATATCGACGCGGGTAAGACCACCCTCACGGAGCGCATCCTTTTTTACACCGGCAAGATCCACAAGATGGGGGAGGTCCATGAGGGCACCACGGAGATGGACTGGATGGACCAGGAGCGGGAGCGGGGCATCACCATCACCGCGGCGGCCACCACCGTGTTTTGGCGGGGCCACCAGATCAACATCGTGGACACCCCCGGCCATGTGGACTTCACGGTGGAGGTGGAGCGTAGCCTCCGCGTCCTCGACGGCGCGGTCGTGATCTTCTCCGGCGTGGAAGGGGTGGAGTCCCAATCGGAGACCGTCTGGCGCCAGGCTGACCGTTACCGTATCCCCCGTCTTGCCTTCATCAACAAGCTCGACCGCGAAGAGGCCGATTTCGCCCGCGCCTTCCAGGACATCGGCGCCAAGCTGGGCGCGGTGGCCCTGCCCCTTGTCTATCCCTGGCGGGATAGCGAAGGGGATCTCCTGGGGATGATCGACCTCCTGCGCTTTGTGGCCATTCGCTGGGACCCGGAGACCCTGGGCCGTCACTACGAATACCTGCCCGTGCCCAAAGCCATGGAGGAGGAGGCGCGGGCCTGGCGGGACAAGCTGTGGGAGACCCTGAGCGAGGCTTCCGACGCCATTGCCGCCCATTACCTGGAGGGGCAAGAGGTCCCGCTGGACCTCGCCTTGCGGGTGCTGCGGGAAGTGACCTTGACCCGCCTTTGGGTCCCGGTCCTGGGCGGCTCCGCCTACGCGAAGATCGGGGTCCAGCCGGTGCTCGATGCCGTGGTGGACTTCCTGCCTTCACCTTTGGACATCCCTCCTGCCCGGGGCACGGCCTTGGACGGGAAAACGGAGGAGGTGCGGCGGCCTCTTCCGGACGAGCCCTTCTCCGCCCTGGTGTTCAAGGTGTTCACCGATCCCTATGCGGACCGGTTGCTGTACACCCGTGTGTACTCGGGGACCCTGACCGAGGGCCAGGTGGTGCTCAACGCCACCTTGGGCACGCGGGCCCGCGTCACCCGCATCTTTCGGCTTCACGCCAACAAGCGCGAGCCGTTGAGCGAGGCCCTGGCCGGGGACGTGGTGGGGCTGATCCTGTCCGCGCCGGCGTACACGGGGAACACCCTGTGTGACCCGGCCCATCCCATCCTGTATGAGCCCATCGCCTTTCCGGAGCCGGTGGTGTTCTTGGCGGTGGAGCCCCGCTCGGAGAAGGAGGAGCCGGCGCTGCGCGAGGCCCTGAATAAACTGGCCCAGGAGGACCCCACCTTCCGGGTGCAGGACGACGAGACCACCGGTCAAATCCTCGTGGGCGGGATGGGCGAGCTGCACCTCGAGGTGCTTTTGCGCCGGGTGCGGGAGGAGTTCAAGGTCCCTCATCGGGTGGGGAAGCCCATCGTGGTGTACAAGGAGACCCTGGCCCGGCCGGTGGAGATCGTGGAGGAGTTCAAAAGGCAGGTGGGCGGAAGGCCCCAGTACGCCTGGATCCGGGTGCGGTTTGAGCCGCTGGCGCGCGGGGAAGGCTTTGAGTTTCGCGCGGAAGTGCCGGAAGAGGTCCTGCCCAAGGTCTTCGTGGAGGCGGTGCGGCGGGGGATGGAGGGGGCGCTGGCTGCCAGCCCCGTGGGCGGCTTCCCCGTCACCGATGTGCGGGCCGTGCTCCTCGAGGGGAAATTTCATCCCCTGGAGTCAACGGAGGTGGCGTTTGAAGCGGCAGGGACCCAGGCGTTAAGGCGCGCCCTGGAGGAGGGCGGTGTGCTCCTCCTGGAACCGGTGGCCGAGGGTGATATAATCACGCCTAGCGAGTACCTGGGCGAGGTCGTTTCGGATCTAGGCCGCCGCAGGGGCGAGATCCGAGCCATCCAGACCCGGGGAACGGTGGACATCATCCGCTGTAGCCTCCCCGTGGTCGAAACTTTTGGGTACGCAACACAGCTGCGTTCCCTGACCCAGGGGCGTGCTGTTCATACCCTGCGGGTGGCGCGCTATGAGGTGGTCCCGGAGGACCTGGCTCGGGAGGTGCTGAGGAGCCGAGGTTATGGCTAGGGAGAAGATCAGGATTCGCATCAAGGGCTATGACCACGAATTGGTGGACGAGGCGGTGCGCCGGATTGTGGAGGCGGTGAAGCCCACCCGCGCCAAGATCAGCGGGCCGGTCCCGCTCCCCACCGAGCGGCACCTGTACACGGTCTTGCGCTCGCCGCACGTGGACAAGCGCTCCATGGAGCACTTTGAGCTCAAGATCCACAAGAGGCTTTTGGACATCAAGGAGCCCACGGCGGCCACCATCAACGCCCTCATGGATGTGGAGCTGCCCGCCGGGATCGACGTGGAGATCAAGCTGTGAGGGATGCCATGGCCTGGGTGATGTTGGGGCGGAAAGTGGGGATGACGCAATGGTTCGACGGGGAAGGGCGGGCCTTCGCGGCCACCGTGGTCCAGGTGGAGCCGGCGGTGGTCGTCCAGATCAAGACCCCTGAGCGGGACGGCTATAGCGCCCTCCAGCTGGGGGCAGGCGACGTGGAGGAGCGCAAGCTCACCAAGCCCCTTGTGGGACATTTCAAGAAGGCTGGGGTTTCGCCCAAGCGCTTTCTTTTCGAGGTGAAGGTGCCCGATCCCACGCGCTACCAGGTGGGGCAAGCGTTCGGTGTGGAGGTCTTCGCGGAAGGGGAGCGGGTGGACGTGACCGGGGTCTCCAAAGGCCGGGGGTTTGCGGGGACCATCAAACGCTGGGGGTTCCACACCCGGCCGGGGTCGCACGGCCACAAATGGATCCGGCGGCCCGGCACTGCCGGCCCCATGGGCCTGCGCAAGGTGGTCAAGGGGAAACGCTATCCCGGTCACTTCGGCGCGGATCGTGTCACCGTGCGCAACCTCCAGGTCCTCAAGGTGGACAAGGAGCATAATCTCCTGGTCCTCAAAGGCTCGGTGCCCGGTCCGCGCGCAGGGATCCTCAGGATAAGGAAGCACGATGCCTAAGGCCAAGCTCTATCGTTTCGACGACCCGGAGAAGGAGCCCGTGGAGGTGGAGCTTCCGCCCGAGGTGTTCGGGGCGGAGGTGTCGGAGGACCTCCTGTGGCGGGCGGTGCGGACTTATCTGTTGAACCAGAGGCAGGGCACGGCCTCCACCAAGACCCGGGGCGAGGTGCGGGGCGGGGGCCGCAAACCCTGGCCCCAGAAGCACACGGGCCGGGCCCGGCACGGCTCCATCCGCTCGCCCATTTGGCGCCACGGCGGCGTGACCTTCGGCCCCAAGCCCAAGGATTGGGATGTGGAGCTCCCCAAGACGATGCGCCGCAAGGCCCTGATCTCCGCCCTCTCTGCCCGGGCCCAAGAGGAGCGCGTTTGGCTCATCGACCGCTTGGGCTTCGCCCGGCCCAAGACCAAGGAGGCCCTCGTTCTTCTGTCCCGGCTGGGCCTTCCGGAAAAGACGCTGGTCGTGGTGGCCCCCGAGGAGTACCAAGTCCCCGTGTACAAATCCTTCTCCAACATCCCGGGCGTGGGATGCCATCGAGCCGATCTTCTCACGGCTTACCATGTGCTGGAGCATGAGGGCCTGCTCATCACCGAGAAGGGATTGGAGGCCCTGCTGAGGAGGTTGAGCCATGCCCCGGTTGGCGCCTGAGGACATCATCCTGCGCCCCATCCTCTCGGAGAAGAGCTGGCGGGAGATGGAGCAGGGGAAGTACACGTTCGAGGTGCACCCGGATGCGACGAAGCCGGAGATCCGGCAGGCGGTGGAGGAGCTGTTCAAGGTGAAGGTGGAGAAGGTGTGGACGATGTACCGGAGGGGGAAGCCGCGGCGGACGCGGCTGGACCGGCGCCATGGTCGCACCAAAAGCGAGAAGCGCGCGATCGTGAAGCTCGCGCCGGGGCACAAGATCGAGATCGTGGGGTGATGCGCGCATGGGACTCAAGAAACTGAAGCCGGTCACGCCGGGGCAGCGGCACGCCGTGCTCCCGGACTTCTCCGAGCTCACCACGGATGAGCCGGAGAAGAGCCTGGTGGTGTGGCTCAAACCCCATGCGGGGCGCAACAACCAAGGGCGGATCACCGTGCGCCACCGGGGCGGCGGCCACAAACGCCTATACCGCCTGATCGATTTCTACCGCGACAAACAAGGCATCCCCGCCAAGGTCGTGTCCGTCGAGTACGACCCCAACCGCTCCGCCTGGATCAGCCTCCTTCATTACGCCGACGGGGAGAAGCGGTACATCATCACCCCGGTGGAGCTCAAGGTGGGGGACGTGGTGGAGGCCGGGGAGAACGCGGAGCCTCGGCCGGGGAACGCCCTTCCCCTTCGGAAGATCCCGGACGGGACGCTGGTGCACAACGTGGAGTTCTATCCGGGTTCGGGCGGGAAGATCGCCCGGGCGGCGGGGACGGCGGCCCAGGTGCTGGGAAAGGAGGAGGAGCGGGTGATCCTGCGTCTGCCCTCCGGGGAGATCCGCGCCTTCCACCCCGATTGCATGGCCACGGTGGGCCAGGTCTCCAATGTGGACCACAAGAACGTGAGGTACGGGAAGGCTGGGCGCCGGCGGAACAAGGGCTGGCGGCCGACGGTGCGGGGCACGGCCATGGGCGCGGACGATCACCCCCACGGCGGCGGCGAGGGCCGCACCGGCGAGGGGCACCCGCCCAAGACGCCCTGGGGCAAGCCCGCCCGCGGCGTCCCCACCCGCAAGAAGAAGCCCAGCGATAAATGGATCATCCAGCCTCGCAAGAGGAGGAAGTGATGGCCAGGTCCAAGAAGAAAGGGCCGTTCGTCGATCCCACCCTGATCGAGAAGATCGAGAAGTTCAAGCGGGGGCTCATCAGCGAGATCAAGACCTGGTCGAGGGCTTCGGTGATCGTGCCGGACATGGTGGGGCTCACGATTTACGTGCACAACGGCCGGACCCATGTGCCGGTGCGCATCACCGAGGCCATGGTTGGGCATCGGCTGGGGGAGTTCGCGCCCACGCGGACGTTCCGGGCCCACGGTGGGGTGAAGAAGAAGGCCCCGCCGGCGCCGAAGTGAGGGGGTGGGCATGCGCGAGGCGGTGGCACGCGCGCGGTTCGTGCGGGTCTCGCCCCTCAAGGCCCGGCTCGTGATCAACGAGATCCGGGGCAAGCCCGTGGCCGAGGCGCGCCGGCTTTTGGCCCTCTCCCCGAAAAAGGCGGCGCGCATCATCCGGAAGGTGCTGGACTCGGCGGTGGCCAACGCCGTGCATAACTTCGACATGGACGAGGAAAGGTTGTGGGTGGTCCGGGCCTACGTGGACGAGGGTCCACGGCTCAAACGCCTGAACCCCCGGGCCTTCGGCCGGGCGGACATCCTGCAACGGCGGCTTTCCCACATCACCATCGCCGTAGGGGAAAAGGAGGGTTGATGGGCCAAAAGACGCATCCGGTGGGCTTTCGCCTGGGGATCCTCCGCAAGTGGCGCTCCACCTGGTTTGCCCCCAAAGGGAAGGTGCCCCTCTATGTGGCGGAGGACCGGCGCATCCGGGACCACATCGAGAGGACGTACCGGGGGGCAGGGATCGCCGAGGTCCTCATCGAGCGGGCCACGGACGCGCGGGCCAAGGTCATCATCCGGGCCGTGCGGCCGGGGATCATCATCGGCCGGGGCGGCGCGGAGATCACGGCCCTGCAGGAGCGCCTCTCCAAGATGACGGGCCGGGAGATCGTGGTCCACGTGATGGAGGTGGACAAACCCGAGCTGGAGGCCGCCATCGTCGCCCAAGACGTGGCCTTCCAGATCGAGAACCGGGTGAACCCCTACCGAGCCATGAAGGAGGCGGTGCGGCGGGTGATGGCCGCCGGCGCCCAGGGCGTGAAGATCCGGGTCTCCGGGCGCCTGGGAGGGGCGGAGCTTGCGCACTCCGTGGAGATCAAGGACGGGCGGGTCCCCCTGCAGACCCTCCGCGCGGACGTGGATTACGCCTGCACCATCGCCTGGACCAAGTACGGGGTGATTGGGGTCAAGGCCTGGGTGTTCCGAGGGGAGATCTGGACCCTGAAGGAGAAGCGGGCGGAGGTGAGCTGACATGTCCCTTTTGGCGCCCAAACGCACGAAATACCGCAAACAACAAAAGGGCCGGCACATCAAGGGCAAGGCCACCCGGGGCAACACCGTGGCCTTCGGGGACTACGGCGTCCAGGCCCTGGCGCCCTCCTGGATCACGGCCCAACAGATCGAGGCCGCCCGCACCGTGCTCGCGCGCTCCATCCCCAAGGGCAAGGTGTGGGTGCGGATCTTTCCGGACAAGCCCTACACCCGCAAGCCCGCGGAGTCCCGCATGGGCAAGGGGAAGGGCGATGTGGTGGGCTGGGTGGCGGTGGTGAAGCCTGGCCGCATCCTGTTCGAGTTCTCCGGCGTGGACGAAGAGGAGGCCAAGGAGATCCATCGCAAGGTTTCGGCTAAACTTCCCATCCCCACCAAGCTCGCCCGGCGGATCCAACTGGGGGGTGCGCCATGAAGGCCCGGGATCTGCGCGAGCTCTCCAACGATGAGCTCATGCAAAGGGTTCAGGAGTGGAAGCGCAAGCTCCTGAACCTGCGGTTCCAGTTGGCCTCAGGGCAGCTCACCAACACCGCGGAGATCAAGAAGACGAAGAAGGACATCGCCCGGGCCCTCACCGTGCTGCGGGAGAGGGGGGTGCGCTATGGGTAGGCGCAAGCAACGCGTCGGGGTTGTGGTGAGCGACAAGATGCAGAAGACCATCGTGGTGATGGAGGAGCGGCTTGTGGAGCATCCTCTTTACCACAAGCACGTTCGGCGCCGCACCAAGTATTACGTGCACGACGAGCACCAACAGGCGCGGGTTGGGGACTTGGTGCGGATCGAGGAGACCCGGCCGCTTTCCAAACTCAAGCGCTGGCGGCTGGTGGAAATCGTTCGCCGCGCCCAATAGCCATGGCCGTGCAGCTGCGTACCCGACTGGTGGTGGCCGATAACACCGGGGTCAAAGAGGTGGAGTGCATCAACGTGCTGGGGAAGAAGCGCAAGGCGGAGATCGGCGATATCATCGTGGCCTCGGTGAAAAAGCGGCTGCCCACCTCGGAGTTCGACAAAGGGGACATCGTGCGGGGCGTGGTGGTGCGGACCCGCCAGGCCTACCGCCGCGCGGACGGCAGCACCATCCGCTTCGATGACAACGCGGTGGTCCTCGTGGACAAGAACCTTCAGCCCATCGGGACCAGGGTGTTCGGGCCGGTGGCCCGGGAGCTCCGGGAAAAGGGGATGATGCGCATCATCTCCCTGGCCCCGGAGGTGGTCTAGGAGGAAGGATGGCCAAGGTCAAGAAGGGCGACCGGGTCAAGGTGATCGCTGGGGACGACCGGGGCAAGATCGGCAAGGTCCTCCGCGTCCTCCCCGACGAGAACCGGGTGGTCGTGGAGGGCGTGAACATCGTCACCAAGCATCAGCGCCCCACGGCCACCGTGCGCGAACCTGGCATCATCAAAAAAGAAGCGCCCATCCACATCTCCAACGTGAAGGTCATCTGCCCGGAGTGCGGGGTCCCCACGCGCATCGGGTTCGCGTGGGTTGAGGGAAGGAAGCTCCGCCGCTGCAAGCAGTGCGGAGCCACGTTCGATTGAGGCTATGCTTCTCTACGAACGCTACAAAAAGGAGATCGTGCCCAAGCTCATGCAGGAGCTGGGCTACACGAACGTGATGCAGGTGCCCAAGATCGAGAAGGTCGTGATCAACATGGGCGTGGGCAAGCACGATGACCCCAAGGTGTTGGAGGGGGCCGTGAAGAACCTCGCCCAGATCACCGGGCAGAAGCCGGTGGTGACCCGGGCCAAGAAGGCCATCTCCGACTTCAAGATCAAGAAGGGCGACCCCATCGGGTGCATGGTCACCCTGCGGGGCGTGCGGGCCTACGAATTCCTGAACAAGCTTTTTCGCGTGGTCCTCCCGGGGATTCGCGACTTCAAGGGCGTAGATCCGGACGCCTTTGACGGCCGCGGGAACCTCTCCCTGGGGATCCCGGACCAGATGGCCTTCCCCGAGGTGAGCTATGACGACGTGGTGCGGCCGCAAGGCATGGACGTGGTCATCGTGACCACGGCCCGAACCGACCGGGAGGCCTATCACCTCCTGCGGGCCCTGGGTTGCCCGTTCCGAGAGAATTAGGGGGGAAGATGGCGCGCAAGTGCAAGATCGAGAAGATGAAGCAGCCGCCGAAGTTCCGGGTGCGGCAGCGCAATCGGTGCAGCCTGTGCGGCCGGCCCCGCGGCTACATCCGGGATTTTGGCCTCTGCCGCATGTGCTTCCGCAAATTGGCCCTGGATGGTCAGATCCCCGGGGTGAAGAAGGCCGCATGGTGAGGAGGGCAGGATGACCGTGGATGACCCCATTGCCGACATGCTCACCCGCATTCGCAACGCCCTGGCTCGCCGAGCCGAGGAGGTGGTACTTCCCTCCTCCAAGCTCAAGGCGGAGATCGCCCGGGTCCTCCACGAGGAGGGCTACATCGCCGCGTTTGCGGTGGAGCCGGGCGAAAGCTATCCCCTTTTGCGCATCAAGCTCAAGTATTTGCGGGAGGGGACGCGCACCTGGCGGCCGGCCATTCGGGGGCTGCGCCGGGTGAGTCGCACCTCCCGCCGCGTGTACGCCGGCGTGCGCGAGCTTCCCCGGCCCCGTCAAGGCCTGGGAATCGCCATCGTCTCCACCTCGCAGGGCGTGATGACCGACCGGGAGGCGCGGCGGCGGGGGTTGGGCGGTGAGGTCATCTGCGAGGTCTGGTGAGGTGGGATCATGTCCAAGATCGGCAAAAGGCCGATACCGTTGCCGCCAGGGGTCAAGGTGGAGGTCCTGCCCCAGGAGGTGGTGGTGCAGGGGCCCTTGGGCACCTTGCGCTGTGCCTACGATCCGAGGTACGTGACGATCCGGGTGGAGGACGGGGCTGTGCGCGTGGAGCGCAAAGGGGACCGGGCGCCGTTCCGCGCCCGACATGGCCTCTACCGAGCCCTCATCGCCAACATGGTCCAGGGCGTCACGAAAAAGTGGGAAAAGGAGCTGGAGATCCACGGCCTCGGCTACCGCGCCAAGTTGGAGGGGAAAACCCTCGTCCTGGAGTTGGGGTTTTCCCATCCCGTGCGCTTCCCCATCCCTGCAGGGGTGGAGGTGGAGGTGCCTGAGCCCACGCGCATCATCGTCCGCGGCATCGACAAATACTGGGTGGGGCAGGTGGCCGCCAACATCCGGAAGATCAAGCCGCCTGAGCCCTACCGCGGCACGGGCATCCGCTACAAGGGCGAGGAGATCGTGAAGAAGGTCGGGAAACTCGGAGCGAAGGCGTGATGGCTATGGCGAGGCTTTCGCGTAACGCACGACGGATCAAGCGGCACATGCGCATTCGGCGCAAGATCATGGGCACACCCGAGCGCCCCAGGCTCTGCGTGTACAAGAGCCTGCGGCACATCTATGCTCAGCTCATCGACGACACTCCGCGGGAGGGGAGCCGCACGCTCGTGGCCGCCTCCACCTTGGACCCTGAGATCCGGGACAAGATCAAGTCCGACAACGTGGAGGCGGCGCGGCTGGTGGGGCAGCTGTTGGCCCGGCGCGCCCTGGAGAAGGGCATCAGGACCGCGGTGTTCGATCGAGGGGGTTACCCGTACCATGGGAAGGTCCGGGCCCTGGCGGAGGCGGCCCGGGAGGGAGGGCTGGAGTTTTGATCGCCCAGGTTCCTGAACAGCTGCAGAACGAGGTCATCGAAATTCGCCGCGTGGGCCGCGTCACCAAGGGCGGCAAACGCATGCGGTTCCGGGTGGTCGTGGTGGTGGGCAACGGCGCGGGCAAGGTGGGCGTGGGCATGGGCAAGTCCATCGAGATCCCCCAGGCCGTGCAGCAGGCCATCCGGGATGCCTTGAAGCACATGATCGAGGTGCCCATCGTGAACGGGACCATCCCCCATGAGGTGATGGGCGAGCACGGCGCGGCCAAGGTGCTTTTGCGTCCGGCCTATCCGGGCACGGGGATCATCGCCGGACGCACCGTGGGCGCGGTGTGCCGCATGGCCGGGATCAAGGACGTGCTCACCAAGGCCTTGCGCTCCACCAACCCCTTGAACCTGGCCCGGGCCACCCTGGTGGCCCTTTCCCAGCTGGAGAGCCCGGAAGCCGTGGCCAAGCGCCGGGGCAAGTCCGTGAACGAGATTGTGGAGGGTGAACATGGTGCTGGATCTGGATGATCTGCGGCCCAACCCGGGGGCCAAGCCTCGGCCCAAGCGGGTGGGACGGGGCTACAGCTCCGGGCACGGCGGGCACGAGTCCGGCCGAGGGACGAAGGGGCAGGGCGCCCGCTCCGGCGTCCGGATGCGCCCGGGGTTTGAGGGCGGGCAGACCCCGCTGTGGATGCGTTTCCCCAAGCGGGGCTTCCACAACCCCTTGGCCAAGGAGTACGCGATCGTGAATATCGGTGCGTTGGAGAAACACTTCGCCCCGGGCGAGGAGGTCACCTTGGACAAGCTCATGGCCAAGGGGCTGGTGAAGGACCCCAAGGACGGGCTCAAGATCCTGGGCGAGGGCGAGCTCACCAAACCCCTGGTGGTGCGGGCCCACAAGTTCAGCCGCGCGGCCAAGGCCAAGATCGAGGCTGCCGGCGGCCGGGCGGAGGAGGTCCCCAGTGCTTAGCCGCCTGCAACAGGTCTTCGTGGTGGAGGAGCTGCGCAAGCGCATCCTCTACACGCTGGGGATGCTTTTGGTCTACCGGATCGGGGTGCACATCCCCGTGCCCGGGATCAAGACGGAGGCCTTGGGTCAGATCCTGGCCCAGGCCTTTGGCACCGGGCTTCTGCAGTTTTTGAACCTCTTCACCGGCGGCGCCCTGCAAAACTTCTCCCTCTTCGCCTTGGGCGTCATCCCCTACATCAACGTGTCCATCATCCTCTCCCTCCTCATCCCCGTGGTGCCGGCCCTGAAGAAGTTGCAGGAGGAGGGACGGGAGGGGCGAAAGAAGCTCACCCAGTACACGCGTTGGGGCACGGTGTTCATGGCCCTCCTCCAGTCCTACGCCATGAGCTACATGGCCATCTCCTATGGGCTTGCCGATCCCACGTTCCAGTTTTTCATCACCTCCATCATCGCCCTCACCACGGGGAGCATCTTCCTCATGTGGATCGGCGAGCGCATCACCGAAAACGGCATCGGCAACGGGATTTCCATGCTGATCATGGCGGGGATCGTCGCTCGCCTCCCTGCGGAGATCCAGGCCACCTACATCGAGATCTCCACCGGCACGGTGCACCCGCTTTGGGCGGTGGGGCTGGTGGTGGTGTTCGTGGCTGTGGTGGCCCTCACCGTGATCATGCAGCAGGGCCAACGCAAGATCCTCGTGCAGTATGCCAAGCGCACCACAGGAAGGCGCGTGTACGGCGGGCATTCCACGTACCTGCCCCTGCGGGTGAACCTGGGCGGCGTCATTCCCATCATCTTCGCCTCCGCCATCCTCAGCCTCCCCAGCTCCATCGCGGCCTGGGTGCCTCAGCTACGTTGGCTCCAAACCTACGTGGAGCCGGGGAGCCTCGCGTATCTTCTGGCCTACGTGGTCCTCACCATCTTCTTCACCTACTTCTACTCCTCGCTCGTGTTCGACCCTCAGGAGATCGCCAAGAATCTGCGGGAAGCTGGGGGGTTCGTGCCGGGGGTGCGGCCGGGCGCGTCCACCGCCCAGTATCTCCAGGAGATCATGGGCCGTCTGAACCTGGTGGGCGCCCTCTTCCTCGCGGGGATCGCCATTTTGCCCTACATCTTCCGCGCAGCCTCCGGGATCCGCGGGTTCTGGCTCGGCGGTACCTCCCTTCTCATCCTTGTGGGTGTGGGCATTGACACGATCATGCAGATGGAGGCGCATCTTGTGATGCGCCAGTACGAATCCCTCATCAAGGGGGCGCGTTTCTTGGGGAGGCGGGGATGAAGAACGTGGTGCTTCTTGGGCCGCCGGGCGCGGGAAAGGGCACCGTGGCCAGCCGCCTCGTGCAGGCCTTCGGGTTCCTCCACGTGTCCACCGGCGATATGCTGCGGGAGGAGGTGGCCAAGGGCACCCCGCTGGGCGAACTGGCCCGGGGCTACATGGCCCGCGGCGAGCTCGTCCCCGACGAGGTCATCCTTTCCCTCGTCCAGCAGCGGGTGGACGCCCAAAAAGGGGTGTTGTTCGACGGTTTCCCCCGCACGGTGGCTCAGGCCGAGGGTTTGGAGCGCTTCACCACCGTGGACGTGGTGGTGTTCCTGGAGGTGGACCGGGAGGAGGTGGTGCGGCGCCTCTCCAGCCGGCGTATCTGCGAAAAGTGTGGTGCAGTCTATAATCTCGTGACCCAGCCCCCCAAAGAGCCCGGAAAATGCGACCGCTGCGGCGGGGCCCTCCTCCAGCGGGAGGACGACAAACCCGAGGTGGTGGCCCGTCGGTTCGAGGTGTACATGCGGGATTCTGCCCCCTTGGTGGCCTACTATGAGGGGCGTGGACTTCTGCGGCGGGTGCGGGCGGACCGCGCTCCAGAGGAGGTTTTCCGCGCCGTGGCGGAGGTCCTACGATGATCGCCCTCAAGACGGAGCGGGAGCTGGAAGTGGTGGCGGAGAACGCCCAGCTTTTGCGGGAGATCCTCCTGGCCTTGGCGGCGCGGGTGGAGCCAGGGGTCACCACGGGCGAGCTGGATCGCCTGGCCGAGCGCTGGATTCGCGCGGCCGGGGCCGCCCCGGCTTTCAAAGGGTATCAAGGATACCCCGCCACCCTGTGCGCCTCCGTCAACGCGGAAGTGGTGCACGGGATCCCCTCGTTTCGGCGCGTCCTGCGGGAGGGTGATCTTCTCTCTTTGGATCTGGGGCTGCGGCGGGCGGGGTACTACGCGGATGCCGCGGTGACAGTGGGGGTGGGGCGGATCGCGGCGGAAGCGGAGGCCCTGGTGCGGGCCACGCTGGCGTCCTTGCGGGCGGCCGTGGAGGCCGCTAGAATCGGCGCGCACGTCTCGGACCTGTCTCACGCCATTGAGGCCACGGCGCGCAGGTTCGGCTTTTATCCGGTGAAGGAATTCGTGGGGCACGGGATCGGCCGGGCCCTCCACGAGGACCCTCAGATCCCGAATTTTGGACCTCCGGGGTTTGGGCCGGTCCTGCAGGAGGGCATGGTGCTCTGTCCCGAGCCCATGATCAAAGGGGATGATCTTCCCGTGAGGATTCTTCCGGATGGGTGGACGGCGGTCACGGGGAGCGGGGCCCTCTCCGCGCATTTCGAGGAGATGGTGGCCCTGACCCCCGCCGGGCCGTGGGTGCTCACCCAGTGGATCGGGGAGGAGATTTGGGCAAAAAGGAGCTGATTCGGGCACGGGGTGAGGTGATCGAGGTCCTGCCGGACTGCATGTACCGCGTCCGGCTGGAAACCGGGCACACTGCGATCTGTGTGACCTCGGGAAAGATGCGAAAGAACTTCATCCGCGTGGTGGTGGGGGATAAGGTGATTTGCGAGTTCTCCCCCTACGACCTCACCCGTGGCCGAATCGTGTACCGGGAGAGCTAGGAGGGGATCATGAAGGTGCGCAGCTCCGTGAAAAAGATCTGCGAGAAATGCCAGGTCCTGCGGCGAAAGGGCCGGCTGTGGGTGATCTGCCGCAACCCCAAACATAAGCAGCGGCAGGGGTGAGCCATGGCGAGGATCGCAGGCGTCAACCTTCCGGCGAAAAAGAGGATCGATGTAGCCCTGACCTACATCTACGGGATTGGGCCGTCGTTAGCCAAGAAGATCCTGCAGAAGACCGGGATCGATCCGGCGACGAAGGTCATGGACCTCACCGAGGAGCAGGTGGCGGCCCTCCGGCAGGAGGTGGAGTCCTATCCGGTGGAGGGCGATTTGCGGCGCCAGATCCGGGCGAACATCCAGCGGCTCATCGACATCGGCTGTTACCGCGGCCTTCGTCACAAGGTGGGGCTTCCCGTGCGGGGCCAGCGCACCCGTACCAACGCCCGCACCTGGAAAGGGCCACGGCCCGACAAGGCCGGCCGGCGCAGCCGCAAGAAGGAAAAGGCCAAGGAGTGAGGGATGAGCCCCCAGACCCAGACGCGCAAAAAGAAAAACATTCGCTTGGAGCGCGCCCGCGTCCACATCCACTCCACCTTCAACAACACCATCCTCACCCTCACGGACCTCGAGGGCAACACCCTGGCCTGGCAATCCGGGGGCACGGCGGGCTTCTCGGGCTCCCGCAAGGGCACGCCCTACGCAGCTCAGCTGGCTTGCCAGGCGCTGATTCGTCAGATGAAGGAGATGGGAATCCGCTCGGTGATCGTGACGGTGAACGGTTCCGGGCCGGGGCGGCAGCCGGTGATCCAGACCCTGCGGGCCGCGGGCATCCAGGTGGAAGAGGTGAAGAACGTCACCCCCACCCCCCACAGTTAGGAGGAGCGATGGGCAAGTACATCGGACCGAAGTGCAGACTTTGTCGACGCGAAGGGGTGAAGCTCTTTTTGCGTGGGGATCGGTGCTATTCCCCAAAGTGTGCGCTCCAACGCCGCCCGTCCCTCCCTGGCCAGCACGGGCGGTTTCGCCGGCGCATGACCCTGTACGCCCTGCGCCTGCGGGAAAAGCAGAAGCTCAAGAGGATCTACGGGGTGCGCGAGGAGCAGTTCCGTCGGTACGTGGATTGGGCCAAGGAGTTCAAGGGCGTGACCGGGGAAGCCCTCTTGAAGTTCCTGGAGCGGCGGTTGGACAACGTCGTGTACCGTGCGGGCTTTGCCGTGTCCCGCGCCCAGGCCCGTCAGCTCGTGTCCCATGGCCATTTCCTCGTGAACGGCCGCGTGACCAACATCCCCTCCTACCTCGTGGAGGAAGGGGACATCATCGAGGTCAAGCCCCAGTCCCGGGAAAAGCTGAAGCCGCTGCTGCGGGACATGGCCCAGCGCCGGCCGGTGCCCAGCTGGCTCACGCGGGATCTGGAGGGCTTGCGGGTCCAGGTGAACGCTGAGCCCACCTTGGACGAGCTCGAGCACGCCGTGGACACGAGCCTGATCGTAGAATACTACTCCCGCTAGCGATGGCTGAGTTTTTGTTTCCGGAGACGGCGAATTGGGTGGAGCACACCGAACGGTACGGCCGATTGGTGGTGGCTCCGTTGGAGCGTGGGTATGCCACCACCCTGGGCAACGCCCTGCGGCGGGTTCTGCTCTCCTCCATTCCGGGGGCGGCGGTGGTGCGCATCTACATCCCCGGCAAGTACCACGAATACGACGTCATCGAGGGCGTGAGGGAGGACATCCTCAACATCATCTTGAACCTCAAGGGGTTGAGCATCCGTGCCGCGGACGCCGAGCTTCACCGCATGTACCTCAACGTGACCGGCCCCAAAGAGGTGGTGGCCGCGGACATCCAGGTTCCCGCGGGCCTCACCATCGTCAACCCCGAGCATTACATCGCCACGGTGGAGGAGGGGGGCCGTCTGGAGATCGAGATGGAGGTGGAGGTGGGGCGGGGGTTCCGGCCCGCGGAGGAGAACAAGCGCGAGGATGCGCCCTTGGGCCTCATCCCAGTGGACGCGGACTTCTCCCCTGTGGAGAAGGTGAACTTCCTGGTGGAGGAGACCCGGGTGGGCGGCCGCTCCGGCTATGAGCGGCTGATCCTGGACGTGTGGACCAATGGGGCCATCCAACCCAAAGAGGCTGTGCAACAAGCGGTGCGCATCCTGCAGCGCCATTTCGCCCTGCTGGAGGAGGTTGGGGCGCCCACCGGGGCTCCACCCCCCGCGCCCAGCGAGTACGACCAGCCCTTGACCGAGTTAGGGTTTGAAATCCGCGCCTGCAATCTCCTCAAGGAGGCAGGGATCGTCACCCTGGGGGATCTCCTCTCCCGCACCCGGGAGGAGATCGCCGATATCCATGGCCTGGGGGAGAAGACCCTGGCCAAACTGGAGCAGCGTTTGGCGGAGCTAGGGTATCGCTTGCGCTCGGAGAAGGAGGGCTGATGCGGCACCGCAAGAAAGTCCCGAAGCTTTCGATGAAGGCCGACCGGCGGAGGTTGGTGTTGGCCGGTCAGGCCCGTGACCTGATCCTCCATGGCAAGATCGACACCACCCCGGCGCGGGCCAAGGCCACCCAGCGCTTGGTGGAGCGGCTCGTGACCTGGGCTAAGGAGGACACCCAGGCCCATCGCCGCATGGCCTTCGCCGTTCTTCGGGACAAGGAGGCCACGGAAAAGCTGTTCGCGGAGATCGGCCCCAAGTACAAGGAGCGGGACGGCGGGTATACCCGGGTGTTGAAGCTGGGCCCGCGGTTGGGCGATGGGGCGGAAATGGCCCGCCTCACCTGGGCATGACCCGCCGCGCCGTTGTTCCTTCAGGGATCCATACGGTTGGCCCTTATTCCCCGGCAGTGCGCGCCGGAGATTTTCTTTTCATCTCCGGCCAGATCCCCTTGGACCCGCAAAGCGGCGCCCTCCTTCAGGGCGGCATTGAGGCCCAGACTCAGAGGTGCTTAGAGCAGATCAAGGAAATTCTGGCCGCAGCCGGCGCCAGCCTCGCGGACCTGATCAAGGTCACCATTTACCTCGCGGACATAAAGGATTTCGAGGCCGTGAATCGCGCGTATGCCGCGTATTTCGACCTCGAACCGCCGGCGCGGGCCTGCGTGGCCGTCTCCGCCCTGCCCAAGGGCGCCCGCATCGAGATCGAGGCCGTGGCCTATTTGGGTGGGCGCTGAAGAATCTAGAGCTCGCCCCGCTCCTTTCGCTTGCGCAACGCTGTGAGCATCGCGTCCACCATTTTGGGTAGGTCGTAGTCCGGTTTCCATCCCCAATCCTCCCGGGCGGGGGAATCGTCGATCGTGCGGGGCCAGCTGTCCGCGATGCATTGCCGAAAATCGGGTTTGTACTCCACGCGGAAGCCGGGAACCCGCTTTTGAATCTCCCGTGCCAATTCCTCAGCGGAGAAACTGAGGGCCGTCACGTTGTAGATTCGATACCTAAGACGTGAAGAATCCGCCTGCATCAGTGTGAGCGTGGCCTTGAGGCAATCGGGCATGTACATCATGGGGAGGACCGTATCCGCTCGCACGAAGCAGGTGTAGGGCTCACCCCGCACAGCAGCATAGAAGATCTCCACGGCGTAGTCGGTGGTGCCCCCTCCCGGCGGGGTCTCGCTGGAGATGATGCCTGGGAACCGCAGGCCTCGGATGTCCAGGCCATAACGTCGGTGGTAGTATTCGCAGAGAAGCTCTCCGGTCACTTTCGTGATCCCATACATGGTGGTGGGCGAGAGGATCGTGTCCTGGGGCGTGTTTTCTCGTGGGGTTTTAGGGCCAAAGACAGCAATGGAACTGGGCCAGAATATTTTTTGGATACCCGTAAGCCTTGCCACTTCCAGCACGTTGTATAGGCCTTCCACGTTCACCCGCCAGGCCAGTTCTGGGTTTTGTTCGCCGCGGGCGGAGAGGATGGCTGCTAGATGATAAATTTCCGTGATTTTGTATTCGTGCACAGCTTTTTCTAGTTGTGTGCGATCCGTCACATCTACGGTGATGAAAGGCCCCTCCATGAGGCGAGGATGTGGGGATTTCTTATGGTCTGCAGCGATCACGTTTTCTTGACCGTATATTTTGCGTAACGCCAAAGTCAGCTCAGACCCGATCTGCCCCGCCGCTCCTGTGACCAAAATTTTCGTCATAACCTCACCGTTCAATATCCTAGTCCACGCTTCGCGCGAAGGCAAACGTTAAGGGTGTAGGTGCTCAGGCAAGGCACCGCCCTTCCACCATGCTCTGAGACAGTCTGCGGAGTTCTCACCTCGTACAGAATGTTCTCTCGCGAGCGACTTTACCCTTCCCACGCGGCAAGGGTCTCCCTGCGGTTAGAACTGATTTGCCCTTATGGGCTTGCGAAGATCTAGAAAAACCACATATCTTTGGGATACCGTGTGCACATGGATGTTGACCCTCAGGACAAGCATCGGTAGGCCGCCGGTGCTTGGCTCAGGTAGGGACTGGAGTTGGATAGAAGTGCCCCCTTAAGGGAGCCCCCATGCTCTTAAAGTTGTGATGGGCTTGGGTCACCCACGATGTCTTGGCCTCTGTTCTCACAGCTACCCTCTCCGGTCACCATGGGTTGCAGTAAATCGGACAGTCGTATCTGCCACATCAGATAAAAGAAAAGATCCCAAATATCGAAATAACCAGGGGTACCAATGCTACGCAATTTCCCCGCGCGGTCGAACAGTAGAAGAGTTGGCCATGTGCTGACCGCAAAACGGTCGGCGATCTCCCCGTCGGGGTCAGGAATGGCCGGGAAAGTGATCCTAAGCTCTGTTACGAGTTCGCTTAAACTCTCCTTGGTTTCCCTAAACCATACTCCAATCACGGTGATCTCGTGGAATGTATCATGCAATGCTTGTAGAAAGGCCACGAATTTGCGTCGATAATTCTGCGCGGGGTCAATACAGAGTTCGGCCAACTCCGATCGCTTTACCCAAGATGGTAGCCAAATGTCGAAATATACGACCACCACCTGACCTGAAAGCAGGTTAAGGTCGATGACATTGCCTTGGATATCCACGCCTAGGTAAGTCGCTTGGGGAATTGCAGCTGCAATGGCTTCCAAACATCCTGTAGAACCGAAAGCCCCTAGTGTCAGCACCAACAACCCCACAGCAATGAGTCCCATGCCGCATCACCTCTCCCCCTCGCATTGCAGCGGAACTGGCTCCTCTGCTGTACACCCGCATCCTGTGTACCAGTCATACTCCTTCCAACTCTTCGCTAACCAAGGCTTCCCTAAAGGAGTGACACGTATCTTCCCGCAAAGATACAGCCATAGTTGGCACCAAAGCTCGTACTGATATTCGTATACCACGTCATATCCAAGTGGATAACCTCTTGGCACACAGCGGCACTTATATTCGCAACGTTCGTACCATATGTTAATGAGACGCTTGAACTCCACGCACTGTGTAGTGACGCTCTCCAAGAGGCACCCAAGAATCTGGGTGGGGGCCTGTTCGTCCTTCAACCGAGCACCAAACTGGATCTCAGGAAAAGCCTCGGCTGCAGGGCCTAAGCGGGAGACCACCTGTTCGCATGCTGGGCAGCTCGGCACCATTGCGAACGCTAAGGCCCAGCGGCCTTGCTCCAAATCCGCTAAAGCGAGGAACTCTTCAGCCCAAGGGAGAAGAAGAGCTCCTCCACTTTGGACGAGCATCCCTAACCCCGTGAGCAGCCCGAGACCTACGCTTACAAGCTTCATCCTCAACTATTTACCTACGAAAAAAAACGGTTGGTGTCAAGAACCCGTGTTACCTCGTTAGGGCTCTTACCGAAGTTTGCTGGATAAACCGATGCCCCGCGTGGGTGCACGGGAGCGAGCAAAGGAGTGGCGGAACTCGTTGGGAAGGGCGGAAGAGCAACGTGTACAAGAAGCGCGACTGGGCAGGAAATCTGAGGCGAGCAGAGGAAGGTTTAAGAGACCGCGGACTCAGGGATTAGAGCGGGGATTCAAAAAGAACACGGGAGAGCTAGAGCTAAGGATCTCCCTGATCACGACTTTTGAGACATCACGAGCTAAATGTTGCACAAAATTGCATCTCCGGTTACTCTTGCATTTCGAGGAGGGAGGATGGGCAAGTACGATTTCATCCTGGCGGAGCTGGAGTCGCTCAAGGCACAGGGGATGTACAACATCATCCGCACCATTGAAAGCCCTGTGGGTGCCTGGACCGTAGTGGATGGAAAGCGTGTCCTCAACATGTGCTCCAACAACTACCTCGGCTTCGCCAACGATCCGGAACTCAAAGCTGCGGCCATTCGCGCGATTGAGGAGTACGGGGTGGGGCCAGCCGCGGTGCGTTCCATCGCCGGCACCATGGCCTTACACCGGGAGTTGGAGCGCAAGCTTGCGGAATTCAAGGGATGTGAAGACGCTGTCACCTTTCAGTCCGGATTTTGTGCCAATCTGGCCACCATTCCCCTCATCGCCGGGCCGGGTGCCGTGATCTTCACCGATGAGCTCAACCACGCCTCCATCATCGACGGTTGCCGTCTCACCAAAGCCGAGCGCGTCATCTATCCCCATCGGGACGTGGATGCCCTGGCCAAGGCCCTCGAAGAGAAGAAGAGCGCGCCGGTGAAGCTCATCGTCACGGATGGTGTTTTCTCCATGGACGGTGACCTTGCTCCTCTTCCGGAGATCGTGGAGCTGGCCGAGCGCTATGATGCCCTGGTCATGGTGGACGACGCGCATGGCGAAGGTGTGTTGGGCTCGCACGGCCGGGGCATTGTGGACCACTTCGGCCTCCATGGCCGAGTGGACATCGAGGTCGGCACCCTGTCCAAAGCGTTTGGGGTCATGGGCGGCTACGTGGCCGGCAAGCACGAGATCGTGGAGTTTCTGCGGCAGCGGGGACGGCCATTTTTGTTCTCCAGCGCCGCCACCCCAGCGGATGTGGCCGCCTGCATTGCCGCGGTGGACATCCTCATGCGCTCGGATGCTCGCATCCAAAAGCTCTGGGAGAACGCCCGGTACTTCAAGAGCAAAATGGTGGAGCTCGGCTTCGACATCGGCCAGTCCCAGACCCCTATTACCCCGGTCATGCTGGGCGAGGCCCAAACCGCCTGGGATTTCTCCAAAATGCTCTTCGAAGAGGGGGTCTTCGCCCAGGCCATCACCTATCCTACTGTGCCCAAGGGCAAGGCGCGCATCCGGGTCATGGTCTCCGCCATCCATTCCCAGGAGGACCTGGATTTCGCACTGGACAAGTTCGCCAAGGTGGGCCGCAAGCTCGGAGTCATCTAAAGCCCGAGCTCCTGGGCGATTCCCTTCATCGCGGAGAGCACGATCTCTACGAACACGGGGAGCTCTAAGCCCAGCTTTTGGCCCAGGGCGATGTCCTCCCGGGAGGCGGAGCGGGCAAAGCCCTTCTCTTTGTAGCGGTTGAGGACGTTCTGGGTGCTCAGGCCGGCTAGGCGCGCCGGATGAACCAAGGCTGCGGCCACGATCAGCCCACTCAGGGGGTCCACGGCGGTGAGGGCGATCTCCATGGGCTTTTCCGGCTCCTTGTGCCCCGCGTGGGCCAGGATGGCCTGCAGGACCTCCTCGTCGACAAAACCCCGGTCGCGGAGGAGCTCCACCGTGCGTTTCCCGTGAATGTCCGGCCGGTCCTTCGTCTCCTCGTAATCCAAGTCGTGGAGCAGTCCGGCCAGGGCCCAGCGCTCCGGATCCTCACCGAGCCTCTCCGCCAGGGCCCGCATCCCTGCCTCCACCGCCAACATGTGCTTCACCAGGTTCTTCGTATGAACCTTCTCCGTCACCAGCTTCCACGCTTCCGCACGCGTCATCTGTCCTCCTTTTGTGCGGATGGGCAAAGGTCGAGGAGTGGACATTGGGGGCACCGCGGGCGTCGTGGCCGACAATACTCCCGCCCTAATCGAATCAAGTTCAAATGCAAGGGATAGGCCCGACCGCGCGGCACCAAGGGAGCCAAAGCCTCGTGGGGGTCACCCCGGCCGTCCCAGAGGCCCAGCCGACGGGTGACCCGCGCGATGTGCGTGTCCACCGGAAACCTCTCGTGGCCAAACCCAAAAAGCAGCACGATGTACGCCGTCTTCTTCCCCACACCCGGCAGGGAAAGAAGCCACCGTTCCGCCTCCTCCGGAGGAAGATCTTCGAGGAACGCCAAGGAGAGCTGGCCCCGCTCGTCTTGAAGGCGGCGCAACACCTCCTGAATGCGCGCAGCGCGCTGTCGGTGCATCCCCGCCGGCCGGATGGCCGCCGCCACCTCCTCCAGAGGAGCGGAAAGGACATCCTCCAGCCGGGGGAAGCGCGCGCGCAAACGGGCGTAAGCCCTGTCGCGATTGCGATCGGAGGTGTTCTGGGAAAGAATGGTGCGCACAAGCAGCTCCACCGGGTCATAACGGGGCCTGGGTGGATCACCGAAGGCTACGCGCAGGCGTCGATCGATTTCCGCCAGGAACCGAGCGGCCACAGGCCCTGAGAATAGGGAGGAGGGAAGCGTTGGGCAAGGGAGGGTTGCGGGAGGTCCTCCTGGGGATTGCGGAGCGCGTGCTGGCGGAGCTCTCCCCGGAGCGATGCCTGGCCAGGGCGGTGCGCCTTGAGGGGACAACGATGCGGGTCGGGCCTTATCTCTACGATCTTCGGCGTTTTCGGCGTCTCCTTGTGGTGGGGTTCGGCAAGGCAGCGGCGCGCATGGCCCGCGCCCTCGAGGAGCTCTGCGGGGACGCCATTGCTGAAGGGCTGGTGATCACGGCGGAGGGCTATGCTGTCCCCACTCGGAGGGTGGAGGTGGCGGAGGCCGGTCACCCCTTGCCCGATGAACGCACCCTGGCGGCCAGCCGGAGGGTCTGGGACTTGGTGAACAGGGCGCAGAAAAGGGATCTCGTGGTTGTGCTCATCTCCGGGGGAGGATCGGCTCTGTTTGAGCTCCCTGCGCCTGGGCTGGAGCTTGCGGATCTTGCAGCCACCACGGACCTTCTTCTACGGGCGGGCGCCACGATTCACGAGATCAACGCTGTGCGCAAACATCTTTCCGCGGCGAAGGGCGGAAGGTTGGCCCAGGCTGCCCAGCCCGCGCACGTCCTGGGCCTTGTGCTTTCCGATGTGCCCGGTGACGACCTGGCCACCATTGCCTCCGGTCCCACCGCGCCGGACTCCACCACCTTTGCCCAGGCCGTGGCGGTATTGAAAGCCAAAGGCGTTTGGGAATCCGTTCCCCAGCGGGTGCGCGCCCACCTCTTGGCGGGCGCAGAGGGCGGCGTCCCGGAGACCCCCAAACCTGGGGACCCGTTCCTGG